>NZ_JBDWPJ010000139.1:0-38724 GCF_039971195.1 Pseudophaeobacter sp.
AGCGTTGCCATCGGTCGCGCCGTGGGGGCCACATTGGGGCGGGCCATTGATGAGCGGCTATTGGGTTCTGGCTCTGACGCGGTTGAGGTGGGGCGGGTCGATCGGTTTCGTTTGACCGAGGCTGGTCAGGGGGCGCCAATCGCGCAGATCTATGGTCGCAGCCGCATCGGCGGTCAGGTGATCTGGGCCAGCAAGTTTCTGGAGACCACCACGGTCACCGGGGGCGGCAAGGGAGGTCCCCCTACACCCAAAACAACCAGCTACAGCTATTCCATCTCGCTGGCGATTGCGCTGTGCACCGGCGAAATTGCGGCCGTGCCAAGGGTCTGGGCTGATGGCGGGGAAGTCTCGCCGCTGGATCTCAACATGACGGTGTATCGCGGCGGCAAAGACCAGCTTCCGGATCCGCTGATGGAGGCGGTAGAGGGCGCAGGTGCAGTGCCGGCCTATCGTGGCACCGCCTATGTGGTGATGGAAAACATCGCCCTTGAACCCTTTGGCAACCGGGTGCCGCAGTTCTCCTTTGAGGTGGTGCGCCCGGAACAGCCCGACAACCCTGACTATGACCTCGACCTGGGCCAGTTGGTCAAAGGCGTGGCGCTGATGCCGGGCACCGGTGAATACGCCCTGGCCACAACCCCGGTTCACTATGGCACTGGGCCGGGCCAGGGACGTGGCGCCAATAGCCATACCGCCTCAGGGCAAAGCGATCTCTCCACCTCGCTTGCCGCTTTGGAGACCGAGCTGCCCAGCTGCGATGCTGCCTCGCTGATTGTCTCCTGGTTTGGCGACGATCTCAGATGCGGCCAGTGCCAGATCAAACCCAAGGTGGAGCAAAAACAGGCCGAAGGGATACCGATGCCCTGGTACGTTTCCGGCGAAACCAGAGCCAGCGCCGATCTGGTGCCTGAGGATGCCGAGGGGCGCGGGCTTTATGGCGGCTCCCCGGCGGATGGTGCGGTGATCGAGGCCATTCAGGCGCTAAAACTCAGTGGTAAGCGGGTGATGTTCTATCCTTTTATTCTGATGGATCAGGGGGCGGGTAACTCTCTGCCGGACCCCTGGAGCAGTGCCAGCAGCCAGCCGCCGCTGCCCTGGCGCGGGCGCATTACCCTGTCCAAAGCCCCAGGTCAGCCGGGCAGCCCGGATCAGACAGCGGCTGCCGAGGCCGAGGTCGCCGATTTCATGGGCAGTGCTGTGGCGGCGGATTTTACCGTCTCTGTGGGGCAGGTGATCTATACGGGCGGGGTTGACTGGGGGCTGCGCCGCTTCATTTTGCACAATGCGGCCCTTGCGGCGGCGGCTGGCGGGGTCGATGCCTTTTGCATCAGCTCCGAGATGCGCAGCCTGACCCAGATCCGCGGGGCAACGGGATTTCCCGCAGTCGCGGCCCTGCGCGATCTGGCCGCAGAGGTGCGGCTGCTCCTGCCCGAGGCCAAGATCAGCTATGCGGCGGATTGGTCGGAATACTGGGGCTACCTCAGCCCCGAGGGTAATCGCTATTTCCACCTTGATCCACTATGGGCCGATGCCAATATCGATTTTATCGGCATCGACAACTACATGCCATTGTCAGACTGGCGCGAGGGGGGCGATCATCTGGACCGGGCAGCTGGTGTCAGCAGCCTCTATGATCTCGACTACCTGCAATCAAATGTCGAAGGCGGTGAGGGCTATGACTGGTATTACCATTCTGCCGAGGCCAAAGCGGCGCAGATCCGCACGCCGATTGCAGATGGCGCCCATGATGAGCCCTGGATCTGGCGATACAAGGATCTGAAGAACTGGTGGTCCAACCAGCACCACGACCGCATAGACGGGCAGCGCCAAGAGCTTCCAACCGCTTGGCAGCCTCAGAAAAAGCCCATCTGGTTCACCGAGCTGGGCTGTGCGGCCATCGACAAGGGCACCAACGAGCCCAATAAGTTTCTCGACCCCAAAAGCTCGGAATCGCAACTGCCAAAATTCTCCAATGGTCAACGCGATGACCTGATACAGGCGCAGTATCTGCGCGCCGTTCTGAGCTATTGGAAGGATGCGGCCAATAACCCGCTCTCCAGTGAATACGCCGGGCGGATGCTGGATATGGATAACGCCTATGTCTGGGCCTGGGATGCGCGGCCCTTTCCGGCCTTTCCCAATCTGGCCGAGGTCTGGAGCGACGGAGAGAACTACCTGCGGGGCCATTGGCTGAATGGACGGGCAGGGCAACGCTCCCTGGCCTCGGTTGTGCGCGAAGTCTGCACCGCTTCCGGCCAGCCCAATATCGATGTGACAGAGCTTTATGGCACGGTGCATGGCTATGGTCTGGCCGAAGTGGCCGAGGCCCGTGCCACCCTGCAACCGTTGAGTCTGCGCTATGGCTTTGACAGTATCGAACGCGACGGTTTGTTGAAGTTCCGCCTGCGCAACGGCGATCAGGCCGCGGTGGTGGGCCAGCAACAGCTGGTGGCCAGCGCCGATCTGGACGGTGGGCTGGATGGTGGCTTGGAGCTGACCCGCGAGGCCGAGGCGGAGCTCTCCGGGCGGGTGCGTTTGCGCTATGTGGAATGGGGCAAGAGCTATGAAATTACCGCTGTTGAGGCCAGCCTGCCGGATGATCACACCCATGCGGTGAGCAGCAGTGAGCTTGCGCTGGTACTGACAGAGAGCGAAGCCCGCGAGGTTGTGGAACGTTGGCTGGCGGAGGCGCGGGTGGCGCGGGATACGGCGCGATTTGTTCTGCCGCCCTCGCAGCTACAGCTTGGGGTGGGGGATGTGGTAACCCTGCCCGAAGAAGCACCAGATCAGCTGCCGATTGAGGGAGCAGAGCCAGCCTCAGCGCAACCCAGACAATACCGGCTGGACCGCATCGAGCTGGCAGAGGCGCAGACAGTGGAGGCGGTTCGCATTGAAGCCGAAGTCTACCGTCCGGCAGTCTATGACGAGGCTCTGCCTGTGGGGCAGGCCTTTGAACCGCCCCTGCCAGTGCTGCCGCTGTTTTTGGATCTGCCCCTGTTGACCGGCGAAGAAAGCCCGCATGCGCCGCATCTGGCGGTCACGGCCTCCCCATGGCCTGGCACCGTGGCGCTTTATGGATCGGACAGCGATGCGGATTATACACTGGAACAGATCATTGCTTCCCGCGCCACCATCGGGGTGACAGAAACCGCCCTGTCCATGGGCCCGACGGGGCGTTGGGATCTTGGGGCGGATTTGCAGGTAAAGCTGATCTCCGGCAGTCTGCAAAGCCGCGATGCGCTGGCTGTTCTTAATGGGGCCAATGCCCTGGCCATTGGAGATGGCAGCAATGGCAATTGGGAGGTGTTGCAGTTCCAGCAGGCAGAGCTGGTGGGCGAGGATACCTATATGCTGCGCGGTAGGCTGCGCGGCCAATTGGGCAGCGATGGCTTGATGCCCGCACTTTGGCCCGAAGGCTCCTATCTGGTGCTGCTGGATGCTGCCCTGTCGCAGGTGGAGCTCACCCTGGCGCAGCGCCGTATTGCCCGGCATTACCGGATTGGCCCAGCCCGCCGGGGTTATGACGATCCCAGCTATCAGCATAGGATCGAAGCCTTTGAAGGCAACGGGCTGCGCCCCTATGCGCCGGTGCATCTGCGGCTGCAGGGCGCGCTGGGTGCCGATATAGACGCCAGTTGGATCAGGCGCAGCCGCATCGAGGGCGACAGCTGGGATTTGCCAGAAATTCCGCTGGGTGAGACACGCGAGGCCTACCGGGTCCGCATTCTGCGCGCAGGCGCTGTTCTGAGCGAACGGCAGGTAGAGCAGCCAAGCTGGATCTATAGTGCCGGTGAGCAGATCGCCGATGGTGCCCTGGCAGGGGATCTTCTGGAGGTGGCGCAACTCTCTGATCGCTATAGCGCAGGTTTTGCCACCCAGCAGGTGCTAGGCTAAGGGAATAGCCCTATGGGACCCAAGGAGAGCCAAAAAGACTCGCCAAGGATGCTGCCTGTTTTACCGCAAGATGTGAGCACGGTGGCGCGGGCCTTGCTGTTGGAAGCTGAACCGCAGCGATCAACTCTGTGTCAGATGCTTTTGGATCGAGCCGAGCTGGCAGCGCGGCATGTGGCCCGCACAGGTCGTCTGCATCCGCACTGGGGCAACGGATCACTGGATGCGGCGGCGCGACAGAGCAGCGCCTTGGCCACCGAGCCGCCTTGGAATAATCCAAGCTATATCAATTGTTTAATCCTGATCTTGCAGGAGTTGCAACGTCGATCCGCGCCATAGGGGCACAGGCGCGATGGGGCCAGTGGCCCTGACCTGGGTGTCGTCCGGGCTTTGGCTCTCTGTGCCTTGGGCCATTTTACAAGGCCAGATCCATTCATTTTTGAAATCTTTCCCATCAAGGGTTTGCGCTTGGGTTTTTCTGCCCTAAATGCAAACCTACGCATGAGATAGAGGATGCCATGCCATGATCAAGACACGCCAAGCCGTATCACCGCTGGACCCGGTCTGGGAACAGATCTCGACTGAAGCCCAAGAGGCCGTTGCCAAACAGCCGCTGATGGGCGGGTTGATTCATGCCTGTATCCTGCACCATCCGACGCTGGAGAAGGCGCTGTCTTACCGGATCGCCGCCAAGCTGTGCTCGAATGAGATGTCGATGGTGATCCTGCGCGAGATTGTTGACACTGCCTTTGCATCGGACCCGGATCTGATTGCTGCGGCGCGGGCGGATCTGATGGCAGTCTATGATCGCGATCCCGCCTGCCACCGGCTGTTGCAGCCGATCTTGTATTTCAAAGGCTATCAGGCGATCCAGGCCTACCGCATTGCTCATTGGCTTTGGCTTCAGGGTGATCTGGATCTGGCCTTCTTTTTCCAGATGCGGATCTCCGAGATCTTTGGCGTCGATATTCACCCCGGCGCCCGCATTGGGCGCGGCATCATGATTGACCATGCCCATTCCATCGTCATCGGGGAGACCGCCGTTGTGGGCGACAATGTCTCGATGCTGCATTCGGTGACCCTGGGCGGTACCGGCAAGGAAGAAGAAGATCGCCACCCCAAGATCGAAGATGGGGTGCTGATTGGAGCGGGCGCCAAGGTGCTGGGCAATATCCGGGTGGGCCATTGCAGCCGTATTGCCGCCGGTTCGGTTGTGCTGGCAGAGGTGCCACCCTGCAAGACCGTGGCCGGTGTACCGGCCAAGATCGTTGGCGAGGCAGGCTGCGATCAACCGTCAATCAGCATGGATCAGGTGCTCTCTGAGCATAGCACGCCGAAGTAACCACGCCTGCGGCCTAAGCGCCACCACCACAATGAAAACCCCGCCTGTAGGACAGTCTGCAGGCGGGGTTTTCTATTTTAATCTATTGGTTCGCCCAGGCTCAGGCGAGCATCACCATGGGGTTTTCCAGATTCTCGACAATGGCCTGCAGCAGCTGGGCGCCCAAAGCGCCGTCGATGACCCGGTGATCCACCGACATGGTGACGGACATCACTGTGGCCACTTTCAGCTCGCCATCGGCACCAACAACCGGCTTTTTGGCACCGGCCCCCACGGCGAGAATACCGGCATGGGGCGGGTTGACGATGGCGTCAAAGTTGTCGATGCCAAACATGCCCAGATTGGAGATGGCAAAGCTGCCGCCCTGATATTCATGCGGCGCCAGTTTGCGATCACGGGCGCGGGTGGCCAGATCCTTCATCTCTGTTGACAGGGTTGAGAGCGATTTCAGCTCGCTGTCCTGCAGAACCGGGGTGAACAAACCGCCCTCGATGGCGACGGCAACCGCCACATCGGAGGCCTTCATCTGCAAGACCCGATCGCCTGCCCAGACGGCATTTGCAGCAGGCTCCGCCTGAAGCGCCAGGGCGACGGCTTTGATGATGAAGTCATTGACCGAGAGTTTGATACCGCGGCCTTCGAGCTGCTTGTTCAGCTCGCCGCGGAATTTCAGCAGCGCATCCAGCTGGATATCGCGGCGCAGGTAGAAATGCGGCACTGTCTGCTTTGCCTCGGTGAGACGGGCGGCGATGGTTTTGCGCATACCGTCCAAAGAGATCTCTTCGTAGGTGCGGCCCTCGTACATGCGGGCAACCATATCGGAGGAAGGACCAGTCGGGGCAGGAGCAGTGGCGGGAGCAGCGGCTGCAGCGGCCGGGGCGGCTTTGGGCGCGGCGCTGGCATTTTCGACATCCGCCTTTACGATCCGCCCGCGCGGGCCGGAGCCACTGAGCTGCGCCAGATCCAGGCCTTTGTCTGCGGCAATGCGCCGGGCCAGGGGCGAGGCAAAAATGCGACTGCCATCTGCGGCAGCGGGAGAGGCCGGCGCTGGGGCGGCAGGTGCAGCCTTCTCGGCGGCTACAGGAGCCACCTCGGCAGCTGGGGCTGCAGGGGCAGCCGGTGTCGCGCTGGCGGTGATATCATCGGCACTCTCACCCTCTTCGAGCAGCACGGCGATGGCGGTATTGACCTTCACCCCTTCGCTGCCTTCATCAATCAGGATCTTGCCGATGACACCTTCATCCACGGCTTCGAACTCCATGGTGGCCTTGTCGGTTTCGATCTCGGCAATGAGATCACCGGATTGGATGGTATCGCCTTCCTTGACCAACCATTTGGCCAGGGTGCCTTCCTCCATTGTAGGGGAGAGGGCGGGCATGAGGACTTCGATGGGCATCTTTTAGCTTCCCTTAATCATGCCATGTCCGAAGACATGTGTTCGATTTCGAATGCTTTGTGCGCCACAAAGGAAAGCTCGAGCTCCCGTAGCGACAAAAGGAATAGTTTATGATCTTTCACCCTGTCGTCGAATGGTGCAGGCACTGTATCGCGCACGGCACGGATCGTCGGCGCAGTTGCTGACGACCAAAAGAAGCCGTTAGGCAAAACCGCGCCATCGTCTTCTGTGTCAACGCTTTCGCGGGTGATCTGGCCGCCATCTGATCCAAAGACGTCTTCCGACATCGTCAGGCCAATGACATTGGTGAAATGGAGCGTGAGGCCATCGCCCAACCCCGCGCTACGCAGTTGCACGTTCAGAGTTCCGTTCTGGAAGGAATATCCCTCGAGCAAAACGAAACTCCCGTGCTTTGGTGAAAGCGTGAGCTGGGTTTCGATGGCCTCAAACATGTCTTACCGATAAGTCACTTGCTTCACAGCGGCGACCACTTCATCGGTGGTGATCAGCGCGTGGCGTTCGAGATTGGCGGCATAGGGCATGGGCACATCCTTGCCGGTGCAGGTGATCACTGGCGCATCCAGATAGTCAAAGGCCTGCTGCATCACCTCAGAGGCGATGTAGCTGCCAACGGAACCCTGGGGCCAGCCTTCTTCGACGGTCACTAGGCGGTTGGTCTTCATCACCGATTTGATCACTGTGGGAAGATCCATCGGGCGCAGAGTACGCAGGTCGATCACTTCAGCCGAAATGCCTTCTTCGGCCAGTTTGTCAGCGGCCTCCAGCGCGTATTGCATGCCGATGCCAAAGGAGACGATGGTGGCATCAGTGCCCTCACGCCAGATCCGGGCCTTGCCAAAGGGAACGGTGAAATCGTCCATCTTTGGCACCTCAAAGGAGCGGCCATAGAGGATTTCATTTTCCAGGAAGATCACCGGGTTGGGGTCGCGAATGGCGGATTTCAGTAGACCTTTGGCGTCTGACGCGGAGTAGGGCATCACCACCTTGAGGCCAGGCACCTGCATATACCAGGCTGCATAGTCCTGGCTGTGCTGGGCGCCTACGCGCGCTGCCGCGCCATTGGGGCCTCGGAACACCATGGGCGCGCCCATCTGCCCGCCAGACATATAAAGCGTCTTGGCGGCTGAGTTGATGATATGGTCAATTGCCTGCATGGCGAAGTTAAAGGTCATGAACTCGACAATTGGGTTCAAGCCACCAAAGGCGGCACCTGTGGCAATGCCAGCAAAGCCGTGTTCTGTGATTGGTGTATCGATGACGCGCTTGGCGCCAAACTCGTCCAGCAGCCCCTGGCTGATCTTGTAAGCCCCCTGGTATTCAGCAACTTCCTCGCCCATCAAAAAGACGTTTTCATTGCTGTGCATCTCTTCCGCCATGGCGTCGCGCAGGGCCTCACGCACGGTGGTCTTGACCACCTCTGTGCCTTCGGGCCAATCCGGGCTGTTGTCCACCACCGGAGTGGCAGGTGCCGCGGCAGCAGCGGCGGGGGCTGTGGGCGCCGCAGGTGCCCCGGCCACGGTCGCTTCATTGCCCGCCGCAGGCGCAGCGACAGCAGCGGCATCCAGGCTTTCACCCTCTTCGACCAGAACGGCGATCGGCGTGTTTACTTTCACTCCTTCAGAGCCTTCAGCGATCAGAATTTTGCCGATGATCCCTTCATCAACAGCCTCGAATTCCATCGTGGCCTTATCGGTCTCGATCTCGGCCAGAATATCGCCGGATCCTACGGTATCGCCTTCCTTGACCAACCATTTGGCCAGGGTGCCTTCCTCCATGGTTGGCGACAGGGCGGGCATCAGAATTTCAGTTGCCATATCTAATCTCTTCCCCTCAGGCGTAGATGTCGGTCCAGAGCTCTTCGAGCGCCGGTTCCGGGCTGGTGCGGGCAAACTCAGCAGACTGGTTGACCACTTCTTTGATTTCCTTGTCGATCGCTTTCAGATCTTCTTCAGTGGCATGTTTGCCGGTGAGCAACAGATCGCGGACCTGTTCAATGGGATCACGCTCGCTGCGCATCTTTTGCACTTCTTCTCGGGTACGGTATTTCGCCGGATCCGACATCGAATGGCCGCGGTATCTGTAGGTTTTCACTTCCAGAATATAGGGCCCCTTACCGGACCGGCAGTGGCCTACAGCCCGTTCACTGGCAGCTTTTACCGCCAGAACATCCATCCCGTCGACCGCTTCGCCTGGGATGCCAAAGGCCTCGCCGCGGGTGTAGATATCGGGGGTTGAGGTCGAGCGCGCCTGGGCGGTACCCATGGCGTATTGGTTGTTTTCAATGACAAAAACCACCGGCAGATCCCAGATTGCTGCCATGTTGAAGGTCTCATAGACCTGGCCCTGGTTGGCGGCGCCATCACCAAAATAGGTAAAGGTTACCCGACCGTTGCCCTTGTATTTATCTGCAAAGGCCAGACCTGCACCCAGTGGCACCTGGGCGCCAACAATACCGTGGCCGCCGTAGAAATGCTTCTCCTTGGAGAACATATGCATCGAGCCGCCCTTGCCTTTGGACAAACCGCCTTCACGGCCGGTGAGCTCAGCCATGACGCCACCGGCATCCATGCCGCAGGCCAGCATATGGCCGTGGTCGCGATAAGAGGTGATGCGCTTGTCGCCTTCTTCGGCCGCAGCCTCCAGACCAACAACAACGGCTTCCTGACCGATATAGAGGTGGCAGAAGCCACCGATCAGACCCATGCCATACAATTGACCGGCCTTTTCTTCGAATCGACGGATCAAAAGCATGTCGCGGTAATACTTGGTCAGTTCTTCGGCAGAAACGTTTGGTTTCTTGGTGCTTTTCCTAGCTGCCATCGGTGCGGGCTCCCCCTTGAGGCTAGATAGTTTAGTGTTAAACTAATTCATAGTTGAATTTGGATCAGCTGGCGAGGGTTTTTGTGACCTCGGGTCATTTCACCGCAGAGCCAGTCCGAACGGGGGCAAAAATGCCGCGCCAATTGGCCCGATCCTACGGGGTATGTCTCGTATGGTTGCATGATGGTCAAACCTGTTCAACAGCCGGAGCCCGTAGCTGTGACACAGGAGGGGTGCAAAAAGCGTTTATTGAATAACGATTTCGTCAGCGCGCAGCAGGCCGAGGACCGAACGGGCCTGTTCATCCAGCAGATCGAGATCGAGATAATCATCCGACAGGCGACGTGTGAGGTTTTCCGCTTCGGCAATTTCCAGGGTCAGACGATCAAGATCCAGACGAAGCTCATCGGCTTCGGCCTGGATCTCGACTCTTCTGAACAACCCGAAATCACCCTGTACCGCCGCAAAGGTAAAATATGCGCTCAGCGCAAATGCGACGACAAAAAAGGTGAAGGCACCTATAGAAGGCTTGCTGCTTCGGGTCACGTGGAGTTGCCTGTATGTTTACTGCTCAAAGTCTGTCTTGGGCCAGTTGTTCCGGCCTCTGTCTTTGTTATGGCACAAGTGATTCGCTTTGTGAATCCCCTTTTATCTGCAAGGGGATAGAATTTTTTCCATTAAGTATTTGTTAATAAGTTCTCAGGCTGCGCAAAGAGATAACGGTAAAAGAAGACCGCCGAACAGCAGGGCTGCTGACCGGCGGTTCTGTATCGGTTCAGGCGTCAGGACGGGCGGGTCTTAGCCTTCCAGCACAGCAACGCCGGGCAGGGTCTTGCCTTCCATCCATTCCAAAAATGCGCCACCAGCAGTGGAGATATAGGTGAAATCCCCCGCCGCGCCGGATGCATTCAGCGCCGCAACCGTATCACCGCCGCCGGCCACAGCCGTCAGCAGCCCGGCACGGGTGAGCGCAGCCGCCTTGAGCGCGGCGGCATTGGTGGCGGCGTCAAAGGGCTCCATTTCAAAAGCCCCCAGCGGACCATTCCAGATCAGAGTTTTGCTTTGGGTGAAGATCTCATTGATGATCCGCACGCTTTCGGGTCCGGCATCCAAGATCATTGCGGTTTCCGGGCATTGATCGACCGGCAGCACCTGATGGGGGGCGTGGGATTCAAATTTCTCGGCCACGACAATATCGTTGGGCAGCACGATTTTGCAGCCGGTGCTTTCCGCCTTGGCCATGATCTCGGTGGCGGTGTCTTTCATCAAACGCTCCGCCAAAGAGATGCCAACAGGCAGACCTTTGGCCACAAGGAAAGTATTGGCCATGCCGCCGCCGATCACCAGGTAGTCGACCTTTTCCACCAGATTGCCCAGCAGCTCCAGCTTGGTTGAAACCTTGGCGCCACCAACCACGGCTGTCACCGGGCGCTTTGGCGCGCCAAGGGCACTTTCCAGTGCCTGCAACTCTGCCTGCATCAGACGGCCAGCACAGGCGGGCAGCAGACGTGCCAGAGCTTCGGTGGAGCTATGGGCGCGGTGGGCGGCAGAAAAGGCATCGTTGCAATAGACATCGCCCAGCTCGGCCATGCCAGCGGCCAGATTCGCATCGTTTTTTGTCTCGGCGGCGTGAAATCGGGTGTTTTCCAGCAGCAGCACTTCGCCGGGCTGCAGGGCGCTGGCGGCCTCCTTGGCGCCTTCGCCAACACAATCGGCGGCAAAACGCACCCGGGTTTCAAAGGCGCGTTCCAGGGTTGGCACCAGCTGGTTCAGAGACAGATTCTCGCGGCGCTCGCCACCAGGGCGGCCAAAATGCGCCAGCAGGATCGGCTTGCCACCGGCGGCCAGAATATCGCGCACAGTTGGGGCAATACGGCGGATCCGGGTGGAATCGGTCACCACGCCGTCGACCAGCGGCACATTGATGTCCACCCGCACCAGGACGCGTTTGCCGCTCAGTTCCATGTCATCGAGTGTTTTCCAGCCCATGAGAGGCTCCTCTGTGCAAAATCCATTGGTAATTACGAAGTTCTTTCAGCGCTTTTGCGCCATCAGTCAATGCTCCCTTGGCAATTGCGAGCGCTACCCTTAACTATCGTTGCAAATTTTGCAGTCAGGAGGGCCCCATGGCCGAGATCAAAGATCCAGAAAACACCGTCATCGTTGAGCTGAAAGATGGCAATGTTGTCATTGAATTGCTGGCGGATGTGGCCCCTAAACATGCCGAGCGCATGAAGGAACTGGCCCGTGGCGGCGAGTATGACAACGTTTGTTTCCACCGAGTTATCGATGGTTTCATGGCGCAGACTGGCGATGTGGCCAATGGCGATATGGAAGATGGTTTCAACATCCGCATGGCCGGCACCGGCGGCTCCAGCCTGCCCAACCTGCCTGCTGAATTCTCCAGCCTGCCACATGATCGCGGCACCCTGGGCGCGGCCCGTTCTGCCAGCCCGGATTCGGCCAATTCGCAGTTCTTCATCAACTTCAAGGACAACCATTTCCTCAACGGTCAGTACACCGTCTATGGCCGGGTGATTGAGGGCATGGAGCATGTTGACGCCATCGTCAAAGGCGAGCCCCCCGCGAACCCCGACCGCATGATCAGCGTCAAGGTGGCTGCCGATGTTTAAGCTGGCAGCGGCATTCTCCCTCCTGGCCAGCTCGACCCTGGCTGCAGGGCTGGAGATCCAGATCGAAGGCGAAGGCGCCAACGGTGTGGTCAAGATCGACCTGTTTGAGGATCTGGCGCCCAAACATGTGGAGCAGATCACTGCACTGGCCGCCGAAGGCAAATATGACGGGGTGGTGTTCCACCGCGTTATCAAAGACTTCATGGCGCAGACCGGCGATGTTCAGTTTGGCCTGATGGGCGGCGACATGAGCCGTGCCGGCATGGGCGGCTCTGACCGTTCTGATCTGCCAGCCGAATTCTCGGACCGTCCTTTTGACCGGGGCATCGTTGGTATGGCGCGCTCGCAAAACCCCAACAGTGCGAACTCGCAGTTCTTCATCATGTTCAAACCGGGGCATTTCCTCAACGGGCAATACACCGTTGTGGGTGAAGTCACTGAAGGCATGGATGTGGTTGACACGATCAAGTTGGGCACGGGCGGCAATGGCGCCGTTGTAGGCAAGCCCGACATGATGAGCAAAGTGACTGTTACGGACTAAGCCTCTGTCTCCCCGACACTTTTGACCAGGGAGACAGCAAGACTATTGAGTTTTCAAGCCGCGCTGGACATCCTCCAGCGCGGTTTTTTGTGCCTGGGTCAGGGTGCCGCTGCCAAACTTGGCGATGGCTTGAATGATCGCAACAACAGTATTGAAATGATTTTGCGCGCTCAGTTTGTAGAGACGACGTGACAACCGCTCAATCGCCTGTTGTGGGTCGCCACATTCCTGCATGATCCAGCGGCCAAGCAGCACCAGTTCTTCGGCATCCTGATGCGGGATCCTCAGCTCCTCGCGCAGGCCCCGGATCAGCGCTTCCTTTTGTTCTGCAGTGGGATAGTCATCGAGTTCGAGAAAACTGGCACCCAGCGCAGCGACGGCAATCTGCGGATCTTCGATGGTCTCAGCGGGATGCAGGTTGTTGCGACGGCGAAAGCCAAAACGCCGGGCCGCAAGGCGAATGTCATTGGCAACATCCAACAGCTCGTGGCTCATTTCAGCGGCATTGCGGGCGCGCTGGATCCAAAAGAAGGCGGCAGCCAAAACGGCAATTGCGCCGAGAATAACGGGCATGTGTCACTCCAGGTTTCGTCATAAAATACTTGCCGGACGCTACCCCTATTAATTGAATTGTAAAAGGAAAATCTCCCTGGAGGAATAATAATCTGGTCAATTTGAGTGGCCTAGGGGACGAGCTGCCTGGGTTGCGCTTTTGGATTTTACAACGGATTGGCCTTGGTAAGAAAAACGCCGCAGAGCTCCCTCTGCGGCGTCTAAATTCAAATCTCCCGGCTCTGGTCACCAGGCCGAAGGCAGGCGCCGACTATTGGCCTCCCGCAAAGGGAGCCAGCAGGCACAGCCCAGATTTAGCTGTCGGCCTTGGCGGCGGCAGTTGCCGCTTTGACGGCTGCCGAAGGGGCAGGGGCCGCTGCTGCAGGGGGGGCGATTGGCGCGGCTTTTTTACCGCCGGGGGTCAGCGGATCATCTTGACGCTGAACCGAACCCTCAAAATGGGCACCGCTCTCGATGGCGATGGTCTTGTGGATGATGTCGCCTTCAACGCGGGCAGTGGCGGTCAGGCGGACCTTGAGGCCCCGTACGCGGCCAACAACCCGACCATTGACCACAACATCATCGGCAATCACTTCACCTTTGATTGTAGCGGTTTCGCCAACGGTGAGCAGATGGGCACGGATATCACCTTCGACGGTGCCTTCGACCTGGATATCGCCAGAGGTCTTCAGGTTGCCGGTAATATGCAGGTCCGAGCTCAGCAGCGATGCCGGTGGCTTTGCCTTTGGGGCAGAGGGCTTGTAATCGCTGACAGGCGCAGCAGGAGTCGAGGGGGCTGCGGGTGCAGCTGTCGGTGTTGCCTCAGCCTGCTTGGGGCCAGGTTCGTTGATTTTGCTCTTAGAAAACATTTCTCGCAGCCTTGATATAGATCATCGGGTTTACAGGTGCTCCATTGACCCTGACCTCATAGTGGAGGTGGGTTCCGGTGGACCGTCCGGTGTTACCCATATCAGCAATGTGATCGCCGCGCGAGACCCTTTGGCCAACCTTCACGCGTAGATTTGAGTTATGGGCATATTTCGTCTCAATGCCAAAGGCATGGCGTATGGTCACAAGTTTGCCATAGCCCGATTGCCAGCCCGCCTGGGTGACCACGCCATCAGCGGTTGCAAAGATATCGGTGCCGGTACGACCGGCAAAATCAGATCCTTTGTGCAAGCGACGCCCACCCGTTTTGGGATCGCGGCGATAGCCATAGCCCGAGGACTGCCGGACCAGATTCAGGTTTACCGGAGAGGCAAAGGGCGCCTGCTGGGCGGCCATACGATAGAGGTTCAACTGGTCCAACTGATTGAGAATCTGGTTGGCGCGCAGCTCATCCGCGGAGGGTTCCTCACCGCGGGTCGACAGGGCTAAAGGGCTGAGCGGACCGCCCTGACCGCTGTATCCACGACGCACCTGTTCCAGAATACGATCTGGCGGCATGCCTGCGTTTCTAAACATCTTGTCCAAGGGGGTGACCGAAACGCTCACGGCCTCTTCCAGCTGGCGGAAAATCTGGTCGTTGCGCTCATTGAGCAGCTCCAGCTCCAGCTCCATCTCGGCGCGTTGCTCCAGCGCGGCACGGGCATCGGCCTCGATCTGGTCGCGCTCAGAAGCGGTTTCGGCCAGCACGGTCGACAGGAAATCCATTTGCAGGGGCGAGCCGCCACTGGCCATCGGCACGCTGCCATCGGCCTGGGTGCTCTCCCGCAGCTCTTCCAGTTCGGCCCGCGATCCGTCGCGCTGGGTCATGGTCTGGCGCAGGGTGGTCTGGATCACCTCGATCCCGGTTTCCAGCTCCTGGCGGCGGGTTTCGGAGGTGAGCAGTTCTGATTGCATCATCGAGATCTGCGCTAGCGCAGCGTTGAACCGTTGTTGCGCGGCCAGAGCCTCTTCGGCGCGACTGTCGCGTTCGCTGGAAATATCATTCAGCCGGGCGCGATAAGTCATCTGATCGCGTTTGGCCTGCTCGCGAAAATTGCCCGCCCCGATGCTGTCCATCAGCACAATGGCCGTGGCAACAATCGACCAGGCGACAAAGGCCACCATGCCGGCAATTGCTACAATCTGCGTTTCGGGTCGCAGCCGCACAAACCGGGTATCCGCATCGGATTTGAGAAAGACCCGGCGTTCTGGAAAACGGTGTTCCAGAAATGAGTGTATCTTAATAGCCAGACGTGTTCGCACGTGCTGATCCTTGTTCCATCCCTAAACTTCAGAGTTGCAAGCCATCCCCTGCTGCAAAGCTCTGCGCGAAATCTTTAGCCATCACAGGGGCTTTGGGCAAGTGTGCTGGGGCTTTTTCAAAACCAGGGCTTCGGTTTGGCCCGGTCAGGCGCGTCTTTGGGCGGATTGTTGCCTGCCCGCCCTACTGGTTTGGCAGATGGCCCCTCGTCTGATGCAGACCCTAGATCCCGGAGAGCGGTTTTACCGTTTCGGCCAGGGGCCAGTAGAAATCTGGGGGAATGCCGGCATCGGCCCGTTTTTCCTCATTGAACGGCGGCTTCAGACTGCTGTGGAAATATTTTTTCACCAGAGCGTGAAACACGCCTTTGGGGTCCAGGTTGTCACGACCACAGAGGAAGTAGAACCATTTGGAGCCATAGGCCACATGGCTGACCTCCTCGGCGTAGATCACTTCCAGCGCTTCAACCGCCTGGGTGAGTTTCGCCTGTTTGAATATCTTGATCATGCCGGGGGTCACATCCAGCCCACGCGCTTCCAGCACCATGGGCACCACCGCAAGCCGCCCCATCAGATCATCCACGGTGTCTTCGGCGGCCTTCCACATGCCACGATGCGCGGGCAGGGCGCCGTAGTGGCTGCCGAGGCTTTCGAGGCAATCACACATCAGGCCAAAGTGCTTGGATTCCTCATCCGCAGCCTTGACCCAATCGTCAAAAAAACCAACCGGCAAAGGCACATGCGAGAAACGCGCGATAATGTCCCAATGCAGATCAACGGCGTTGAGCTCGATATGGGCCACCGCATGCAGCAGCGCAATACGCCCGGCTTCGCTGCCGGGTTTGCGTTTGGGCACATCGCGCGGGCTGAGCAATTCAGGCTTTTCCGGGCGGGCCGGGTGCAGCGGTGGTGTGGCGGTGCCGATCTCGATGACGCAGGGGTCTTGCTTGCGGGCCTCGACCCAGGCGGCGGCATGGCGGCGCGACAGGGCAACCTTGGCGGCACCATCGGCGGTGTTCAGAACCTCAGTGGCCATTTCAGCCAGGGTCAGGGGGCGCGTGCTCACGTCGGGATCTCCGGTGTCAAGGGTCAAGCTGCGCCTGACCTGTTTGGTTTTGCGGCAAATGTCCAGAGCATCAGGCTGGGCGCCAAACGCGCTGCGGCAGACCGGACAGGCGCAAAAGGGCTATCAAAGAAAGTGAACCTACAGGGACTGTGCCGCCTGCAGCACTTCCTCTACATGGCCGTCGACCTTCACCTTGCGCCAGACACGGGCGATCTTTCCGGAGGCGTCAATCAGGAAGGTGGAGCGTTCGATGCCCCAGTGTTTTTTGCCATACATGTTCTTCTCTTTCCACACACCGTAGTCCTCGCAGGTGCTGCCCTCGGCATCGGACAACAGCGGGGTGGTCAGATCATGTTTTGCGATGAATTTCTCGTGCTTTGACAGTGGATCCTTCGAAATGCCAAAGACCAGCGTGTCTGTATCGGCAAAGCCTTGCAGATGCGACGAAAACCCGATGGATTCTTTGGTGCAGCCCGGGGTATCATCGCGCGGATAGAAAAACAGAACCACGGCTTTGCCCCTCATCTCCGCAAGAGAGATTTCTTCTCCACCATCGCGTGGAAGGGAAAAGTCAGGGGCCAGGTCATTGGTATCGAGCATTTTGTTGGTCTCCGGAACGGTTTGGCAAGAGCTGCCTGCCATAGATAGGTCAACTGGGGCAAAGGATAAATACCGATCGAACCGGACGAGGATAAGGCCGATGCTGGTGCCTCTGGCGACCTGCAGGTCGACGAGGCTCTGGCGACCACCGCGCGGCGGCGCAGGCGCTGGCCTTGGCGTGTCCTGCGCGGGGTGATCTGGTTGGTGGCGATTGTCTGTTTCCTCGGCGCCGGGGCGATCTATTTTGGCATTGGCACCAAGATGGACGCACCGCAGTGGCTCAGGGCGCGGCTGGAGGCACGCATCGCCCAGGATCTGAATGGGTTGCAGTTGGAGTTTGGCGATCTCAATATGGTGGTCAGCCGCGGCTGGCGGCCGCGGGTTGGCATGCAGGATGTGGTCCTGCGTGCAGCGGATGGCAGCGTTATTGTGCAGTTGGCTGATGCCGAAATCTCCATGGCGATGCGTCCCTTGTTACGCGGCAAGATCCAGCCCAAACGGATTTCCCTGAGTGGGCTTTATGCCAATCTGCGCCGCGAAACCGGCGGCATCGCCCTGAGTTTCACTGAGAGCGGTTCTCCGCTGCGGCAGGCGGCGAACCTGCCGCAATTGATCGAACAGTTCGACAGTCAATTTGAACTGCCTGCCTTGGCCGCCCTGACCGAGGTGTCAACAGATGGCGTGACCCTGCGTTATGAGGATGCGCGAATTGGTCGGGTCTGGACACTGGATGGGGGGCATATTCAGTTCGACCGCAGGGATCAGTCATTGACCGTTTCTGCCGGATTTTCCGTGCTCAGCGGACGTCAGGATGTTGGTGCGGTTGAGGCGAGTTACACGTCCGATATTGGCGATGCTGCTGCGAAATTTGGGATTCTTGTCAGTGATATTGCCAGCGAAGATATCGCGGTTCAAACACCAGTTCTGGGGTGGCTGGAAGTGCTGCGGGCACCTATTTCGGGATCTTTGCGCGGTGGCATTGCCAGCGATGGCAGCCTGTTGCCGCTTTCTTCAGGCCTGCAGATTGGCCAGGGGGTAATCCAGCCCTCGCCGGAAACCCTGCCAATTCCGATCCACAGTGCCCATAGTTACACGACCTATTACCCAGGCGAGCAACGTCTGCAGTTTGATGAGTTGCGGCTGAGCAGTGGCTGGGGCTCTGGCACCATTGTGGGCAATGCGGAACTGGCCGGGATCAGCGATGGCCGCCTGACGGATCTTGTGGGGCAACTGGAGTTCACCGATCTTACTCTGAACCCGCGTGGGCTTTATGCCGAGCCGCAGGTCTTTGCCGGGGTCAATGTGGATTTCCGCCTGCAGCCACAGCCCTTTCGGTTTCAGCTCGGGGAGATGTTGATCGAACATGATGACCGCCAAATCCGACTGAATGGAGAGATCCAAGCTGGGGCTGAAGGCTGGGAGTACGCTCTGGATGCGCAATCAGACCAGTTGGAATTGGCGCAGATCAAGGCGCTCTGGCCGGCGGGGGCGGCGGAAAAGCCGCGCCGCTGGGTGCTGGAGAATATCTATCAGGCGCGGGCCCATGAGGTGAATTTTGCCCTGCGAGGCAAGGGCCGGGAAAAGCCCTTTTATGCACTGGATGCAAATTTTTCTGGCGCCGAGGTGAAGTTCCAAAAGCACCTGCCAAGGGTGAAGGACGGTGCCGGCCATTTCAGTCTTTATAACACCCGGATGGTCATTGTTGCCACCAGCGGTACGGTGACCGCAGATGAGGGGGGCTTAGTACAGGTGGCCGGGACTTCGTTCATCATTCCAGATACCTCGGTCAAAGATGGCACCCCGGGCATTGCCCGGGTAATGGCGCAGGGGCCCGTGACTGCGGGACTTTCCTTGCTGAACCGACCCCCGCTTTTGATCATGGACAAGGCAAACCTCCCGGTCGATCTGGCTGCAGGAGCAGTCAGCATCATCGGCACTCTGGCCCTGCCGCTGAAACCCAAGGTCGCCCCGGAAGAGATAACCTATCACTACGAGGGCGAAGTCACTGCGGTGCGCAGTTCCGTTCTGGTGCCGGGACATGAGGTTGCCGCACCTCGGCTGCATCTGCAGGGCAATCAGTCGCAGGTCTCGCTGTCCGGGGCAGGCACCCTGTCCGATATTCCGCTGACAGCCACCTGGCGTCAGGCTGTGGGTGCAGAGGCCAGCAAATCCAGTCAGGTCATTGGTGAGATTGATATCAGCCAAAGGGCATTGGATGTTTTGAACATCGGGTTGCCCAAGGGAACTCTCGCTGGCGCGGGGCAGGGCAGTTACCAGTTGGATCTGGTTCCGGATCGCCCGCCTGCCTTGCGCTTCAGCTCCGATCTCACCGGGTTGGATCTGCGCATTCCTGCGATCAGCTGGCGAAAACCGCCCGCATCCAAGGGCGAGCTGGATCTGGAGGTGACGCTGTCGACGCCGGTGAAAATTGACAGCCTTCAACTGCGCGCACCCGGGCTCCAGGCGGAGGGTTCCGTCACCACCAAGGCGAGCGGCGGTTTGAACCTTGCCGATCTGACGGCGGTTCAGGTCGGAAATTGGATGACTGGGACCGTGCAATTCAAAGGTCTCTCCAATGGCCTGTCCGAAATGCGGGTCACCAGTGGTACTTTGGATCTGCAAAGGGCGCCGTTTAGCAGTTCCAGCGGCGGCAGTAGTGGCAGCAGCGAGGCCACCGGCCCGATCTCCATGCGCCTTGCCCGTTTGCAGGTGACAGAGAGCATTGCGCTCACCGGGTTTGAAGGCACATTTTCCACCCGCGGCGGCTTTAACGGAGAGTTCACTGGCAATCTAAACGGGGCCACTGCGGTCTCTGGCCTTGTGGTGCCCCAGGCGAGCGGCATCGCCATGCGGATCCGGTCTGAGGATGCGGGCGGCGTGTTTCAGGCCGCCGGGGTGTTACGCCATGGGCGGGGGGGGAGTTTTGACATGACTCTGGTCCCTGCAGATGTGGCCGGTGAATATGACGGGGAAATCCAGATCAAGAATACCCGGATCAAAAACGCGCCCTCGATGGCGGCGCTGTTAAATGCCATCAGCGTGATCGGCCTGTTGGACGAGCTCTCCGGGGGCGGGATCCTGTTCACCGGGGTAGAGGCAAAGTTCCGGCTAGGTTCTACCCATCTGGTACTGCATGAAAGCAGCGCAGTGGGGCCTTCGATGGGGATCTCTATGGATGGGGTTTATGATCTGAATGCGGGCGTGTTGGATATGCGCGGGGTGATTTCTCCGATCTATCTGATCAACGCCATCGGAAGGGTGGTGGCGCGTAAGGGCGAGGGGCTGTTTGGCTTTGCCTTTAGGCTGCAGGGCACAGCGGATGATCCCAAGGTTAGCGTCAACCCGCTGTCGGCCCTAGCTCCGGGCATGTTCCGGGAGATGTTTCGTGGCAGGCAGCCTGTGGTGCCGGGGGCACCGGCAGAGGAAAAACCAGCCGATCCGGCACATCAGCCACAAAATGATGGTGGCTATCGCTAAGTAGGAAGGCTCAGGTCATCTGCTTTGCTGAGACCCTTAGCCAGGTGCAGAGCGAAGTCCTTTCCACGCCTCTCTTCAAACCTCTATCCAAAACCCCTATCCAAACCCATGGCCAAGCCGCTGCAAACCTCGTAAAGGAGCGGCATGAAACTCAGTGATTTTGACTTTGATCTGCCCGAAGATCTGATTGCCACCCGTCCCGCCAGCCCACGCAGCGCGGCGCGGCTTTTGGTGGCGACCCCGAGCAGCCTGACGGATGGCGGTGTGACGGATCTGGTGGGTCTGTTGCAGCCCGGTGACCGCTTGGTGCTGAATGACACCAAGGTCATTCCCGCCCGCCTGTCCGGCCTGCGCCATCGTGACACAGCGCAGGGCAGGATGGCTGCCAAGATCGAGGTGACCCTGCTGGACCCAAAGGCCGATGGCACATGGTCGGCATTGTTAAAGCCGCTAAAAAAGATCAAGCCGGGCGAAGAGGTGGTGTTCTCTGAGGCGCTTTCGGCAGAACTGGTCGGAGTGCAAGAGGGGCAGGGGCTGTTGCGCTTCAACCTGAGCGGCGATGATTTTGATGCGGCACTGAATGCAGCGGGCGCCATGCCTTTGCCGCCCTATATTGCCGCCAAACGCGCCGCAGATGACCAGGACAAAGAAGACTATCAAACCATCTGGGCGCGCCACTCTGGCGCGGTGGCCGCCCCCACGGCTTCTTTGCATTTTGATGATGATCTGCTGGCAGCCCTGACGGCCAAGGGCGTTCAATTCACTCATGTTACCCTGCATGTGGGCGCGGGCACCTTTCTGCCGGTCAAGGTCGAAGATGTGACCAGCCATAAGATGCACGCCGAATGGGGGCGGGTATCCGCAGAGGCCGCGGCCGAAATTGCCGCGACCAAGGCCGCAGGCGGACGAATTATCCCGGTTGGCACTACCGCCTTGCGGCTGATCGAGAGCGCGGCCCGTTCTGGTCAGGTGGAACCCTGGGAGGGTGAGACCGATATCTTTATCTACCCCGGTTTCACCTTTCATGCGGCCGATGCGCTGATGACCAATTTCCACCTGCCAAAATCCACCCTGCTGATGCTGATCTCTGCCCTGATGGGGCAGGAGCGGGTGCGCGAGATCTATGATCATGCTGTGAAAAACCGCTACCGCTTCTTTTCTTATGGCGATGGGTCGCTTTTGTTGCCCCATGAGACGAATACGCCGCAGAAGTGACGCAAATGAGCGTAGACAAGCGCAGGCAGGATCCGCTTTGATCAAAGGCAGGATCCTGTCCCGACGACGCATGAACTTTCATAAAACCGATACCCGCCTCTGACATCAGGGGCTCTCCCGGTCACAGATACGACAGGGGTAGGTTACCTTCAGGCTTTTGCTTGGGGAATGGTCTGCCCATTGGTAAAGGAGTCACCAAATGCTGCAGGTTTTGTCGAGCGCCTGGGCGCTCTTGTTGGGCATGGGCATGCTGATGATCGGCAATGGCATGCAGGGCACCATTCTGGGGGTTCGTGGCGCCATGGAGGGGTTTTCTACCCTGCAGATGTCCTTTGTGATGTCTGCCTATTTCATCGGCTTCCTCGGAGGCTCTCGTCTGGCTCCGGATATGATCCGCCGGGTCGGCCATGTGCGGGTTTTTGCGGCGCTGGCCTCGCTGATTTCTGCTGTCATGATTCTTTATCCGGCGGTGGCCAATCCGGTGGCCTGGATGCTGGGCCGCGCGCTGATCGGGTTTTGCTTTTCCGGTGTGTATGTGACGGCGGAAAGCTGGCTCAACAATGCGGCTGACAATGCCAACCGGGGCAAGGCGCTGTCGCTCTATATGATCGTGCAGACGATTGGTATCGTCACGGCCCAGGCGCTGATGCTGGTTGGCGATCCGGCCGGCTATGAGACCTTTGTTATTGCCTCGGTGGTGATTTCGGTGTCCTTTGCGCCAATCCTGCTGTCGATCTCTCCGACCCCTGCCTTTGAGACCACCAAGCCGATGTCGCTGCGCGAGCTGATGAATGTCTCGCCGCTGGGCTGTGTTGGTATGTTCCTGCTGGGCGGGGTGTTCTCGGCGCAGTTTGGCATGAGCGCGGTCTATGCTGCCGAAGCCGGGCTGAGCCTGTCGCAAATCTCGGTCTTTATTGCCACCTTCTATATTGGCGCCATCGTGTTGCAATATCCGCTGGGCTGGATGTCGGACTGGATGGATCGCCGGGTGCTTGTCCTGGCGGTTTCTGCTTTGGGAGGCAGCGCGGCGATCATGGGCATGCTGATGGGCGGCGACTATGCCTATCTGCTGATGGCGGCCTTTTTCATTGGCGGCATGTCTAACCCTCTTTACTCGCTGTTGATCGCCCATACCAATGACTATCTGGATCACGACGATATGGCGGCGGCCTCGGGCGGGCTGGTCTTTATCAATGGGCTGGGAGCCATTGCCGGGCCGCTGATCACCGGTTGGATCATGTCCGATGCAGTTTTTGGACCTCCGGGCTATTTCCTATTTATGGCGGTGCTCTTGGGCATGCTGGCAATGTACGCGCTCTATCGCACGACCCAGCGCGCCGCGATTCCCATTGAGGAAACCGGGATTATGTCGCCCATGGCACTTACTGGCTCGCCGGTGGCGGTGGAATTTGCGCAGGAATATGCCATCGAGACCGAGATCGAAGAGCAAGAAGCCGCCAGCGAGGTGGGATGATTGCGCTAACCCGATGGGTTTGTGAGAAGTATTTCAGCAAATGACCCTGGTTGTTACAATTAGTGACCCAGGGTCACTTGCCAATGCGAGGTAAAATGGTCTGAACTCATCTTCAGTATAAATACGTGGAGATGGACCGATGCAGGGCCCCGAAGAAATCCTGAAATTCTGGTTGGACGAGGTTGGCGAAAAAGGGTGGTATCTGAGCGATGACACCCTGGATGAGACCATCCGGACCCGTTTCAAAGAGACCTGGGAGGAGGCCTGCGCGGGCAAGTTTTCCCTGTGGCTGACCTATCCCACCGGCACTCTGGCCTATATCATCCTGACGGATCAGTTCCCGCGCAATATGTTTCGCGGCACTGGTGAGGCCTTTCACTCTGACCGCATCTCGCTGAGTGCTGCCAAGAACGCGATCCAGCGTAAATGGGACATGAAAATTGACGAGCCCGCCCGGCAGTTCTTTTATCTGCCGCTGATGCATTCGGAGAACCTTTGTGATCAGGAACGCTGTGTGCGGCTTATGCTGGAGCGGATGCCTGAAAGTGGCGCCTCCAACATGCTGCATGCGCGGGCGCACCGCGAAGTGATCCGGCTGTTTGGCCGCTTCCCCTATCGCAACGAGGCGCTGCTGCGTCACAGCACTGGACCGGAAGAGGACTATGTCTCGGCTGGGGGCTACGGATCTACTGTGCGTCAGCTGCAGGCAGGATAAGCCGGGCCGCTGGCAGTTTCGGCCTTTGATGGCAGTCAGTTTGGCGGCGTCTCTAGTTCAGGGACGCCGTTTCTTCTGCCGGGCAATTGGCCACATGGGGCACCCAGCGGGCCACCTCTCTGGAGATCTCTGCTACCGCCGTTTCTACTGCTGCGCTGACCACCTGGGTTGGCAGCTGTTTCAGGGTTGCAATCTCTAGTTTCAGCGCACTCAACTGCTCTTCGACCCGCGCCAGACGCAGCCGCATTTCGGTGCTATCCGGCCCCTCTGTGCGCTGCAGCGCCTGCGTCAGATCCGAGAACTCCTGGGTCAATGTCTGGGCCTGCACATGCAGCGGCGTCAGATCGCGGCTGATTTCGCCAAGCCGATCTGTCACCGCACTGGCCGAGGTAAAGAGTTTCCAGCCCAGAAACAAACACAGCGCCAGTAAAATCAGCGTGGCATTGAGCAGGGCTTTGAACAGGTCGAATAGAGTCTTCGTCATTGTCAGATCACTTTACGATTCTGGGAGGAATTCAGGCTAGTATAGGCCAAGTTGCAGGCCTATGGTTTTATCAATGAAGACGCGGGCGAGACCTGTCTTTTGTGTGCACCACCGCTGGGTCTGGCTCTTGATCTGATGGAGATTTTGCTTGGGTATACTGCGATCTTGCAGTTTTTGGCAAAGTAGTTTAACGGTGAACTAATTTATTTTGATCCTGCTGGCGAGGAAGAAACCATGGCCGCACAAACCTATGATGTGATCGTAATTGGCGCAGGGCCTGGTGGCTATGTGGCTGCTATTCGGGCGGCGCAGCTGGGGCTCAAAACGGCGATTGTTGAGCGCGAAAACCTGGGCGGCATCTGCCTCAACTGGGGCTGTATCCCCACCAAGGCGCTGCTGCGCTCTTCTGAGGTCTTTCACTTGATGGAGCGGGCCAAGGAATTTGGCCTCAGCGCTGAAAACATCACCTATGATCTGGATGCGGTGGTGAAACGCTCGCGCGGGGTGGCCAAACAGCTCTCTTCGGGCGTGGCCCATCTGATGAAGAAGAACAAGATCACCGTGGTCATGGGTGAAGCTACTATACCGGCCAAGGGCAAAGTCACCGTCAAAACCGATAAAGGAACTGAGGAGCTGGCGGCCAAGAACATAATCCTGGCCACGGGGGCGCGGGCGCGCGAGCTTCCGGGTCTGGAAGGCGATGGCGATCTGGTCTGGACCTACCGCGATGCGCTGGTACCGCCACGGATGCCTAAGAAATTGCTGGTCATCGGTTCTGGCGCCATCGGCATCGAATTTGCCAGTTTCTACAACACCCTTGGCGCCGATACCACGGTGGTTGAGGTCATGGATCGGGTCCTGCCGGTTGAAGACGCTGAAATCTCTGCTTTTGCCAAGAAGAGCTTTGTCAAACAGGGCATGAAGATCATGGAGAAAGCCATGGTCAAGCAGCTGGACCGGGGCAAGGGCAAGGTCACCGCCCATATCGAGACTGGCGGCAAGGTTGAAAAGATGGAGTTCGACACGGTGATCTCTGCCGTGGGTATTGTCGGCAATGTCGAGGGGCTCGGGCTGGAGGCGCTGGGGGTCAAGATTGACCGCACCCATGTGGTGACCGATGCCTATTGCCGGACCGGCGTTGACGGGCTTTATGCCATTGGCGATATCGCCGGCGCGCCCTGGCTGGCACATAAGGCGAGCCACGAAGGGGTTATGGTTGCCGATCTGATCGGGGGTAAACATGCGCATCCGGTCAAACCCGAGAGCATTGCGGGCTGCACCTATTGTCAGCCGCAGGTGGCTAGCGTTGGCTATACCGAAGCCAAGGCCAAAGAGCTGGGCTATGACATCAAGGTTGGCCGCTTCCCCTTTATTGGCAACGGCAAGGCCATTGCATTGGGCGAGGCCGAAGGGCTGGTCAAAACCGTGTTTGATGCCAAAACCGGTGAACTGCTGGGCGCCCATATGGTCGGCGCCGAGGTGACCGAACTGATCCAGGGCTATGTGGTGGGTCGCCAGTTGGAGACCACCGAAGAGGACCTGATGAACACGGTCTTCCCGCATCCTACCTTGAGCGAAATGATGCATGAAAGCGTGCTGGATGCCTTTGATCGGGTCATCCATATGTAGGGTTGCCTGCTCATTTGGAGCTTGAACTGACACTGATTAGACGCGCGCATGCCTCTGGGATGCGCGCATCTACTGTTTTATGGAGCGTGCTTTTTCCTTTGCTTTGATGCTATTAGCTATGGCTCTGGAAGATTTGGTTCAATTGCCTCTCAATGCTTAAACAGATCCCCTGCAAATAGGGCCACCCTGCCATATTCTCACCGTCTTTCTCCAGCAGGCTTTGCCAACCAATCCTTGGACGGCAGAAGACTCCTGCGATTTGGTGATTTACCTTAGTAAAAAGGAGAGCCCGCCGGTTCACTGGTGGGTGGGATTAAATATGAGTCTAAAAGCCTTATTTCGCTGGAATCCAATCAACCTATTTGCGCCGCATGGTCTGCCCAGAAGGCCAAGCAATGACAAAATGGAAATTCTTCGCAACTGGCACTCCGAAGTCGCCCGCGCTAGAACTGGCTGGTAACAGCGGGAGCCAAGCTCTCCGCTGCCAGAACAGTTGGAGGATGCCTTGGGGGTTCAAACACTAACACGCTGGCCATTGATCCTTGCGATCTGGGCTGCTGGCCTGGGGGTGGCGGCGCAATATGGTAAGATCAGTGTTATCTTTGATCGCATGGGCGCGCTCTATCCTGATGCTGGCGCGGGTGTCAGTTTTACGGTCTCTCTGGTTGGCATTGTTGGCATCATCTTTGGCGTGGTGGCGGGCCTGTTTGTCAGCTCGATCGGCTATCGGCGCAGCCTGATCTGGTCTCTGTGGCTCGGCGCTGCAATGTCGGGCCTACAGGCGCTGCATCCGCCTTTTGAGCTGTTTTTGCTGACACGTCTCATCGAAGGGCTGTCGCATCTTGGTGTGGTTGTCGCCGGTCCGACCCTGATTGCAGCCCTCAGCTCCTACAAGGACCGTGGCCTCGCCATGACCCTGTGGAGCACGTTTTTTGGCGTTGCCTTTACGCTTTTGGCCTGGTTTGGCCTGCCGCTGGTGCGCTCTGCCGGCGTTTTGTCTTTGTTTGCGGCCCATGCGGTGGTCATGGCAGCCTTGGCCTTTTGGTTGGGGCTGGCGCTGCGTGACGTGCCAGTGCCTGCACGGCGGCCCTTTCCGGCCTGGTCCAGCCTACCGGCGCTGCATGTGCCGATCTATCGTTCGCCCTGGATGGCGGCCCCCGCGGCGGGGTGGCTGTTTTACACCTGCTGTTTTGTCTCTATCCTGACTGTGATTCCACCTCATATAGCGCCAGAGCTGCGCGGATTTGTGCTGGGTGCGATGCCATTGGCCAGTATCGCAACTTCGATGATCCTGGGGGTCGCTCTGATGCGGCGTTTTACGGCCGTGCAGGTGACTCAGGTCGGCTTCCTGGCCTCTGGAGCGGGAGTGATCTGGTTGTGGCTGGTACCGGGCGATCCAATCGCCTGTATCGCCCTCGCTGGGGCCATGGGGCTGGTACAGGGCGCTTCTTTTGCTGCGATACCACAGTTGAACGCGGGAGATTCCGAACGGGCGCAGGCCGGTGGCATTCTGGCTCAGGCCGGGAATCTCGGCAATACAATCGGCACGCCATTGATGGTTCTGGCGCTGTCGCTGGCCGGGTTTTCCGGGTTGATGGCGGTCTTGCTCACCCTGTTTCTCTGCGGGTTTCTGGCGCATCAGATCCTGGCCCAGAAACGTCGGGCACCCCCCGGCTGAACACTGCGCGATAAAAATAGAGCTACGCCCCATATTTGGCGGTCGTTGGCCGGAAAGTGAGAACATGTTCCACTAACGTTCTCATTTTTCTGTTGGAGACTCAGACCGGATTGCCTATCTGTATGGCAACAACTGGCGTCGGGCCGATCCCGCAGTGGCCAGTGTATTGCACGAGGGCACTATGGCTGAGTTGAAATCCATCGAGGTACGCGGCGCGCGCGAACATAATCTCAAGAATATCGACGTGGATATTCCGCGTGATGAGCTGGTGGTGATCACCGGGCTGTCGGGCTCAGGCAAGTCTTCTCTGGCCTTTGACACCATCTATGCCGAAGGTCAGCGCCGCTATGTCGAAAGCCTGTCGGCCTATGCCCGCCAGTTCCTCGATATGATGGAGAAACCGGATGTGGATCACATCTCCGGCCTCAGCCCGGCGATCTCGATCGAGCAAAAGACCACCTCCAAAAACCCGCGTTCCACTGTCGGTACCGTAACCGAGATTTATGACTACCTGCGACTGTTGTTTGCCCGGGCAGGTACGCCCTATTCGCCCGCAACCGGTAAGCCGATTGAGGCGCAGCAGGTGCAGGATATGGTGGACCGGGTGATGACCTTGGAAGAGGGTACACGCGGGTACCTTTTGGCGCCCATCGTGCGGGACCGCAAAGGCGAATACAAAAAGGAGATGCTAGAGCTCAGGAAGCAGGGCTTTCAGCGGGTCAAGGTGGATGGCGAGTTCTACGAACTGGATGAGCCGCCCACACTGGACAAGAAATTCCGCCACGATATCGATGTGGTGGTCGACCGTCTGGTGGTGCGTGAAGGGCTGGAAACCCGGTTGGCGGATAGTCTCCGAACCGCGCTGGACCTGGCCGATGGTATCGCCATTCTGGAAACCGCGCCGCGCGAAGGTGACCCGGAGCGTATCACCTTCAGTGAGAATTTTGCCTGCCCCGTCAGTGGCTTCACCATTCCTGAGATTGAGCCACGGTTGTTCTCCTTTAACGCGCCCTTTGGCGCCTGTACGGAATGTGACGGGTTGGGCATGGAGCTGTTCTTTGACGAGCGGCTGGTGGTGCCGGATCAAAGCCTGAAGATCTATGATGGCGCTCTGGCCCCCTGGCGCAAGGGCAAGTCCCCCTATTTCCTGCAGACCATCGAAGCCATCGCAAAACACTATGAATTCGACAAGAACACCCAGTGGAAAGATCTCTCGCCCAAGGTGCAGCAGGTGTTCCTGCGCGGCTCCGGCGCGGAAGAAATCGCCTTTCGTTATGACGAGGGTGGCCGGGTCTATGAGGTCACGCGGGTGTTTGAGGGCGTCATTCCCAACATGGAGCGGCGCTACCGCGAGACTGACAGCAACTGGATCCGCGAAGAGTTTGAGCGCTATCAGAACAACCGCCCCTGCGGCGCCTGCGGGGGCTACCGGCTGCGCGAAGAGGCCCTGGCGGTCAAGATTGCCGGGGTGCATGTGGGGCAGGTGGTGCAGAAATCCATCCGTGAGGCGCTGGCCTGGATCGAGGATGTCCCCAACCATCTGAGCAAGCAAAAGCAAGAGATCGCCCGTGCCATCGTCAAGGAAATCCGCGAGCGTCTGGGTTTCCTGAATAACGTGGGTTTGGAGTACCTTACCCTATCCCGTTCAAGCGGAACCCTGTCGGGGGGCGAAAGCCAGCGGATCCGGCTGGCCAGCCAGATTGGCTCGGGTTTGACCGGGGTGCTTTATGTGTTGGATGAGCCGTCGATTGGTCTGCATCAGCGCGACAATGACCGGCTGATCACCACGCTGAAAAACCTGCGCGATCAGGGCAATACGGTGATCGTGGTCGAACATGATGAAGATATGATCCGCCAGGCGGATTACGTTTTTGACATCGGCCCCGGCGCCGGAGTGCATGGTGGCGAGGTCGTCAGCCACGGTACCGCAGCGCAGGTGACAGCGGATGCGGCTTCGATTACCGGGCAGTATCTCTCAGGGGTTCGAGAAATCCAGGTGCCTGCCAAGCGGCGCAAGGGCAACAAGAAAAAGCTCAAGGTGGTCAAGGCTACGGGCAACAACCTCAAAAACGTCACGGCGGAATTCCCGCTGGGCAAATTCCTTTGTGTGACTGGGGTTTCGGGCGGTGGAAAATCCACCCTGACCATCGAGACCCTGTTCAAAACCGCTTCGATGCGGCTGAACGGCGCGCGCCAGACCCCAGCGCCCTGCGAAAGCATCAAGGGGCTGGAGCATCTGGACAAAGTGATCGACATTGATCAGCGCGCCATTGGCCGCACGCCGCGTTCAAATCCAGCCACTTACACCGGGGCTTTCACCCCGATCCGAGATTGGTTTGCCGGTCTGCCAGAGGCCAAGACACGTGGTTACAAGCCAGGCCGGTTCAGCTTCAACGTCAAGGGCGGCCGCTGTGAGGCCTGCCAGGGTGACGGAGTCATCAAGATTGAGATGCACTTCCTGCCGGATGTCTATGTGGAATGCGAAACCTGCAAGGGCGCGCGCTACAACCGTGAGACGCTGGAGGTGCGATTCAAGGGTAAGAGCATCGCCGATGTGCTTGATATGACAGTAGAAGAAGCGCAGCAGTTCTTTCAGGCAGTGCCGACAATCCGCGACAAGATGGACGCGCTGATGCGGGTGGGACTGGGCTATATCAAGGTCGGCCAGCAGGCGACCACCCTGTCGGGCGGCGAGGCGCAGCGGGTGAAGCTTTCCAAGGAGCTTAGCAAACGCTCCACTGGGCGGACGCTTTATATCTTGGATGAACCCACTACGGGTCTGCATTTTGAGGATGTGAAGAAGCTCTTGGAAGTGCTGCACGAACTGGTCGATCAGGGCAATTCAGTGGTGGTGATTGAGCACAATCTCGATGTGATCAAAACCGCCGACTGGATCATTGATATTGGCCCCGAAGGCGGAGATGGCGGTGGTGAGATCGTTGCCACTGGCACGCCCGAGGATGTCGCCAAAGAGCCGCGCAGCCATACCGGGCATTATCTGAAGGAAATGCTATCGGCCAAAAAAGTTGCGGCAGAATAAGATGTTGGCCGGTGAAGTTCCGGCCAACAATCCTTTGGGGTGTAAGGCAGAGCCTATGCCGCCAAGGCCTGTTTGTCCGGTCGGTGCAGCAGGATTGGCAGAGCAAACAGGGCGAGAAACCCGGTGTTCAGCACCACGTTGAACCAGGCGCCAACCATGTAAGAGCCAAAACTATCTGGCAGAAACCAGGCCAGAACGCCGGTCAGGATGATCCTGCCACCAGTTTCCGCCGATTTGGCATAGACCTCTGTTGTGATGCCCCAGATCAGGGCCCCAAGACCCACCAGCAGCCCGCCGGAAATGGCCGCCAGAACATGGGCGCTATCGCTGTCTAGTGACTGTTGGCCATCCAGTGGCAGATGCACCAGATCAAGGAAGATATCAAAGACCGCCCGCAGCGGCGATATCAGGGCGAGGATCATTGCCAGCCCAAACAAGGTTGAGGCGAGGGCCGCAAATTTCAGGGCTTTGGTGGCTGTCTCATGGGTCATCTTTGGTCTCCTATAAGGTGATTGCTGAACCATCACCGGCGAGGATCATGAAAACAATTACCTCAGAGGTAAGTGTACTCCTGCTGCACACTGGCTAAGGTGGCGGCAGGGAACCAATTGGGCAGGTGTGATGGTCAGTTTTGGCGGTGTATTGAAGGAATGGCGCGGCATTCGCCGGATGAGTCAGCTGGATCTGGCGCTTTCGGCAGAGGTGTCGTCGCGCCATGTCTCTTTTCTGGAAACCGGACGGGCAAAACCCAGCCGGGATATGGTGCTGCGGCTCGGAGAAGAGCTGCAAATGCCCCTAGGCGCCCGCAACCAGCTGCTTTTGGCGGCAGGGTTGGCGCCAGCCTATGGTGCCACCAAACTGGCAGAGGCAGATCGCGCGCCCTTGCAGCAGGCGGTGGATTGGATGTTGCAGCGCCATGCGCCGTTTCCGGCCCTGGCCATCGATCACCACTGGGTGCTGCGGGCGATGAACCCGCCTGCGGCGGCGCTGCTGAGCACATCGGGGCTGCAGCTAGGAGACAGTTTGATAGACGCGCTGTGTAGCAACGATCAGCTGCGCGCCAGCCTGGTCAACCTTGAACAGGTGGAGGCGCTGACCCTGCAGAGGCTGCGCAGCGAGTTGGCCAATCTTGGCAAAGACGCGGTTTTAGAGGCGGCGGTGGCTCGGCTGCAACACCGCGTTGCGGCGCAACCCAAACAGGATCTGGGTGAAATGCCCGCCGTGATCCCTACACATTATCGGTTTAACGGGCTGGAGTTGAAACTATTTTCCACCCTGTCGCAGTTCACCTCTACCGGCGATATCGCCATGTCGGAACTGCGGCTGGAGATGATGTTCCCGGCAGATAACCCCACCAAAGAGGTGCTGCTGGCGCTGTTTTCTGGCTTCGAATAGGGGGTGAAAAATTAGTTCATACAGTGGTTTAGCAGCTTGGCTTCATAGTGACGCAGGGCAGGGCGGGCCGCAGCTCCATAGCCTTTGGATTGATCCGCGCTCAACTCAGGGAACAGCGCAAAGAGTTCGGCCTGGGTTTCCGCGTCAAAACTGGCAGAGGTCTGCGGGCCGGGGTGGTAGCTTTCGCTCAGCACGCCCTGGGAGGTGAGGATCTCATGCTGGTCAAACAGCAGGTGGTAATAGTCGATCCATTCCAGGCTATGATCAGGGCGAATGCTACAGTCATTGACCAGATCCTTGGCCTTGACCAACACCTCATCCTCGCCAAACAACAGCTCGGCATATTGGCCGGTGATGAGCATCCGGTGATTGGGAGAGACCAGTAGGTCTGACTCTGCCCCTAGCTGCCCCTTGGAAAAACGAATGGGGGCTGTCGCGGCAGAGAGCGGCACCCTGCTGTGGCCGACCCAGCGCAGCGGTTGGGGGCCGCTGTCATAGGTCTGCACCATCATGCCCGCGCGCAGGTCTTCGATGGCCACAGCTCCGTTGGGCGTGTCGATCAGGGTGCCGCGCAGGAAACAGGCCTGGGCCTGGTTGATCTCCACCAGCGCGGTGTCGCTGTCACCGCTGTCGTTTTCAGTGGTGTAGTTGAAATAGACCGTTTCATTATCCCCATCCGCGAGCACCTGCAGGGTGCCATCGGGGTTCAGGGTGATCTGCTGGCCGGTGGCCAGGGTCACAGTGTCGCCGACGGAGACGGCGATGTCATTGATATGGGTAATGGTCAGCGTGCCGCCCGCGGTGCTGCTGTCATTGGCCAGAACATCCAAGGAGCGCGAGGCGTTGAGGCTAGTATCTAAGATGTCATCCTGCGCCACAAAAGCGGTCTGCACCGAGCCACCTGCCACCAAAAGGTTGGTGTCATAGCTGCTGTCGGAGACATCGGCGACGCCGATCTTGATTGAATTGACCACGCCTGCATTCACCGGGGCGGTGAAGGTCAGGGTGATGGTAAAGCCATCCATCTCGGTGTTGTACTGATCGTTGGTATTGTCGACATAAATGTTCTGGGTATCGTTCTGGTTGATATTGCCAATCGAGGCAGAGCCATCACCGATGGTGACCTGCGCCTGCACCCCGTTGACCCAGACGCCGACAACATCGTTGTACTGTGAGTTTGAAAACTCCGGGTATTCCTCTGACGACAATACAAAATCAAGCGTCAGAACGTCACCGTCAGGGATGAAGTCGATCTCCATGTAGGAGGCGTCATAGGTGGCAGAGCCCGCGAGGGCGTTGAAATCTGCATCGCCATTGGTGCCAGAGGTATTGGTGCTGGTGCTACCAGAGGTATTGGTATTGCTGCTGCCGGAACTATTGGTGAAATCCGCAACATGGCCCGTAGAGAGGATCACTCCGCTGTCGGCGGGGGCAACCCCGGCCACGGTGGTATCCGCGCCCGTATAGATACCGGAGGAGGCCGCATCGCCGGAATAGCTGGCACTGACAACGGTGGTACCATCGCCAAAGATCTCCTGCGCCATCTGCGTCGAACTGGCGGAGGTATTGATATTGAGTTCTGTGGCCGTTGGCATGGGACGTTCTGCACCTATTAGCGACCGCATAACACCCGCGGCTTGGGTCTAGGTGTCGCTTTGAACTTGGACTGAAATGTGGAGATGCAGTGCCCATTTTCAGAATTTTAATCAAATTGAACAAAAGATTAAGGCAGCCATTGCCATCTTTGGCCTGCTGTCTTCGATGCGCGCGGCCGCTTGGTGGGCAAGGGGAAAGCCATAGAAAAACCCGCCCCGGTCCTGCAGCACATAGGGGCTGAACAGGTCCGGGGCGGGCAAAAGGTACTCTTGTCTGGCGTGCTGGGCTTAACCGCGACCACGCTTTTCAAACCGGGGCAACATGGCAGAGAAATCCATGCCAAGCCCGTCTTCGGCTTCGACAAACTGGGTGTATAGCGCCTGCGCCAGTTCGCCCATCGGGGTGTCGGCATCGGCGCTTTCGGCGGCCTGTTGGCTCAAACGCAAATCTTTCAGCATCAGCTCGGCGGCAAAGCCGGGTTTGTAGTCGTTGTCCGATGGCGACTGTGGGCCAACGCCGGGCGCCGGGCAATAGGCGTTCATGGTCCAGGAATAGCCAGAGGAGGTGGAGACCACGTCAAACATCTTTTGACGGTCCAGACCGAGCTTGTCTGCCAGAGCAAAGGCCTCGCAGGTGGCGACCATGGTAACGCCGAGGATCATGTTGTTGCAGATCTTGGCGGCCTGGCCAGCGCCGGCCGCGCCGCAATGCACCGCCTTCTGGCCCATGATGTCAAACAGCGGCGCGGCCTTGCCAAAGGCCTCCGCGCTGCCGCCGGCCATAAAGGTCAATGTGCCGCCCGCCGCGCCGCCAATGCCGCCGGATACTGGCGCATCGACAAACAACAGATCAGAAGCCTCGGCCTGTTCACCCACGGCGCGGGCGGAATCCACATCCACAGTGGAGCAATCCACCAAGGTAGCGCCTGCGCTCATGGCAGGCAGGATCTCATTGGCGACCGCGCGCAGGATCTGGCCATTGGGCAGCATGGTGATGACAACATCGGCGCCGGTGGCGGCCTCAGCGCCGCTGGCGCCCATGGTGACACCGTCGATGGCCACATCTGCCATGTCAAAGCCGATAACCTCGTGGCCTTCTTTGGCGAGATTGGTAGCCATTGGGCCACCCATATTACCGAGACCAATAAAACCGATTTTCATGCGTTATTCCTCCTCAAAAACCAAGGCATCCCGGCTCAGTGGCATCAGCATTTGGCTGACGGCAGTGGCGGGGATGTCCTGTTGGGCATATTGCCATTTGGGCTGGCGATCCTTGTCGATGATCTGGGCGCGGATACCTTCGAGAAAATCACCCTTATCCATCGAACGATAGGTGAAGCGGTACTCCCCCTCCAGTGCCTTGCGAATGCCAAGCCCGGTGCCGCGCAGCCGGTGCAACAGCTCGATGGTGCAGGCCATCGACAGGGGGGAATTGCGGCCAAGGGTCTTGAGCGCCTTTTCCGCGAATTCACTGCCATCGGCCTTCAGCACAGTCATTACATCGCCAAGGGTCTCTCCGGCAAAGCAGCGGTCGATATCTGCCTGCATCGCTTCCAAAGTGCCCTCGGGGGGCTTTTGTGAGGCGATGCTCAGCAGCCCGGCATCGCCGTCTTTTTCCAGGTTGCTGATCAGCACCGGCCAAAAGCTCTCGGGAATGTAGAAATCGGCAAAACCGGCATAGATTGCATCTCCGGCCTTCATCCTGGCCGCAGTGGTGCCGAGGTATTCCCCCAGACGCCCCGGTGCCAAGGCCAGCATCAGGGTGCCGCCCACATCGGGGATCAGGCCGATGCCGACTTCGGGCATGGAGACTTGACTGCTGTCGCCCACCACCCGGTGAGTGCCGTGGCAGCCAATGCCAACGCCGCCACCCATGGTAAAGCCCTGCAGGAAGCTGACTACGGGTTTGGGGTATTCAAAGATATAGGCGTTCAGACGGTATTCATCGCGCCAGAATTTGCGGCCATAGGCATAGTCACCTGCGGTGCCGGTGTCATAGAGCTCTGCAATGTCGCCGCCGGCACAAAAGGCCTTGTCACCCTCGGCATCGATGACAATCAGCTGCACCGTGTCATCATCGGCCCATTGCCGCAGCGCTGCATCGATCTGCATGCACATGTCATAAGAGAGCGCGTTCAGCGCCTTGCCGCGGGTGAGGGTGATGCGACCGGCCTTGCCACGCACACGGATATTGATATCGCTCATAGTTTCCTCGCAGTTGACCAGTCCGTATCCCCAGTGACCAGAGCGCCCAACAGGGGGCAACCGCGGTCACTGGTTTGGGAAGCTGTGTAGCCTGCTTAGCTGTGTTCAGCCAGCAAATGGCGCGCGACAATCACCCGCATGATCTCATTGGTGCCTTCGAGGATCTGATGCACCCGCAGGTCACGGACCAGTTTTTCGATGCCGTAATCCGCGAGGTAGCCGTAGCCGCCGTGCAGCTGCAGGCATTGGTCGACAATTTTGGATCCGGCCTCGGTGACAAATTTCTTTGCCATGGCGCAGTGTTTGCTGGCGTCAGGCGCGCCCTGGTCCAGTTTCCAGGCGGCCTGGCGCAGGAAGACGCGGGCGGCCTGCAGTTCGATCTCCATATCCGCAAGGCGGAACTGCAGACCCTGGAACTGGTCGATGCTTTTGCCAAAGGCTTTGCGCTCGGACATATATTGCAGCGTCAGGTTCAGCGCTGTCTGCGCCGCCCCCAGCGAACAGGACGAGATGTTGAGACGGCCGCCGTCCAGACCCATCATCGCATATTTGAAACCCTTGCCTTCTTCGCCCACCAGATTGTTGGCGGGGATTTTGCAATCGTCAAACTGCACCTGGGCGGTAGGCTGGCTTTTCCAGCCCATCTTTTCCTCAAGCCCGCCAAAGGAGAGGCCCTCGGTGCCATCTTCGACATAGACGGTAGAGATGCCCTTAGGGCCATCCTCGCCGGTGCGCACCATGCAGACATAGGCGTCCGAATAGCCACCACCCGAGATGAAGGCCTTGTTGCCGTTCAGGGTGTAGCCTTCGTTTGTCTTGTCGGCGCGGGTTTTCAGCGCCGCCGCGTCGGAGCCTGATCCCGGTTCGGTCAGGCAGTAGCTGAGCACGGTGTTCAGCGACAGCACATCCGGCATGATCCGGGCCTTCATATCGTCGCTGGCAAAGCTGTCGAGCATCTTGGCGCACATATTGTGGATCGACAGAAACGCCGCCACCGAGGGGCAGGCCATTGACAGAGCTTCAAACACCAATGTGGCATCAAGGCGCGACAGGGCCGAGCCGCCGGTTTCTTCGCTGACATAAAGCCCGCCAAAACCCAGCTCGCCCACCTGGGGCCATAGCTCTTTGGGGATGGTGCCCTCAGATTCCCACTGACGTGCAAAGGGCGCGATGTTTTCCTGGCCAAATGCGTGAGCCATATCAAAAATCGCGGTCTGTTCCTCGGTCAAAGCAAAATCCACGTCCTGTCCTCCCTGGCGTGTATGAATTGAACGGTTGTTTATTTAATAGCCGCACCGAGGCTCAAGAGCAAGCTGCGCTGCTGCAAACTCGACCTGCAAGAATGGAGTGGCTGTAGCGGGACACTTCGTTTTGCAGTGCGGGACACTTCCCATTGCAGCAAATTTTTCTAGACCAACGCCCTGTTTTATTTTCCAGAACTGGACCCGAGGCCACCCACCTTTGGTGCCAATTTCGGAGTGAGTTTGGGACACTTCGCATTGCAGTACGGGACACTTCCCATTTCAAAATTGGTTGTAACGCATCCCGAACCGTTTAAAATTTCCGGCTGCGGCTGTCTTCAAAGGTCTTTTGAAGAGGCTTGAAACTGCTCGGAGCCGCGCTCTTGGGGCAGGCCTTTCAATTCTTCCCAACTTTGAGGCAGTAGCATTGCACTCAGAACTGCGCCGACCTCCGGCAGGAAAGAGCGCCACATGAGTGCCCCCGCTATTGTTTGGTTCGAAGACTTCCAACTTACACAGAACGCGGGCGGCACACTCCCGAAGAGGTTTCAAAATGGGCGTCGCTATACTTCTTTGATCGGGCTCGCGACGAGTGTCGGCATCTCTGTCCCAAATGGCGCTAACGGCTGCTTGCAGCCCTTTCAAGACATTCGTGCAAGGTGCAGCGAGCGACTGGGCGCTTACACATAGGCGGGAAGCGGAAGTTCGCCGCAGCTGCACCTTGGATAATACACCTTTCAAATGCAGACATTGGATTCTGAGCTGCCTGGTTGAGGCTCAGCTTATCGCACCCGCTGAAGGTTCCGAAACGCCTCAGATTGTTCAAGTGCGACCGCGCGACGATCTCCTAAGTCGATAAGGCAGTCTAAGACCTCTAGCAGGTTTGTCTTGTCGATCTGGGAAAGAGGATGAAGATCCTTGGCGTAGCTTTGCACTCTTGCTGAGATTTTTGCGGAGATCAAACTGCCAGACCAGAGTTCGGGGCGTGCCGACACAACTTCCATTGCGTGCCTGACGTCTTCGCAGAATGCGTTTAACGGCTGATGAACTCTGACCTGCTCCCCTGAAACGTCCGGTGTTTTGAGTTAGCCTGTTCTCCAACTGAGGAGACAGACGATGAAGAGAAGCCGTTTCAGCGAAGAACAGATCATTGGGGTTTTGAAAGAGCATCAGGCTGGGCTTGGAGCGAAGGAGCTTTGCCGCAAGCACGGTGTCAGCGATGCGACGTTTTACAAATGGCGGTCCAAGTATGGCGGGATGGACGTGTCGACGCGAAGAAGCTGAAGGCCCTGGAAGTTGAGAACGCCAAGCTAAAGAAGTTGCTGGCTGAGCAGATGATGGACGTGTCGACGCTCAAGGAAATGCTGGGAAAAAACTTTTGAGGCTCGGCTCACGCAGAAACGCCGTGACCTGGGCCATGAAAGAGAAGCGATACAATCAAAAGCGCGCCTGTGCCTTGGCCGGTATTGATCCACGGGTCTATCGACGTGTGTCGAAGCGGCCAGCGGATACGGAGCTGCGTGGGCG
>NZ_JBDWPJ010000140.1:0-39890 GCF_039971195.1 Pseudophaeobacter sp.
CTGTCAGCGCTTTCAGCTCATCCCGGCTATAGCCGGCGCCGCTGGGGTTGGAAGGGGAGTTGAAGATGAACCATTTGGTTTGGGGGGTGATCGCCGCTTCCAGCTGTTCGGGCGTCAGTTTGAAATCTGTTTCGAGGCTGGCCTCAACCGCAACTGGGGTGCCCCCGGCCAGCAGCACCATATCCGGGTAGCTCACCCAATAGGGGGCGGGAATGATCACCTCATCTCCGGGGTTGAGGGTCGCCATCAGCGCATTATAGAGGGTCTGTTTGCCACCAGTTCCAACCGAGACCTGTGCGGGTTCATAGGTCAGGCCATTTTCGCGCAAAAACTTGGCGCAGATCGCCTGTTTCAGTTCGATGATACCATCGGGGGCGGTGTATTTTGTCTTGCCTGCGGCGATGGCCGCACAGGCCGCATCCTTGATGTTTTGCGGCGTGTCAAAATCCGGCTCACCGGCGCTTAACCCGATCACGGGACGGCCTGCGGCCTTCAGCTCGGCGGCGAGCGTTGAGATCGCAATGGAGGGCGACGGTTTTACACGCTCGAGGGTCTTGGAGAGGAAAGACATTACGGCTGGTCCCTGTTTGAATGTTCCTGGCAACTGTCATAGGGTGCCACTAAATCTCGATCAAGCAACATTGATACAGACCTGAACGGAGATGACATAATGTCTGACGAAACAACAGATTGGTTCGGACCAGAGGCCGCGACTTTTGGCGATCGTGTGGCTGCTGCCCGCGAGGCCGCCGACATGACGCAGGCGCAGCTTGCGCGTCGGCTTGGGGTCAAAAAAACCACTCTGATGGGCTGGGAGCAGGATCTGTCTGAACCGCGCGCCAATAAGCTGTCGATGGTCTCTGGCCTGCTCAATGTCTCCATGTCCTGGCTGTTGACCGGCGAAGGCGAGGGCATGACCGAGCCAAGCGAGATGGATATCGAAGTGGGCGATTTTGCCGGCATCCTGCAAGAGCTGCGCGCCCTGCGCAACGAGATGCGCAGCAATGCGGAACGCGCTGCCCGGCTGGAAAAGAAACTCCGCACCCTGGTGCAGAGCGCCGCCACCACGTGAGATCCTGATATGACTGAGCCGACAGAAACCTATGAGCACCGCCTGAAGCGTTTGAAAATGCGCTCCATGCGGCGTGGTATCAAAGAGATGGATATCTTGCTGACGGCCTATGCCGATGCCAACCTGCCGCGCATGGAGGCCAGCACGCTGGATCTCTATGATCAGCTCCTGCATGAAAATGATCAGGACCTTTATCAATGGGTGACGGGCCAGGTGGCGACGCCCAGCCCCTATGAAGCGCTGATCAAAGACATCGCACAAACGCATCAAACTAAATAAAAAACCAGCTTAACGCATTTTTGGGGAATTTTCTGCATTCTCTCCTGAGCAAACTCGAGTCGGAGATGCGAATGAGTATGGAAATGCCAATTGGCCAGCAGGACCGCAAAGGGTTCATGACTGGTTACCTTGAAGCGCTGGCGCTGGTGGAACGACTTCACCGGCTGTTGCTGGACGTGATCAAGGATGAGTTTGAGCGCGTAGGCGTTCTGGAAATCAACGCGGTGCAGGCACTGCTTTTGTTCAACGTAGGTGACAATGAGGTCACCGCCGGCGAACTGAAAAGCCGTGGCTACTATCAGGGCAGCAATGTCAGCTATAATCTGAAAAAGCTGGTTGAGCTGGACTATATGCACCATCAGCGTTGCGAGATTGACCGTCGCTCTGTTCGGGTTCGCCTGACACCGCGCGGTCGTGAGATCCGCGATATTGTTGCGGGCCTCTTTGCACGTCACGCCGAAGGTCTAGAGGGCAAGGATGTTATCAGCCGCGAAGGCATTGCTGACATCACAGGCTCGCTGAAGCGCGTGGAGCGCTATTGGTCGGATCAGATCCGCTATATCTACTAAACAGCGGCTTTGGGACTCAGGTCCCTGAGCAAAGACTTATGGGGTGCAAGAATTGCGCTACCACACACCAAAAACATTGGTTTGACTGTTTTGCAGTTGCATCCAGCTTGAAGAAATCGAGTTCGCTATAGATCGCATCGTCTTGATCCAAAAGGATCGGCGGTGCGTTTTTAGTTTTGGCACAGGCTCATTCAGCGCCGTTTCATTTGGCCCTGCATTGCCAGGCTGCGCTGTGCCCTCGTGTTTTGCACCCTTGCTAGGGGCGGTGATGCCGAAGTCAAAACCCCGACACCACGTGCCCGTTCAGCAAAGTCCCAGAACAGCGCGCCTACCAGTGGCCGGTATTGCCCATGGTGGTCCAGGGCTCTGCTGGCTCCAGCGCCTCGCCATTTTGCAAAAGCTCGATCGAGATATTGTCAGGCGAACGGATAAAGGCCATGCGGCCGTCATGGGGCGGGCGATTAATGGTCACACCATTGTCCTGCAGGAACTGGCAGGTCTCGTAGATATTGTCGACGCCATAGGCCAGATGGCCAAAATGACGGCTATCGCTTGGCAGCCCGTCATCACCATCCCAGTTGTAGGTCAGCTCCACCGGAGTTTCCTCTTGGCCAGGGGCCGCAAGATAAAGCAGGGTGAAGCGGCCTTTTTCACTGTCGTAGCGGCGGGTTTCCCGCAGACCAAGGAGTTCGTAAAAGGCTCTGGATTTTTCCAGGTCTTTCACCCGAACCATTACGTGCAGATAAGTGAGCGCCATGCGCGAGCATCCTCAAAGGTTGAAACACCCCGGCGCACAGGCTTGTGGGCCAGCCACCGGATCCGGGTGTTTGTGGGTCAGATAGATCTGGCCTCACTATAGGCGCAAACAAATCGATTCGCAGAGCCAGAAGCCACGATCTTTTGAGGGACCCAACGGCACAAAGAGGCAAAGCTTTGTGACCTGACCTGGTGTTTTGTTCCTTGCGAGCCGATCCGTCTGGCGCTTTGCTGCGCCCTTTCGTCCACAAGGGGATGTGGCCGCCGCGGCGGACTTGCTAAATGTTGATGCGCAGAGCTATAGCTGTGGCACAGCTATCCAGCCTCGGAGAGGGACCACAGTGCAGAAATATCACGCGGCTTTGCGCCAGATTCTGGAAACCGGAGTGTCCAGCAGTGACCGCACCGGAACCGGCACAATTTCCTGTTTTGGCATGCAGGCACGCTATCCGCTGGCGGATGGCTTTCCCCTCGTCACCACCAAGAAACTGCACCTGCGGTCGATCATCCACGAACTGCTCTGGTTCCTATCTGGCGATACCAATATCAAATACCTCAAGGACAACGGTGTTTCGATCTGGGATGAATGGGCCGATGAAAATGGCGACCTTGGGCCGGTATACGGCCATCAGTGGCGCAGTTTCCCTAAGCTGGAACTGGCTCCGGGAACCACGGGCGATGAACCGCTGTACCGGGCCGGGACTGTGGACCAGATCACGGACCTGATCGAGATGATCAAAACCAGTCCGGACAGTCGCCGCCTGATTGTTTCAGCCTGGAACCCTGCGGATGTGCCAGAAATGGCGCTGCCGCCCTGCCATACCCTGTGGCAGGTGCGCATTCTTGGCGGCAAACTGCACCTGCAGCTCTATCAGCGCTCGGCAGATATGTTCCTTGGGGTGCCGTTCAATATCGCCTCTTATGCTTTGTTGCAGCTGATGCTGGCCCATGTCACCGGCTATGAACCGGGGGATTTCATCCATACCCTGGGGGATGCGCATATCTATTCCAACCACCAGGATCAGGTCGCCCTGCAGCTGTCACGCGAGCCCAAACCCCTGCCGCAGATCCGCATCAAAGGTGAGGTCACTTCGATCTTTGATTTTACCTATGAGGATTTTGAAGTTCTGGGATATGATCCGGATCCCGGCATCAAGGCGCCCGTCGCGGTGTGATGCGGTCGAACCCGTCTCATCCTGAGCAATCCATTCTTTGGGCGCGGCCCCAAGGCCGCTCCCTTGTTTTAAGGCAGACCCTCCATGATTACTCTGATTGTTGCCCGCGACCGCAATGGCGCCATTGGCAAGGACAACACTATTCCCTGGCGAGCCCCAGAAGACCTGAAGGCTTTCCAGCGCGAGACCCTTGGTGGGGCAGTGATCATGGGGCGCAATACCTGGGATAGCCTGCCTTTTAGGCCGTTGAAAAATAGATTGAACCTGGTGGTCTCTTCCAACCCGGCAGCAGCGGATGAGGTCTATTCATCCGTCGCCAAGGCCATCAAGGCCGCTTATGCTCAGGGCTATCGTCGGGTCTATGGCATTGGTGGTGCCGGCATCTACCGTGAGATGTTGCCGCTCGCGGATCGGCTTTTGATCACCGAAGTCGCCATCGAGGTCGAAGAGGCTGATACGCATTTCCCCGAGATCCAGCCAGATCAGTGGCGCCATCACGGCACAACTGATCTGCGCAGCGCTGATCCGGCCTGCACGATGGTAGAATACCTGCGCATTCCGGCCTCTGGCTGAGGGCCGGAACTAGCCCTCATCAGGCTGCAATTGGCTGTTTTGCGGTGGATCTAAGCGAGTTTGATATCGCTGGCCATCTGTCGCCCGTCTCGCCCTTCGGTGAGCTCGTATTCAACTTTCATGTTGTCTTCGAGACCGGTCAGACCGGATCGTTCTACTTGTGAGATATGTACAAATACGTCATTGCCGCCACCCTCGGGGGCGATGAATCCAAAACCTTTGGTGGTGTTAAACCATTTCACGGTGCCACTTGGCATTTCCCGTGTCTCCTTCTAACTTGCGTGTTGTTCTGGGCAGCCCAGTTATTATGGGTCTTGTTCCCCTCTCCTGGCCCGCGCTAATCCTTGGGCGGCGTCTTTCGCTAGAGGGTCACTTGACCACAGGGGCAACTGTTGCATGCCAAAAAAATAAATCAAGTGGGTAGGGCGCATTCGCTCATAGATTGTGCTGATCCCGCACCGGGAAGAGAAATAGATGATCCTATATGGGCTGAAAAACTGTGACATCTGCCGCAAGGCTTTGAAACAACTCCCCGAGTGCCGCCTTAGGGATGTGCGCGCAGAGGGCGTCCCAGCGGAGATTCTGACCCAGGCACTGGCACAGTTTGGCGACAAGCTGGTGAATACCCGCTCCACGACCTGGCGTGGGTTGAGCAATGAAGACCGCATCCGCGCGCCGCTGGATCTGCTGCAAGAACACCCGGCGCTGATGAAGCGACCCTTGATTCAACACGGGGAAGAGCTGTTCTTGGGCTGGGACAAACCCACACAGGCCGCGCTGGGGCTGGCCTGAAAAATTGGATCTAGCAGAGATAGAAAAGGCGCCGCTGCTTGTGCAGGGCGCCTTTTGATTTGGCTGTTTTGATGGGGCCTATGCGGTGGCGGGTGCCATCACACGGCGCAGAATGGCATCCAGTGACAGGGCGCCTGCGCCTTTGAACAGCAAAACCAGCAGCAGGAAACTCCACATCACCCGCTGATCAATCAGGCCGATGCTGTTGTCAAACAGGCTACCTAGCTTAACGCCATGGCCGGTGACATCAACAATGGTTTGCACCCAGATAAACCCGATGGTGCCAAGCGCCGCGAGCCGAGTCAGCAGGCCAAGGAGGATCAAGGCAGGCAACACATATTCCGCAACGGTGCCGCCAAAGATCACCAATCGCTGCAGGATATTCAGCTGTGACACATCATAAAGCACCTCTTCGGCGGCCCTGGGGAAGATCTGGCCAAAGGCACCGGCAGAGGGCGAAAAGATCGAACCATCAATCTTGAGACCGGCGGAGTTCCAGTAATAGACCAGCAAAACGGCAGCAAAGACAAGACGCGCCAGGGTGGGGACAATAAAATCCGATGATTTATCAAGCCTGTCGGCAAGGGAAGTGTACATGGAGACAACTGCGTGCATGGCGTTACCTTCTGCTTTCTAATCCAGTTATTGCACCGCCCTGCAACAGCAGGGTCAGCGGGGGTCCAAGGTCAAAATCTGTGTCCAATTGCATTGCCTGCTCAAGTGCCTCGCCAATGCTGGCGCCCTCTTGCAACGCAGAAACCCAGCGGGCCTCGGCGGCGGACAATACCTGCGGTACAGGATCAAATTCGGCTCGGGTGATCAGTACATTCTGCGCACCGGTCTGTGGCGGAGGCGCTCCGGCCTCGGTGTTCATCAGCCAGATGGCATGGATCGGCCAAGGGGAGCACAGTAGCTGCACAGCTGGGGCCAGGGTAACGGCGGCGGCGAGCAGGTCATGTTCGGACTGGCTGGCGAGGAGTTGTGGGTCAATGGGCTCTGCGTCGGCGGCATGATAGGCTTGGCGCAGGGCCAGCTCTAACCGGGCAATATCGCCAAGGTAACCAAGGTGGTTCAGCTGCGCCATACCTTCGAGAAAGGTCGGAAATTCAGCGCCATAGAACATCATCAGCGGCGAGCTGGGGGGATGGGCGCGCAGAAAGATGCCTGCCAGACCATCCATGTTTTCACGCCCAAGCAATTTGGTAATGACCGGAAAGGCGCTGTGCATCGCCTCGGTCAAAGAGACCGCAACATTGTTGCGGTAGACCGAAAACCGGCGCCCCGCGGGGGTATTGTCCTGATCCACCAGCCCCAGGGGCACAGGTGCTGATGCTTCCATCACGGCACGGGTGAAACTGGCCTGATCGACCAGTGCTGCGCCATCTTTGAGGTCCAGAATTGTCATGCGGAGACTTTGCTTTGCACAGGCTGGCCTGTTGTCGTGGGCAGGCTGGACAGTGCAAAAGCCGCGCGTTCGGCCTCGGCCGCCAGCAGGGGCCAGTCCGGCACATCATTATCCCATTCGATGAGCAGGGGTTTGGCCCCTGCGCGCTCCAGCGTGTAGTCCAAAAGGGCCCAGACCGGATCCACCACCGCGCGGCCATGGCTGTCGATCAGCAGTGGGCGGCCCTGATCATCGCTGTCTTCGTCATGGCCGCTAAGGTGAATCTCGCCAACCTGGTTGAGCGCAAAGGCATCGATGTAGCCCTGTGGTGAAAACTCCAGATTGGTGGCCGAGACAAAGACGTTGTTCACGTCCAATAGCAGGCCACAACCGGTGCGGCGGCTGATCTCGGACAGGAATTCCGGCTCGGACCAGGTGCTTTCGGTAAAGGCGAGATAGCTGGAAGGGTTTTCCAGCAGCATGGGGCGGCCAATCACCTCTTGCAGCTGGTCGATATGGCTGCAGACGCGGCTCAGAGTGTCATTGGTATAGGGCAGTGGCAGCAGGTCATTGTAGAAATGTCCGTCATGGGTCGACCAGGCGAGATGTTCGGAAAAACTGGCCGGATTCAGCCAGCCTACCAGATGCTTCAATCGGGCGAGATGTTCTGCATCCAGCGGCGCCTCGCCGCCAATCGATAGGCCAACGCCGTGCACGGAAATGGAAAATCTCTCGGCCAGGTGGCGCAGCTGCGCCAAGGGGCGGCCGCCCTCTCCCATGTAGTTTTCCGCATGGATTTCCAGCCATTGTACCGGATCCGCATTCTCCATGATCTCGGCAAAATGCTGTGGCTTGTAGCCGACACCGGGCGCATCCGGCAGGGAGCCTGTGGCTGATGTCTCAAACATGGCGGATCTCACGAAGCGGGATAGATCAGTAGGGCGGCCTTTGTGGCTCGCCGAGCAGGGGCAGTTGATCGCAGTGGATCAATTGGTGGGTCAAGAGGGCAGGAGGTTGGCTTCCGCCCTCTTGAAGGGGAGTTCAGCGGGCGGCCTTATGCGGGCAGATCACGCTCCAGCGCGTCGAGCGAGCCCGCACGCTTGCCACCATCGGCGAGGTCGGGCAGGTCGATATCGGCGCAGGTGCCGGAATCTACCAGGGTCCAGGCGTTGCCTTGGTAATCTACGGTCGAAGTGCCTGCGCAGGTGGTGCCAGGACCGGCGGCGCAATCATTCTGACCAGCCAGCGAAACGCCGTAGCATTTTTCCTTGGTGCCGGCGGCGGCGGGCATGGTGGCGGCTGCGGTCAGAGCGGCGGCAACGGCGCCTGCAACGGCGAGAGATTTGGAAGTTTTCGACATCTCATGAATTCCTTCTGATTGGGCTTGCGCTGTCTTGGTGACACAAGAAACCTAACCCGAGGTTCTCTGGAGTTTAAGTCACGAGCGCGTGTCTCACAGTCGCGTTAGCCGGTGTGACCGAGCTGCGACCTTTAGGGCTATGTAAATAAGGAGAAAAACGGGATGTTGAAACAAAACGGCCCCCAAATGGGGGCCGCTTTAGGTCTGATTTGCGGAAAATGTTACAAAAGGTCGGGTGGGGTAGCTTCCAGTCCAAGCGCCTTTGTAACATTCTCGAGACTGTCCACACGGGTCTGTTTTTCGCCCAAACGGCGGATCGACACGGTGCGCTCTTCGACTTCGCGGTGGCCGATCGCCAGAATCACAGGCACCTTGCCCAGCGAATGCTCGCGGACCTTGTAGTTGATCTTTTCGTTGCGAATATCGGCCTCGGCCAGAACGCCGACGCCGCGCAGGGCTTCCACAACCTCCTGCACATAGTCATCAGACTCCGAGGTGATGGAGGCGACAACAACCTGGCGCGGGGCCAGCCAGAATGGCAGCTTGCCGGCGTGTTCTTCGATTAGAATGCCAATGAAACGCTCAAACGAGCCCAGGGTGGCGCGGTGTAGCATCACAGGCAGATGTTTGTTGCCGTCCTGACCGATGTAGCTGGCCTCAAGCCTTTCAGGCATGTTGGTATCCACCTGCAGAGTGCCGCACTGCCAGTTCCTGCCAATGGCATCTGTCAGAGTGAACTCCAGCTTGGGGCCATAAAAGGCACCTTCGCCGGGCAACAGCTCGAATTCATAGCCGGCTGCATTGCAGGCATCGCCTAGGGATTTTTCCAACATGTCCCAGGTCTCATCCGAACCGATCCGTTTCTCCGGACGGGTCGACAGCTTGATGGTCCAGTCGTTGAAGCCAAGGTCAGCGTAGACCCGAGCGAGGAAGGCGATGAATTTCTTGGTCTCGTCTTCGATCTGGTCCATGGCGCAGAAGATATGGCCATCGTCCTGCGTAAAGCCACGCACCCGCATAATGCCGTGCAGCGCCCCTGAGGGCTCATAGCGGTTGCACGAGCCAAATTCGGCAAGGCGCAGTGGTAGATCGCGGTAGGATTTGAGACCCTGGTTGAACACCTGAACATGGCAGGGGCAGTTCATCGGCTTCAGCGCATTGACGGCTTTTTCGCGGGCATGATCCTCGTCTACTTCGACGATGAACATGTTTTCCTGGTATTTGTCCCAGTGGCCGGATTTCTCCCAGAGCTTGCGGTCGACCACCTGAGGGGTGTTGACCTCTTGGTAGCCATCGCGGTTTTGCATGCGGCGCATGTAGTCCTGTAGGGTGGTGTAGACACGCCAGCCATTGGGATGCCAGAAGATCTGACCGGGTGCCTCTTCCTGCATATGGAACAACTGCATTTCGCGGCCCAGCTTGCGGTGGTCGCGTTTGGCAGCTTCTTCCAGCATATTCAGATGGGCTTTCAGCTTTTCCTTGCCGGTGAAAGCAACGCCGTAGATCCGCTGCAGCATGGCGCGGTCACTGTCACCGCGCCAATAGGCGCCGGCAATGGACATCAGTTTGAAGGCATCGCCCGGCAGTTGCCCGGTATGCTGCAGGTGCGGACCACGACACAGATCCTGCCAATCGCCATGCCAGTACATGCGCAGCGGCTCGTCCCCGGGAATGGCCTCGATCAGCTCGACCTTATAGGGTTCATCATTGGCGGTGTAGAAATCAATCGCCCGCTGACGTTCCCAGACCTCGGTTCTGACAGGCTCGCGCTTGTTGATGATTTCCTTCATCTTTTTCTCGATGACGCCGAGGTCTTCGGGGGTGAAGGGCTCGGCGCGGTCAAAATCGTAGTACCAGCCGTTTTCAATGACCGGGCCAATGGTGACTTTGGTGTCGGGCCAGATCTCCTGCACGGCGCGGGCCATGACATGCGCTAGGTCGTGGCGGATCAGCTCGTTGGCCTGCGCTTCGTCCTTGAGGGTATGCAGGGCAATGCTGGCATCCTGTTGGATCGGCCATTGCAGGTCCCAGTGCTGGCCATCCAGGGTGGCAGAGATTGCCTTTTTACCAAGGGAGGTCGAGATGGAAGCGGCAACTTCGGCTGCGGTGACGCCAGCGTCATAGTCGCGTGCATTGCCATCGGGGAATGTGAGAGAGATTTGGGCCATGGTCTGGCTGCTCCTCGTCGGTTTGGCGCCCACTGAACGCCCGGTTGCGGGTTATGTGATAGGGGTGATGTCGCAGGAGATTTGAGGGCTGTCAAGATGGCGAGGGGCCAGCCCCTCGCGCTCCCCGGGATATTTGTGGCCAATTGAAAGGGGGGGGAGGCTGGTTTAGTTCTCCAAAGGCGAAGGCACGCCCTCGCGCACCATGGTGGAATAGTCCGGGGTGAGCCCATGGGCCTTGGCGCGGGCAGTGATACGCCCCTGTTCGATCAGGGCTTGCAGCGGCAGGCGGCTGTCCAGAACCCCGGCATCATAGGCATAGTGCGGCAGGTAGCCATTGGCCAGAACGCGCCAGTCCAGCGGGACCTCGCCAACAATGGTGCGGATCATCTGAAACACCACTGTGGTGCAATTGGTGAAGAGCGAGTTGTACCATTGCGGGCGCTGTGCAAGCCGGTTGGAGGCGGCGACATATTGCAACAACAGAGCGCGGGCCTTTTCCGGCGTAGTGTTGATCCGAAACAGCTGCACGTCTTCGCCTCGGGCATTGGTGCGGGTGCCGACCAGGTCGCGCTCATCCGCGGCGACAATCGACAGGGTGTTGGTTTTGAACATATCGGCAACGGGAGAGAAGCCACCGCCGATCTGGCGGCGCACCTCGACAGACCAGGCGATCTGTTCGCCGGTGCTGAAGCCAAAGCTGACAATCATATGGGCCATGGCCGGGCCGGACCAGTAGGACATAAACAGATCGACGCTTTGCAATTGGTCGAGGTCGTAGCTGCGGCCCTCCCAGTTGACGTCAAAATCTGTGGGGCTGCGCCAGGTGAAGTTGCGGACATCTGTGAGAGTGAGGGTGGAGCTGTCGATCTGGCCGGTGACCTGCCGCGCCACATCAGGCGCCCAGTTGCGGGTGCTGGGAGGGGTGATGGTCATCCACCATGTGGTCACCGCCGCGAGGGCCAGACAAAAGGTGGCAAGGGCGCGCAGCCGTCGTGGGCGGAAGAGGCCAATGATCACTGCGAGGCCCAGAATTGCAAACCCGAGGGCAAACCCAAGGCGCAGCATCTCGCCAAAAGGCAGCCGGTACCACAGCGCCAAGGCAGCCCAGAGGCTGGCAATGGCCACCAGAAGGGACAACATAATCAAAAAGATGGTGCGCATAACGCCTGTCATGTTCTGGCCCCGGATCTGTGGTGCAAAATTCCACGCACCCTAGGCGCAGTCCTTTGGCGGAGCAAGTCTGGTAGGTCTGATGTTTTGCAGAAGCCTTTCCTCGGGCGGTTTTGACAGAGGAGAGTTTGCAATTGCGGCGCTGCCGCCTGCATGGCACATCTTGGGCGCAACAGGGAGAGCGGGACATGACGGCACCAAAGTTTCTGACCACCAGCGCAGGGCGCAAAATTGCCTATCACCACCATACGGGAAAGGGGCCGACCCTGATCTTCCTAGGCGGCTTGAAGTCGGACATGGAAGGCACCAAAGCGGTGCATCTGGAGGCCTGGGCCCGGGCGCGCGGGCAGGCCTTCCTGCGGTTTGATTATTCTGGCCATGGCGAAAGTTCTGGCACTTTTGAGGAGGGCTGCATTGGTGATTGGCACCAAGATTCCCTGGCCACAGTGACAGAATTGACCGAGGGGCCAGTGGTGGTTGTGGGCTCCTCGATGGGAGGCTGGCAGGCGCTGTTGCTGGCCAAGGCCATTCCGGACCGGATCTGTGGCATGGTGACGGTGGCCGCAGCACCTGATTTTACCGAGGATGGCTATTGGGCCAGTTTTGACGCGGCGCAGAAGGCCGAACTGGAGACCCGTGGTTATGTGGAACTGCCCAGCGACTATATGGAGCCTTATCGCATCAGCAAGCGGATGATCGAGGATGGCCGCACACGTCTGGTTCTGCGCGATCCCTTGGATCTGCCCTTTCCGCTGCGCTGCCTGCAAGGTACGGCGGATACGGCCGTCTCTACTGAAACAGCTCTGCGGCTGCTAAGCCATGCCAATTGCACCGATATGCGGCTCACGCTGGTCAAGGACGCGGATCACCGGTTTTCAGACGAGCCCTGTCTGGCCCTGATCGAAGCCGCTGTTTTGGAGGTGATGGGATAATGGAGCGGAAAATGGAACAGCGCGTAAGCCTGATCACACTGGGGGTGCCAGACATCTCAAAGGCGGCTGAGTTCTATAGCGCGCTGGGCTGGCAGCGGGCCGACAGCCCCGACGGCGTTATTGCCTTTGATCTGATCTCGCAGACGCTGGGGCTTTATCCTTTGGACAAGCTGGCCGAAGACATCGGCCTGCCGGTAGAGGCGCTTGGCACCGGTGCGATGACCCTCAGTCACAACACCCGCTCCGCCAAAGAGGTGGATGAATTGATGGCGCTGGCTATTGCCGCAGGGGCTGAGGTTCTGCGCCCAGCCGGAGAGGTGTTCTGGGGCGGCTACATCGGCTATTTTCGCACACCGGATGGCCATATCTGGGAACTGGCGCATAACCCGTTTTCGCCTCTGTCGCCTGAGGGCGCCTTTTGCTGGAATGGCTATTGAAACTGGCGAGTTAAAATGGCGCTTCAGGCAAAGGCTCCACGCGGCAAATAAAAGACTGTGGCGAAGGCGAGGGTGAAATGCCACTTGCTCCTGACGCAAAGTCACCGCAAGAGTGATATGACAAAGGTCGTTCCAGTGTGGGTCTCTGTGGTAGGGGTCATCGAGAAATGCGCCGGAATTCAATGGGTAAAGGGCTGTTGCTATGGAGCAATCGGGGAATTGGGGGCGCGAGCCAGTGGTCTTGCTGCCGGGCATGATGTGCGATGCGCGAGTCTTTGCGCCGCAGATCCAAGCCCTGTCCGCCCAGGCTCCGGTTATGGTGGCACCACTGCATGGTGGTGCCCGCGTGGAAGATATCGCCAATCATATCCTGACCATGCTGCCAGAGCGCTTTGCCCTGGCCGGTCTGTCAATGGGGGGCATTGTTGCGCTGGAGATCCTGCGCCGCGCACCGGGGCGGATCACCCGTCTGTGCCTGATGGCAACGACACCGCTGTCGGAAACGCCGGATCAGGCCGCCATGCGCGAGCCGCTGATCATCAGCGCCCGGACCGGCGGGCTGGAAAAGGCCCTGCAACAATCGCTGCCACCGGACGTTCTGGCACCGGGGACCCGCCGTATGGAGATCCTCAACCTGGTGCGCCAGATGGGGCTGGACCTGGGGCCAGAGCTGTTTGTCGACCAAAGCCGCGCCCTGCAGCGCCGGTTGGATCAGCAGGCCACGGCGCGGCGCTGTCAGGTGCCGACTTTGATCATGTGCGGGGAATATGACCGCCTGACGCCGGTCAAACGCCATGAATTTCTGGCCGAGCTGATCCCGCATGCCGGTTTGGAAGTGATCGCAGGGGCCGGGCATCTGCCGGGTTTGGAACAGCCAGAGGCGGTCAATCAAGCCCTGCTGAACTGGCTGGTGGCCCCGACCAGTGATGCCGTACCAGACTGAAATTAAAGGTCTATTTGTATAGCGCGGCGCGAACCTCTTTGGAGAGCACCTCAGGCTCGGCCACCGGCTTGCCTGTGTCTGCATCAAAAAACGGGGTCTGGCGCCATAGGCCAGACAGGCGGGCGGTGATCATCCGCGAGAAGATCCCACAAACCATGCGCATCATGCCCTCATTGCGCGGAGGCTTTCCAGCACGCACCACGGCGGATCTGGCCCGCACCTTGCCTAACAGGGCCGGATCGGCGAAGAGATCAGACCGCATCCCGGCAAAGGCCAGCTGCGGTTTGGCAAGGGTATTGGCAAAGGGGGTGCCACAGCATCCCGCGTACCAGCGAAACAGGCCCTTGGGGCCAAGGCGCATCAGTTTGAGGTGCTCTGCCCCCGCGGTGATGGTGATCGCATGGGGGGCGAGTTGAAACAGATCCACGCCTTCGACCGGATCAGGCTGTTGGTGATGCAGCTCGCCAGCGCGACAATCGGGGCAGAAACACTTGATCCGGAGACCAGATTTCAACCCTTCGGCTGAGACATGCCCGGTCAGGCTGCCGCAGGAACAGGAAAAGGCGCAGTCTCCGGCCTCCATCTGATCAGGCCTTTGCCGCCTTGGTCGCGGCAGGCTTTGCCTTGGCTTTGGGTTTCTTGGCCGCTTTGGGCTTGCGGCTGTTGGCATCCATGAAATCAATCACCAGCGGGCGGATATTGTCGCGCCAGCTGCGCCCGGCAAAGATACCGTAGTGTCCGGCACCGGGCTCCACATGGCTGGCCTTTTTGCTGTCAGCCAGGCCGGTGCAAAGATCCAGCGCGGCGATACACTGGCCAGGGGCTGAAATGTCATCATTGGCGCCTTCAACGGTTTTGACCGCCACATCGGTGATCGCGCCGATATCGACCTTGTGACCATCAACGACAAATTCATTCCGGGCAATTTCGCGGGCTTTGAATACGCGCTCAACGGTGGAGAGGTAGAACTCTGCCGTCATGTCCATCACCGCCAGATATTCATCATAAAAACGGTTGTGGGCATCGTGATCCGAGGCTTCGCCACGGCTGGCGCGTTGGATCTGGTCAGAGAAGGCCTGCGAGTGGCGGTCCATGTTCATCGACATGAAAGACGACAGCTGCAGCAGGCCAGGGTAGACCTTGCGACCAACGCCTTTGTACTTAAAGCCGACGCGCTGGATCATGGTCTCTTCGAGCTGGCCCATGGTGACACGACGGCCAAAATCGGTGACTTCGGTTGGGGTTGCATCAGGGTCTACCGGACCGCCAATCAGGGTCAGCGAGGAGGGCTGCGCCTTGGGGTCCTGCTCGGCCAGATATGCGGTGGCGGCGAGGGTTAGGGGCGCTGGTTGGCAGACCGCAACGACATGGGTGTCTGGGCCGAGTTCACGCATGAAATCAACCAGATAGAGCGTATAGTCTTCGATGTCGAACTTGCCTGCAGAAACCGGAATGTCGCGGGCATTGTGCCAATCCGTGATATAGACTTCACAGTTGACGATCAGGCTTTTGACGGTGGAGCGCAGCAGGGTTGCATAGTGGCCGGACATTGGCGCGACAATCAGAACCTTGCGGGGCTGTTCTTTGCGACCGGCAACGCGGAAATGCAGCAGATCGCCAAAATCACGCTCCACAACTGGGGTGACCTCGACCAGATGGTCCTTGCCGTCTTCGCAGGTAAAGGTACGGATGCCCCAGTCGGGTTTGACGGTCATGCGGTGAAAGGTGCGTTCGGTGACTTCGCCCCAGGCTGCCATCCAGTTGAGCGCCGGGTTGGGAATGGCCGAAAAGGCGGGGTAGGAGGCCATCGACAATGCACTGGCACCCAGCCATTGGTTCATGTTCCGGGCGGTTTCCATCAAGTCGTACGACATCATATAGCGCATAAGGCTTTCCTTTTACTGGCCGCCCCAAATCCCACACAGGGGACGGAATTCATGCAGGGCCTCGGACCTTTCGTCGCTTTGGCGTAACATGGATAAACCAGTATTCTGCACAGCAGAAAGAGTATGGGGGATTCCTTAAGATGACAACAAGTGACGCATTGGACCATGGCACTTCGCCGGAACACATTGAACGCCTTAAGGAAAATATGGAACGGGTTGATCAACTCTCGCAGAAGCTGGTTGAGATCATGGCAGCCAGAAAGGGACATCACCCAGGGTTGGACGGTCCGAATCAGGAGCTCTTTGCACGTGCAGCAACCTCTTATTGGAGCGAAATCCTTCAAAACCCAGCTAAATTGATGGAACAGCAGGTGGAGTTCTGGGGGAAATCTGTACTGAACTTTGCCGAAGCGCAGCAGGCCATGGCCGCCCAGCAGCAAGAAGATGCGCCACAGCCAGCACCGGGGGATCGCCGTTTTGGCAACCCGATGTGGGACAAGAATCCCTATTTTAACTTCATAAAACAGCAGTATCTGACCAATGCCGAAACCATCCGCGCGGCGGTGGAGGAGGTCGATGATCTGGAGCCAATCGACCGGCACCGGCTCAGCTATTTCTCGGACCAGATCATCAACATGATGGCGCCGACCAATTTTCTGCCCACCAACCCGGATGCGCTGGAGAAGGCGCTGGAGACCGAGGGGCAATCGCTGATCGATGGGTTGCAGAACCTGGTCAATGATCTGGAAGCCAACAATGGTGAGTTAGTGGTGCGGCTGGCCGATGAGAGCGCCTTTGAAATCGGACGCAATATCGCCACCTCGCCCGGTGAGGTGGTCTATCGAAACCGGATGATGGAGCTGATCCAGTATCACCCCACCACAGAGACCGTGCATGATATTCCAATCGTGCTGTTCCCGCCCTGGATCAACAAATTCTATATCCTCGACCTCAAGGCGCAGAACAGCCTGATCAAATGGGTGACCGAGCAGGGCTACACCCTGTTTGTAGTTTCCTGGATCAATCCAAACGGCGATTACGCCGATGTGGGGATGGAGGAATACATCGAAGAAGGGTTCCTGACGGCGATCAACAAGGCCAAGGAGATCTGTAAGGTCAAGCAGGTCAATGCCATTGGCTATTGCATCGCGGGCACCACGCTGAGCCTGACCCTGGCCTTGATGAAAAAACGTGGCGATAAATCGGTGAAATCGGCGACCCTGTTTACGGCGCTGACGGATTTCTCTGATCAGGGGGATTTCACCCCCTTCCTACAAAATGATTTTGTCGATGCCATTGTCGAAGAGATCGGCGAGGACGGGGTGCTGCCTTCGTACATCATGGCGCGGACTTTCTCTTATCTGCGGGCCAATGACCTGGTCTATGGTCCAGCCATCCGCAGCTATATGCTAGGGGAAACCCCGCCGGCCTTTGATCTGCTCTACTGGAACGGCGATGGCGCCAATCTGCCGGGCAAGATGGCGGTGCAATATCTGCGCGGGTTGTGCCAGGGCAATGAATTTGCCGATGGCGGGTTTGAGCTCTTTGGTGAAGAACTGAAGCTCAAGGACGTTGATATCCCGCTGATGGCGATTACCTGCGAGACGGATCATATTGCCCCCTGGGACAACTGTTACAAAGGCGTGCAACAGATGGGCGGGCGCAGCAAGAATTTCATCGTGTCGCAGTCCGGCCATATCGCTGGCATCGTCAACCCGCCCAGTCGCAAGAAATACGGCCATTACACCAATGATGACCTGAAGCTGGATCCTGAGGCCTGGATGGAAGGGGCCAAGTTTAACGAAGGCTCGTGGTGGCCCCGCTGGGAAAGCTGGTTGAAGAAGCGGTCCGGCAAGCAAGTCGAGGCACGCGAGCCGGGCGATTCGGACAACCCGCCGTTGGAGCAGGCCCCCGGTAGCTATGTGCAGGCGAGAGCAAGCTCTTGATTTATTGGGCTTTGCGATAGTTTTTCTGCATTGCAGCAAGAAATATCTTGAAATGCTGCGATGCAGAAAGTATATATTCCTCATGCTGAAACGCGGGGTGGTCCCGAGATGGCAACCAGAGGAACCAGTACAATGGCTAAGACCCAAGATTTTACCGCAATGATGAAAGACATGATGGGCGCATTCCCAGTGGATACATCCGCCATGGAAGACGCCTTCAAAAACACAGCCGCGCTGAACGAAAAGCTGAGCGCTGTTGTTCTGGGCGCTGCTGAACAGTCCTCGGAGATCTCCAGCAAATGGACCAAAGACGCTTTGACCAAGATGTCTGGCATCTCCAAAGCTCAGGCTGATCCAGCCGAATATGCTAAATCCGCCACTGATTTCGCCAGCGCTTCTGCCGAAGTTGCAGCTGAGAACATGGCCGCGTTTGCTGAAGTCGCCAAAAAAGTTCAGATGGAAACCGTTGAGTTGCTGATGGCTGCCGGCAAAGACATGGGCGAAGAAGCCACTGCCGCTGTCAAAAAAGCCACCAATGACGTGACAACTGCCGCTAAAAAAGCTGCAGCGAAATAAGCAACCCAATCGGGTTGATCACCAAGCCCCGGATCATGGCTCCTCCCTGCAAATGATCCGGAGCTTGCGTGAAGAAAGGACAGGTCGCCTCGACCTGTCCTTTTTCTTTGGGCCATCTGTAACTTCTGATGGATGCACTGCGCAGGGCTAGAATTCCGCCTGAGTGAAATCGCGAATTTCCGGGCGCCAGCCGCAGAAGGCCTGGATTTTGTCGGCGCGCATTTGCTGATCCAGGGTAGGGCCCTCGGCCCAGTCGCCGTATTTGAACATCACATGTTTTCGGTTGCGTACCACATAGCTGCCGTCATGGGCATAGCGGCTGCTGATCTCTCCAAGAATTTCCCGCACCGCCACGCCGGTCTGGGCGGAGACGTTGAAATGCCCTGTGAGCTCAGGCTGTTCGGCCAACATCCGATAGGCTCGCGCCAGATCGCGGCGATGCACCAGCGGCCACCGGGTGGAGATGCTGCCCCAGACCTCCACCGGCAGACCAGAGGCGGCCTGCGACAACATCCGGGAAAACACGCCGCCGCCGTCTTCGTGGTAGACCATGGCGGGATGAATGACGCCGCAGGCGATATTGCTCCCTTGTAGCAGTCGGTTGGCGCTGTCCTGCATCCAGGAAAAGGCCGGGATCGGGCGCTGCGGACTGGTCTCCGAAGCGGTGAGATCGCCGGTCTCCCCATAGAGCCAGCAGCCCCCGGTATAGAGCACCCGCAGAGGCTGGGAGCGTCCGCGAGCTGCTTCCAGAATGGCGGTGACAGCCTGAGCATCAACCTCGCCCATGTCGGGACCAAAGGTGCTGGCCAGTTGAATGACGACATCGATCCCCTCCAGGGCTGCCTGCCAGGTCTCGGGCTGGCACAGGTCTCCCCTCCAGGGCCGCGCCCCTAGGGCGACCAGTTTTTGCGCTGAAGCCTCCGAGCGGCACAGGCCCACCACCTCATGGCTTCCCAGGACGAGTTCTGCGGTTACCGCGCTGCCGATGGAGCCCGTGCCCCCCAGGATCAAAATCTTCACGTGATCTCTCCTTGTTGCTATGGGGGAGGGTATAAAACTTCAAGTTAGGTTTAGCTCAAGCAGAAAATGACTTGTTTGGGGAGCCCTGGGGCAAGCGGCCCTGCAAGACCATAAGATTCTGCAGGCTTTTCTTTTGTTCTGCGCTCGCATAGTCTTTTTCTGCAATGCATCATGTCCGGGGAGGGACAGTATGGCGGACCAGGAAAAACCCCTGCTGATCAAGCGTTATGCCAGCCGGCGTTTGTATAACACCGAGACCAGCGACTATGTCACGCTGGAGGATATTGCGGGGTTTATCCGGGAAGGGCGCGAAGTTCAGATCGTGGATTTGAAGTCTGGCGATGACCTGACGCGGCAATATCTGCTGCAGATTATCGCTGAACACGAAAGCCGGGGCGAGAATGTCCTGCCGGTCAATGTGCTGAACGATCTGGTGCGCAGCTATATGCAGCCCGGCGGCGGGGTGATGCCACAGTTCCTGCAGGCCTCCTTTGATATGCTGCGCGACAGCCAATCGCAGATGGTTGAGAATATCTCGGCGATGAATCCGATGTCGCAGATCCCGGGGTTTGACGCGATGAAGGCACAGCAGGAAGCTTTTCTCAAGGCGATGACCAGCGGTTTGCCCGGTGGTCTGTCTGGCGGTCTTTCTGGCGGATGGGGCGGCAGCAGCCCGGTGCCAGAAGAGCCTGCCGAGGCAGAGGAGAGCGGTGAAGATTTGGATGCGATCAAGCGCCAGCTGTCCGAGCTGCAGGATAAACTGTCCAAACTGAAATAGGCCTTACCCCTTTGGGTCTGCGTGAATAGAAAAAGGAAAGGCTCCGATTGAATCGGAGCCTTTTTGTTTGAAAACAGATGGATGCCCTCAGGAAAAGGCGGGGCTCCCGCCCAAAGAAAGCCCCCCCAAAAGAGGCGCATTATTTGGTTGGGCCCGGCGCCGCGCCATGGCGCGGCGCGTCACCGTGATGTTCTGAAGGTCGGTCTAGGCCGCGGCCTGCGCCATGGTGTTGGTGACCGCGTCGATCAGGATCTGTGCGACCACGTCCAGCTCTGCCTTGGTCAGACGCACCGGCAGGCGTACATCACAGGCCTGCATCAGCATCGCCCGGGTCTGCGGCAGCTCTGGCAGATCCGAAATAAACTGCCAGTTCCAAAAGGCGCGGGCATTGTCCGCCGAGCGGCCAAAAATCTGCACCTTGACGCCAGCCTCGGCGGTGGCCTCGGAGAAGGCACTGATCTGATTAGCGCTCATGCCCACCAGATTGAACTGGATCGAATCCGGCGCGCGCTGCTCTGGCGCCAACGGCGCGGGCACGTCAAAATAGGGCGAGGCATTGAGCTTTGCCGCGACATAGTCGTGGTTCTTCAACCCGTCGCGCACCCGGCGGGCCAGTTCCGGCAGCTGCGGGCGGATCACCACAGCCGAGAGATTGCTCATCCGCAGGTTATAGAGCGGCAACTGGTTTTGCCACCTGGCAAAAGCATCCGCCAGATCCGGGCTGTTATCGCCCATGGGGCCTTTGTGCTTTTGCCAGTTGTGCTCATAGGCGCCGGACATGATCACGGCGCGGGCCACCAGATCGGCATCATCAGTAATTAGAATCCCACCTTCGCCGGCATTGATCATCTTGTAGGACTGAAAAGAGAAACAGCCGATTTTCCCAAGGGTGCCGATATTGCGCCCGTTCCAAGTGGTGCCAAGCGAATGGGCGGCATCCTCGATCACCGGAATGTCACGTGTTTCGCAGAGCGCCAGAATGGCATCCATATCAGAGGTATGGCCGCGCATATGGCTGATGATCACCGCGCTAATATTGTCCGCTAGACGGGCCTCAAAATCAGCCAGATCGATCCGATAGTTCTCCCCCACTTCGCACAGAACCGGCACACAATCGGCATGGATCACTGAAGAGGGCACAGCCGCAAAGGTAAAGCCGGGGATCAGGACACGCGCGTCACGCGGCAAATCCAGGGCCTTCAGGGACAGAAACAGCGCCGCTGAACAAGAGGAGACCGCGAGCGCGTATTTGCTCCCCAATAGGGCGGCAAATTCCTGTTCCAACAGAGCAACCGGCGCATTTTCAGGCGCGGTGTAGCGAAACAGATCGCCAGATTGCATCAGCGCATCGATTGCCTCGCGGGCCGCCTCGGGGATGGATTCCGCCGCGTGAACATTGGGAGCCTGGTTCATATTTCAAATTCCTGAATTCTGGATTTGATAAACTTAAATCAATCCGCGCCCCATGCCAAGAGCTGCTCCAAAGCGCAGCACTCTTTTTGGTGGAATTTCACAAAACTGTTGCGTCAGGCTGGATCTGACAGACCCCGCAATGGCCTAGAAACCAATCCGATCGCGCAGGGCAAACCAGGTCATGGCCAGAGCCAGCAAGGGGGATCGCATTTTGGGACCACCGGGAAAGCTGGGCGCAGGAACCCGCGACAGGGTGTCAAACCCTTCAGCCTCGCCCTGAATGGCCCGCGCCATCAGCTGTCCGGCGTGAACGGCGGTGCCAACTCCATGGCCTGAGTAGCCCGAGGCCGAGAGCACATTGGGCCCAAGCCGTGCCAGATAGGGCATCCGTTTCATGGTAATGCCCAGGGTTCCGCCCCAGGCATAGTCAACCTTCACATCCCGCAGATGTGGAAAGATCTGTCTCATCGGCTTGCGCACCAGGGATTCGATATCTGTGGGGAAGCGATATCCATAGCTTTCGCCACCGCCAAACAGCAGCCGCTTATCATGGCTAAGGCGGAAGTAATTGACCACAAACTTGCTATCCGCTACCGCCACATCACGGCTGAGCACCCTGTCGGCCCTTTCCCCCAGGGGTTCCGTGGCCACGACAAAATTATTGATCGGCATGACCCTGGCCGCCACCTGGCGGTTGAGCCCGCCAAGATAGCCGTTGCAGGCCAGGATCAAATGATTGGCCCGAACCTCGCCAGTGGTGGTCTTGACCCGCACTTCGGCACCTTCGGTGATCTCCAGAACCTCACTGCCCTCATGGATCCGGGCGCCAGCAGCAGATGCGGCACCCCCCAACCCAAGCGCTAGGTTCAGGGGGTGCAGATGCCCGGCCCCGTGGTCCAAAATCCCACCCCTATAGTCAGGTGAAGGGCACATCAGTTGGCAGTCCTCTGGCGATAGCAGCTCGATCTCACCATAGTCATAGCGATCCTGCAGCAAGCGAGCATAGTCGTGCAGATGCGAGACCTCGCGCGGGTTTGACCCAGTCCAGGCAACGCCGGGGCGCAGGTTGCAGTCTATGTCATGTTTTACGATCAGCGATTTCACCAGATCTTTGGCTTCTTCCCCCAGCTGCCACAGCTTCTGCGCCTCGGCCGCGCCAACAAAACCCTCAAGCCCCTCTTGGTCCATACGCTGGCCACTACCCAATTGGCCGCCATTGCGCCCCGAGGCGCCAAATCCAACCCGGTGCGCCTCCAGCAGCACCACATCCAGGCCCGCCTCGGCCAGGTGCAGCGCCGCCGACAGGCCAGTATAGCCGCCGCCTATGATGCAGACATCGGCGCGGGTCTCGCCCGAGAGTGGCGCAAAGGGGGCCAAGGGAGTTGCCGTGGCCGCATACCAGCTCTTGGGAAACGCGCCTTGCTGGTCATTGGAGTGCAGCAGATTTAGTCCCATAACGCACCTCTTCACACCAGACCCAGGCAGTTCCCCACCTGACCCTGGCATCATCTTTCCATAAATATTCAATTGCACTGGCCCAGCACCCCAGTGCCAGGCCAGAGCTTTTGGCAAGCCTTAGACGTTCATCAACAGATGTTCGCGCTCCCAGGGAGAGATCACCTGCAGGAACTCCTCATATTCCGCCCGCTTGACGATGCTATAGACCCGGGCAAAATCCGGCCCCAGCACCTCATGCAGCTCCGTTGCCGCCTCAAACAGATCCAGGGCGCTGCCCATCACTGGGGGAATATCGCCTTCGCCCTCATAGGCATCGCCCTTGAACTGCTTGTCGGGCTGCTGTTTCTCAATCAGGCCCAAGTAGCCACAGGCCAGCGAGACGGCGATGCCGAGATAGGGGTTGCAATCCATACCGGCGATGCGGTTTTCCACCCGTCGCGCTTCGGGGCCGGAGAGCGGGATGCGAATGCCGGTGGTGCGGTTGTCACGCGCCCATTCCAGATTGATCGGTGCGGCGTGGTCTTTGACATAGCGTCGGTAGGAGTTCACATAGGGCGCCATCACCGCAATGCCTGCGGGCAGATGGTTCTGTAGCCCGGCAATAAAGTGGAAAAACGCTTCGGTTTCTGATCCATCCTCGGCAGAGAAGATATTCTTGCCGGTCTTGCGATCCAGCACCGAGTGGTGGATATGCATCGCAGATCCCGGCTCATTCTCGATCGGCTTGGCCATGAAAGTGGCAAAACAATCGTGGCGCAGCGCCGCCTCGCGGATCAGCCGTTTGAAGTAAAACACCTCATCCGCCAGCTTGACCGGGTCGCCATGCAACAGGTTGATCTCCAACTGACCTGCGCCGCCCTCCTGGGTGATGCCATCAATCTCAAACCCCTGAGCCTCGGCAAAATCATAGATATCGTCGATAACCGGGCCAAATTCATCCACTGCCGTCATCGAATAGGCCTGACGCGCCGCAGCCGGGCGTCCAGAGCGCCCCATCATCGGTTCGATCTTCTTGGCGGGATCGATATTGCGCGCCACCAGAAAGAACTCCATCTCAGGCGCGACAACCGGATCCCAGCCCCTGTCGTGATAGAGCTGCACCACCCGTTTCAGCACATTGCGCGGGCTATAGGGGATAGGTTCACCATTGCGATCAAAGGCGTCGTGGATCACCTGCAGGGTCCAGTCCCCGGTCCAGGGAGCGGCGGTGGCGGTGGACATATCCGGATGCAGGGTCATGTCCTTTTCGATCCAGCCATCCTCATCCGCCGCCTCGGCCCAATCGCCGGTGATGGTCTGATAAAAGATGCTGTCAGGCAGGTGAAAGAAATCCTGCTTGGAGAACTTGGATGCCGGCACCGCCTTACCCCGGGCGATACCGGGGAGGTCCGAGATAACGCATTCAACTTCGTCGAGACGACGGCCCTCCAGGTAGCTGCGGGCGGCTTCGGGGAGCGCGTCAATCCAGGATGACATCAGGTCCTCTCTTTCTTCATAAACTCTGCGAGGAAGGTTGCGATATTGGGGGAATCTACCGGCGTATCAAGATGCTGGCTGGCCCGATCCAGAATGGCGTCCGGCACCACGCCGCGACCGCGCTTGTCGATCAGCCCGCCAGTGAATTCATTACTGAACTCGGGGTGCGGTTGCAGGGTCCAGATATGATCGCCATAGGCCAGGATGCCGTTTTCACAAAAATCATTCCCGGCCAGGACACGGGCCTCGGCGGGGCGCTCGATCACTTGATCCTGATGCCAGGCATTCAGCGTCACAGGCTTGCCATCCTGTTCATAGGTCACATGGCCCACGGCCCAGCCACCGTCAAATTTTGCCACCTTGCCGCCCAGAGCCTGAGCGATGATCTGATGGCCAAAGCAAATCCCGGCGAGGGGCTGCTGTTTCGTATGGATAGCTCGGATCAGCTCTTCGAGCGGCGGAATCCAGTCATGCGGCTCATAGGCACCATGGCGCGAACCGGTGATGATCCAGCCATCCGCGGCTTCAGCATCCTTGGGGAAAAGACCATCGACAACCGCAAAGGTTTCAAACTCAAACCCGTGCCCCGCCAGCAGATCGCAAAACATCTGATCATAATCGCCAGAGGCCTGGATGAGATCTTCGGGCGCGTGGCCGGTTTGCAGGATGCCAATTTTCATGAGTCACCAGATTTGATCAAAAGGGGATAGGCTGAGGCAGCGCCTCGGGGCTTGTAGCGTTCATACCGCTTCCAACCAGCTGAGCCAATGTTCATCTGACGGCAGTGTAGCAAAGCCGGCAGCCTCTTGGCGCTTGGTCATGGCGAGGTTTCGGATCATCATCTGCGGCAGGATCCGGCCCATCAGTAGGCTGTCCTCAAACAGGGTGATGGCACTTTCCCAGTCGCTGGCCAGTTGCGGCAGATCCGCGATGTCGTAGATATTGCCGCTGGAGGCCGCGGGTGGCTCCATCCTGTCCTCGATGCCCAGCATGGCGGCACCGAGCACAACTGAGAGCATCAGATAGGGGTTGATATCACCCCCGGCGGTGCGGTGTTCGATGCGCCGGGCCTTGGGGCTGCCACCGGGAATGCGGATCGCGGCGGTGCGGTTTTCATAGGCCCAAGCCGCCCCGGTCGGGGCATGGGCACCAGGCACCAGACGATCATAGGAATTGCCATGCGGGGCAAAGATCAGGGTACTGGCAGGCATCGCCGCGAGGCAACCTGCGACTGCCTGCAGCAGGAGCTCTGATCCAGTCTCGCTGCCGTCGTCAAAGACGTTGTTCCCGGCCTCGTCCACCACTGAGAAATGCACATGCATGCCATTGCCGGCTTCCTCGGCATAGGGTTTGGCCATGAAGGTTGCTGCTAGCCCGTGTTTGCGCGCAAGCCCTTTGACCAGCGCCTTAAACAGCCAGGCATCATCGGCGGCGCGCAGCGCCTCCTGGTGGTTCAGGTTAATTTCAAACTGCCCCAGACCGGCCTCGGAAATGGCCGATTGAGCCGGAACGCCCATCGCTTCGGCGCCGTCATAAAGATCGGTGAAGAAGGCGTCAAAAGCGTCCAGTTCTTCGACCGAAAGCACCGATTGCTGTGCCAGTTTGCGCCCTGTATGGGGATGCGCCGGCGGCCCTGGCTGGGCGCCGCTGTCATCCACCAGATTGAATTCCATTTCAGTGGCGGCCATGACCTTCCAGCCACGCGCCGCATAGCGGTCCAGCACCTGAGACAGAACTTGACGGGGGTCGCCTAGGAATGGCGCGCCGTCTTCGGTCTCCATCACCATTGGCACCAGCGCCGAAGGGCTGTCGAGCCAGGGCATTGGCACCGGACCCCGATTGCTGGGCTTCAAAATCCCGTCGGCATCGCCGGTTTCAAACACCAGCGGGCTGTCTTCAACATCGCGGCCCCAGATATCCACGTTGAGAGTGGAAAGCGGCATCCGGGCGGAGCCATCGCCGAGTTTGCTGGCCAGGGCCGCAGGCATACGTTTGCCGCGCATCTGGCCGTTCACATCACAGGCAGCAATGCGGATGGTTTTCAGCGTGGACAGATCCATGAGGGGCTCCTGACAAGGTGGTACCACAGTTGTAGTGCAGGAAACTGCATGAGCCAAGAGAATTTGATCAAAAGTTTGGCCTCGGGGCGCAACCCAGCAGAAAGCGCCATAAAAAATGGCTCCTGAAGGAGCCATTTCATTGCGATGATTTTGATCTTTTAGCGGATCAGGTTCAGCTTGATCTTCATCTTGGCGCGTTGGTTCTGCGGCAGGTGCCGGTTCAGCCGGGTATTGACCATGCCAAAAAGCGAGATGATCACCAGGGTCAACAGAATGAAGTAGAAGGCCAGGATCGGGTAGGGGATGAAGGGGTTGAAGGTCTTATCCGCAAAATAGTTTGCGTAGTAGAGCGCATCGCCCTTCTGTTGCCAGGCCGGAAAACCGGAGAAAAACACCAGCGTGGTCGCATGGAACAGAAAAATCGCCTCGTTGGTATAGGCGGGCCAGGCCAGCCGCAGCATGGTTGGCCAGGAAATCCGGCGAAACCGCGACCAACCAGATAGCCCATAGGCATCGGCCGCCTCAATATCGCCCTTGGGCAACGACCGCAGGGCGCCATAAAAGATGTCAGCGGAATAGGCGGCAGTGTTGAGGAACAAGACGATCAGCGCTCCGGCCCAGGCCGAAGATAGTGGGTCAAACAGGCTGGAAACGCTTTTGAGCTTCAAAAACAGGAAATAGGCAAAGAAGAACTGGATGAACAGCGGCGAGCCGCGGAATAGGAAGATAAACCACTCGGCTGGCTTTCGCGCCCAGCGGGATTGGGCGTTTTTGCCCACAGCCAAGAGGGTCGCCAGCACAAAACCAACAGCAACTGCGATGATGCCAAAATAGATGTTCCACAGCAGGCCAGAGCCGATCAGGGTAAACTGCTCACAAAGGGTGAAGTCACTGCGCGGCAGCAGGCGTTCGCCGTAGCCAAAGGAGCGGAAAGCATAGTCCTGGATGGTTTGAATACAGCTCATGACGCATTCCTTTGCGCTTCACCACTGACGGTGGCCTGGCCGTGGGACAAGCGGGCCGAGATACGGTCCAGCACTCGCTCAGAGACATAGGTGAACAAAAGGTAGAAGACCAAAAGCCCCAGGAAATACCACATCCGCCAATCGGTGTGCGGATAGGCGGTGAACTTGGCGGTTTTTGACCCGCCCAACTCGCGGGCCCAATAGACGATGTCTTCGACACCCAGCAGAAACAACAAGGGCGTGGCCTTGATCAGCACCATCCAAAGGTTGGACAGGCCTGGCAATGCATAGGTCCACATTTGTGGCACCAGGATGCGCCAGAAGGTCTGCCGGTGGCTGAGCCCATAGGCCTCGGCGGTTTCGATCTGCGTATGAGGCACGGCCTGCATGGCGCCAAACAGCACATTGGCGGCAAAGGCGCCAAACACGATGGCAAAGGTCAGGACTGCCAGGGCAAACCCATAGGTCTCATGCACCCATTGCGCAGAATCTCCCAGCGGCATCTTGGCAATATCGCAGACAATAAAATCGCTGCCCTGACGAATGGGTTGATCCCAATCCGGGCATTTCACCTTGTGGCGTAGATATTCGATGCCCTGGTCTAGGGCGATGACAAAGAAGAGGAAAAAGGCGATGTCTGGAACACCCCGCACCACCGCGATATAGCCCCGGCCCAGCCAGCTGAGTGGCGCAAAGCGTGCCCGCGCCGCCATGGCGCCGCCAAAACCAAACAGCATGGCCGAAGGGGCGGCAAAGGCCAGAAGCAAAAGCACAGTTCCAAAGGAGACGTAGAAAGCCATGTGCTTTCCGGTGGTGAGATAGCAGCTCATCCACTGAAAGGTCTCAAGAGTGGACGGGTCAGAGCAGAAGGAGAAGATGGCGGACCTCATCGTCTGGATCAGCACAGGGCTAAGTATGTTCCCAGTGCCGAGAATGTGAAAAGGGAGGCTGATGCCCCCCTTTATCAGAAGCGTGTTTTAGGAGGGGGGCTTACCAGGTGCCGCCAACTTCCCATTTTTCGATCAGCGTGTTCAGGCTGCCGTCTTCTTTCATCGAAGTGATGGCCGCGTCGAACTTGGCGCGAACCTCGTCATCGCTTTCGCGGAAGGCCATGCCGATACCACCGCCGAGAGGCACATCGTCGCCAACAAAGATCAGATCGGAGGCTTCGACTTCGGGCTCCAGGTAGTCTTTGTCTGCGATAACCGCATCGGCTTCGCCAGCGCGTACGGCTGCCAGTGTTTCATCCGGGGTGGGGTATTCCACCAGGGTGGCACCGGTGTCGACAACATGGCTGGACTGGATGGTGGCGGTCTGGGCTGCGATCACGCCGCCTTTGAGGTCCACATCAGCCGACAGGGCCGCGTAGGCAGAAGGCGATGGAGGGGTGTAGCCCTGGGTGAAGTCAACAACTTCTTCGCGCTCTGCGGTGATCGACATGCCGGCGATGATAGCGTCGTAGTTGCCGGACACCAGGTTTGGAATGATCGAATCCCAGTCATTGGTGACCCACTCACAGGTCAGTTCAGCGCGTTTGCACAGCTCATCGCCCAGCTCGCGCTCAAAACCGTCAACTTCGCCATTGTCGTTGAGGAAGTTGTAGGGAGGGTAGGCGCCCTCGGTGCCCAGACGGACAGTATCGGCCAGACCCATGCCAGCGGAGAGGGCCAGCGCTGCAGTGCTAAGAATAAGTGACTTCATTTTAGTACTCCCAGTTTGTATTTTTGGTTGTTGGTTTCTTCTTTTGGTCACCAGGGCCAGGGTCTGGCCCCGATGAAGGATCGTTCAGGACTTGCGCATGTGCCGCGTCGGCGACAGGAAGGCACGCAACCGGTCAGATTGCGTATTGCCAAAGACCTCGTCGGCACTGCCTTGTTCTTCGACTAGGCCCTGGTGCAGGAACACAACCTGGTCAGAGACATCGGCGGCCAGATTCATATCGTGGGTCACAATCATCATGGTCCGACCTTCGGCGGCCAGATCCTTGATTACTTTGACAACTTCCTGTTCCAGTTCGGGATCGAGGGCAGAAGTTGGTTCGTCAAACAACAGTGCTTCGGGCTCCATACAGAGCGCGCGGGCAATTGCGGCGCGCTGTTGCTGGCCCCCAGACAGCTGAGCCGGGTAGGCGTCACATTTGTCGCCAATACCAACCTTATCGAGGTATTTGCGGGCGGCAGATTCGACCTCACCGGGCTCTCGTTTCAGCACGGTGACGGGGGCCTCCATGACGTTCTGCAGAATCGTCATATGGGCCCAAAGATTGAACTGCTGGAACACCATCGACAGATTGGTGCGGATACGCAGGACCTGCTTGGCGTCACTCGGGCGACGCTGCAACCCCTGTCCGGTCCAGGAAATCGGTTCACTCTTAAAGAGGATTTCGCCTTCCTGACTGTTTTCCAAAAGGTTACAGCAACGCAGCAGGGTGGATTTTCCGGATCCCGAGGACCCAATCAACGAAACAACGTCGCCGCGGTTTGCGGTGATATTGACACCTTTGATTACTTCCAACTCCCCATAGGATTTATGCAGGTCGCGGATTTCGAGTACAGGTGCCGGATTGGTCAAAGCGATTTCGCCCAGTTGTGAAAAACTTGCACTAATTGGACTGAAAAAATGTCTGAATGCAATGTTAAAACCGGGCGGATTTGGCGGGAACTTGGCAAAGGGGGGTGAAAAACAGGCAAATCGGAAGGCCGTGCGGGTTAGGTGCGTGCCTTGATCTTGAGACCAGTAAGCACGGGGCCGGGCGGGGTTGGGACGGCCAGGTAATCGCTGGTGGGAATATGGAGAAATCCTTTGAGATGCAAAGCCTCGCGGCTCTCGGTGTCCAGCGCCTCAATGGCGGATTTTACTGCAATAAAAAGCTGCGCCGGATCCTGTTTCAGGGAGGTAATAAAAGGCAGGCCGGGGGTGGCGACGGTGCGTTCGATCACGGTCAGATCACTGGCAAAATCATCATGCTCCAGGATCAGAGCCCAGGACAGCATGTCCAGCGCGGCAAAATCAGCATGGCCTTCTGCGACAGCCTGTGCAGAGGCCTGGTGGCCGCCGGTTTCAATCAGTTCGCCGGGCAGAATACCAAGATCCTGCATGTGTATGAGCGGGGCAGCCCAGCCGGATTGTGACAGCGCGTCATTATAGGCAAAGCTGGCGCGATCAAACTGTTCCAACCTTGGCTGGGCTTCTGATTTTTTGACTACAAAGACACTGCGGTAAAACCCGGGGGCGCAGTCAGGCAGGCCATAATCCGGGGTGCCAATCAGCTCTACCTCGCCATAAAGCCGGGTGCGAAAGGGGCAGCCACAGGTCTGCGCCAGCATCAGGTTGGGGGATTGCCAGGCAGTCCAGGGATCTATGTTGCGGTTCAGGGTCTCGGGGCCCTGTTCCAGGTTCTTGCGAATCGCAGACCAGAGTTGATCATTGGCAGCGGCCGTTTCGGGGCGATCATACATGCCCAGATAGGCGATCATGTAGCGGCCTCCACCCGTCTGCGGGCCTTGGCGCTGTCGACGTCACTGACCCCCAACAGATTGGAGGAGAGTCGCATCAGCGCATCCTCGCCATCATCCCGGTGACCATCCGCCATGACCACCTGCCACAGGGCTTCGACAACGCCAATGCGGTCGTCATAGGCGACGGCCTCTTTGATGGCGCGGGTAAAGCGCACCGTGTCGGGGGCTTCGGCCTCCATCGCCTCGGCCTGTTCGCGCAGGATGATGGCGCCGCCAATATCCTGGTTGAACCGGCTGCGGATGATGCGGTCGATGCGGTCCTTTTCCACTTCGGAATAGTTGTGATCCGAGCGGGCAATGCGCACCAAAAGCGCGGTCAATGCCAGGCGGGCGCCGTCATCCGTCAACGGTTCCGGTGCCGGAGCCAATAAGCGGTTCAAAATCTCTTTAAACATCATTCGTCCTCTAGGCTTGCCGCGAGCTTGGCCAGCGCCTTGGCGCGGGCAGCCTCATTGTCCGCAAAGGACAGTCCCATGGCCTTATAGGCCTCTTCCAAAATACGGACTTCGCCCTCGTGCTCATTGTGGTCGGCCAGAACCACCTCCCAGAGCGCATCCAATGCCGCGAGCCGTTCATCCAGCCCGGTGGTTTCGCGGATCAAGCGGCCAAAAGTATCGGTCTCGGGCGCGGCGGAATGCAGTTTTTCGCAGGTGGCGCGCACTTTGGCGGCCTCCAGCGCATCATGCTGATAAAGCCGCGCCAGGATGCGATCAATCAAGCTGATCTCTTCGACTTTATACTCGCGATCCGACTGCGCCACCCGCACCAGCAAGGCACCCAATGCCAATTCGGCATCCGGATCCGGCAATGCGGGGGTGTCAGTGGGCCGAAAGGCCTGAAAAAACTTTTTGAGCATGCCAAAGATACTCCGTTTATGGATGGGCCATCTGCAGGGCGGGAACCAGCAGGGGCCGCAGGTTGCAATTTTCCTTTGGACCCGGAGGCCCGTCAGGCGCGCGCGTCAGAAAGGCCAGACGCGCAGAGCCAGGTCTTAGCCATCGTAGCCTTCGACAATTTCCATATCCCCGGTCGAGACCGGATCTCGCAGGGCTTTGGCGTCTTGATAGGCAACAGAATCATAGCAGGCCTTGGCGGTGGCAAAATCCTTGAACTCGATCACCACGGTGCGAGCGCGCATGGCGCCTTCGCGGACTTCCTTGGCGCCGCCGCGCACCAGAAAGCGCGCGCCATAGTCGGCAAAGGGGGCCGCATTGGCGGCAATATAGTCCTTGTAGCGCTCCAGATCCTCGACATCGACATGCGCCACCCAATAGCCTTTTGCCATCTCCGCTTCTCCCTCATGTACTTTGTAACAAGCTGATACAGAACCAATGCAAACACAATGGTGAGCTGTCAGTCATTTTCCCCCTAAGCGGGTGAAGTGAGCGCAGATTAACAGAAAAATCAGGGATCAGGCCACGAAAAACGCCCGCTCAGGGGCGGGCGTTTTGCAATCATTTGACCAAAAGGGGCAGGGGAGCCTAGCCGATTTCCTGCAGACGCGACAGGGCGTCTTTCAGCTTGGCTTCCTCTTCTTCGCGAAGGGCGAGGTTCTCGCGGGCCTCTGCCACCACCTCATCCGGCGCCGAGGCGACAAATTTGGGGTTCTTGAGCCGGCCACGCAGCCCGCCCAATTCCTTGGCCAGTTTGCCCAGGTTCTTTTCCAGACGCGCCTTTTCCGCATCGACATCGATGATGTCGGCCAGCGGCAGGCCAAAGCTGGCACCGGGGGCGGCAACTGAGGCGCAGCCTTTGGGGAAGCTTTCCACCTGATCCAGGCTCACCACACGGGCGAGCTTTTTGATCATAGCCTCATTGGCCTCCCAGGCGGCGCGGGCGGCATCGTCGAACTGGGTGACCAGCATCGGAATCTTGGAGCCTGCCGGCACATTCATCTGCGCCCGGGCCGAGCGGATGTTCTCGATGCATGTGATGACCCAGGTCATTTCCGTATCGGCCGCCTCATTGACCAGCTCAGGACCATAGGTCGGCCAGTCTTCATGCACCAGCATAGTGTCGCGCTTGGCTGTCTTGCCCCAAAGCTCTTCGGTGATGAAGGGCATGATCGGGTGCAAAAGCACCATGCATTGATCCAGCACCCAGCCCAAGGTCTGGCGGGTCTCGGCAATTACCGCCTCATCCTCTGAGCCAAACAGCGGCTTGGAGAGTTCGATATACCAGTCACAGACCTTGCCCCAGACAAAGGCATAAAGCGACAGCGCGGCATCGTTGAAGCGGTAAGCCTCAAGGGCTGCATCCACCTCAACGCGGACCTTGGCAGTCTCACCAATGATCCACTGGTTCACCGCAGCCTTGGCCTCGGGGCAGGAGTAGCCGGGTTTAGTTTCGTCATAGACCTCGTTGAAATTGGCAAAGTTCACTGCGTTCCACAGTTTGGTGCCAAAGTTCCGGTAGCCGGAGATACGCTGCATATCCAGTTTCAGCACGCCGCCCAAGGATGCCATGGAAGCATTGGTAAAGCGCAGCGCATCGGCGCCGTACTCATCGATGATTTCCAGCGGATCCACCACGTTGCCGGTGGATTTGGACATCTTCTTGCCCTTGGCATCGCGCACCAGCCCATGCAGATAGACGGTGTCGAATGGGATGCGCTGCTCGACGGGGAGGTCGGGGTCCAGAACCGCCATCTGCATCATCATCATCCGCGCCACCCAGAAGAACAGGATGTCCTGTCCGGTCACCAGGGTCGAGGTCGGGAAGTATTTCGAGGTCTCCTCAGACCATTCCGGCCAGCCCAGTGTGCCAATCGGCCAGAGACCTGAGGAGAACCAGGTGTCCAGCACGTCGGGGTCGCGTTCCAGGTAGATCACACCATCCCAAGAGCCATCTTTGTTAATCGCCCAAGTATCTTCTGCCTCGTCATCTCCACGATGAGCCAAACGGACCTGAGTTCCGTAATACTCGGCAGCTTGCGCAAAAGCATCCTCGGCATTTGAGGCACAGAATGCCTTTTTGTTGTCGGTGAAAGGCTGATCGGCAGATTTGAAACCAGCCTCAGAAAGCTCCGGCCCGTACCAAACCGGAATCTGGTGGCCCCACCACAGCTGGCGCGAGATGCACCAGGGCTCGATGTTTTCCAGCCAGTGGTAATAGGTCTTCTCGCCGCTTTCGGGCAGGATCTTGACGGTGCCGTCTTTCACCGCGTCCAGGGCTGGGCCAACGATCTTGTCGGTCTCAACAAACCACTGGTCGGTCAGCATCGGCTCGATCACCACCTTGGAGCGATCCCCAAAGGGCTGCATGATCGGTTTGCTCTCAACATAGGGCACAGAGGTTGTCACCTCAGTCTCGTTGCCCTCGTCGTCTTTGACCTTTGTGGTCTCGGTGACCAATACTGCCAGACCTTCGGCGGTGATGTCAGCGATCACGGCTTTGCGGGCGTCTTCGCGGCTGAGGCCACGGTATTCTTCCGGCACCAGGTTCATTGCGGCGATGCTGGCCTCGGTGAACTCCTGTTCGCCATTGGCAATCGCCTGGGCGGCGGTGGCCTCCGCGACATAGGGCGCGCCATCAGCGCGCATATTGGCCTTGGTGTCCATCAGGTTGTACATCGGAATGCCGCCGCGCTTGGCGACCTGATAGTCATTGAAATCATGGGCGCCGGTGATTTTCACCGCGCCCGAGCCAAAGTCCTTGTCGGGGTATTCATCTGTGATGATCGGAATCAGGCGGCGCTGCGCCTTGGGGCCAACCGGGATTTCACAGAGCATACCAACGATGGGCGCGTAACGCTCATCCGACGGGTGCACCGCAACCGCGCCGTCACCCAGCATGGTTTCGGGACGTGTCGTAGCGATGGAGATGTAGTCGCGGGTTTCACTCAGCGTGACATTGCCGTCTTCATCTTTCTCGACGTACTCATAGGTCGCGCCACCCGCCAGCGGGTATTTGAAGTGCCACATATGGCCGGGGGTCTCGATGTTCTCGACTTCGAGGTCCGAGATCGCGGTCTCAAAATGCGGGTCCCAGTTGACCAGACGCTTGCCGCGATAGATCAGACCCTTGTTGTACATCTCCACAAAGACCTTGATCACGGCATCGTGGAAGTTGGGCGAGTTCTCGTGGCCGGTGCGGGTGTCGCCATGGGCGCCTGCCATGGTGAAGGCGGTGCGGTCAAAATCACACGACGCACCAAGGCGTTTCAGCTGGTTGATGATGGTGCCACCAGACTGCTCTTTCCACTCCCAGATCTTGGCGAGGAAATCAGGGCGGCTAAAGTCTGTGCGCTTCTTGCCATCCTTGGCCAGCTCGCGCTCCACCACCATCTGGGTCGCAATACCGGCGTGATCGGTACCGGGCTGCCAGAGGGTGTCAAAGCCCTGCATGCGCTTCCAACGGATCAGGATATCCTGCAGCGTGTTGTTGAAGGCATGGCCCATGTGCAGAACGCCGGTGACATTGGGCGGTGGGATCATGATGCAATAGGTCGAGGCCTCGGGCTTGGCATTGGCGCCAGCCTTAAAGCAGCCAGCCTCTTCCCAGGCTTTGTAAAGGCGGCTTTCTGCTTCGGCCGCGTCGAATGTCTTGTCCAGTGCCATGAGGGTCGTCCTGCGTCGGTTGAATTCGGGGTTGCGCCTCCAATAGCGAATGGGGGCGCAAAGGGAAAGGTATCGCTGGGATTGGCGGTAAAATGGTCGGTGACGTAGGCTGTGCCTAGGCGGTTCGGTCCAGTTTTGTCGCCAGATGGATCAGGCTCTCGGAGGAGCGCACGCCACGCGCTTCCCCGATGCGATCAATGGTCTCGTCCAGCTCGGTGGTGCTTTGCGCAACCACCTGGGCCAAAAGATCAAAGCGCCCGGATGTGGTATGCACCACCTCAACACCCGACAGGCTACGCAGCCGCGACAGCACCTCGGGACCGGAGCGCGGCTCGATCGAGATAAGCACCGTGGCCTGCAACGGTGGCCGCGCTGCAGCCGAGGCCCGCAGGGTATAGCCTTCGATGACGCCAGAGGTTTCCAGCCGCTCGATCCGGGCCTGCACGGTGGTGCGGGCCAGCCCCAATGCACGGGCGAGATCGGCCACGGGTCGGCGGGCGTTTTCCCGCAACAGGGTCAAAAGCTGCTGGTCAGTTTCGTCGGATTTCATGCCGCGACCTCTTATGTGCCGATGTTTTTCGTCACTTTAGTCAAAATGCCGGGGGAAATCGACGGTAAAACGCCGGAAAATAAGCAAAACACATGAGGCTTTACCCTATGCAGCAGATCCCACCGCTCTGGCTTGACCCCGAAACCCACCTGGCACGGCATAATCCGGATCAGCCGATCCTGTATTTTTCGCCCCGGGTTTTGCATCAGGTGGCAGAGCGGTTTCAGGCGGGGTTTGACGGGTTGGTCACCTATGCGGTGAAGGCCAACCCGCACCAGGCAGTACTCTCCAATCTGGTGGCGGCGGGGATTTCCGCCTTTGATGTGGCCTCGCCGGCGGAAATGCAGGCGGTGCGGCTGGCCAGCCCAGATGCGATGATGCATTACAACAACCCGGTGCGCTCAGCAGCCGAGATTGACGCGGGCATTGCCCATGATGTGGCCAGCTGGTCGGTCGATGAGCTGTCGGAGCTGGATAAGCTTTCTGGGGTACCCCGTGAGAAGGAAATCGCCGTGCGTTTTGCCCTGCCAGTGGAGGGCGCTGCTTACGATTTTGGCAGCAAATTTGGTGCGGCTCCGGAAGAGGCGGTTGAGCTGCTGCAACGGGTCGCAGCTGAGGGCTGGACGCCCGCCCTGTGTTTCCACCCCGGTACCCAATGCGAGGACGCGGCGGCCTGGGTTGCCTATATCCATGCAGCCAAACGCATCGTTGACGCCGCAGGCGTGCCCATCGTGCGGCTCAATGTCGGCGGTGGCTTTGCGGCCAATCGTGATGGTCAGGCCCCGGATCTGGAGCGGGTCTTTGCCGCCATCAACGGTGCGGTCGTCGAGGCCTTTGGCCCCGACCATCCGCAGCTGATCTGTGAGCCTGGTCGGGCGATGGTCTCGGAAAGCTTCACCCTGGCGGCGCGGATCAAGGCGATGCGCAAAGGTGGCGAAGTTGTCTTTCTCAATGATGGCATCTACGGCGGGCTGGTTGATATCCGCGATATGGGGCTTCCGGGCAGGGTCGAGGTGGTGAATGCCTCTGGCCAGCACCGGGCGGCACCACGCCGCCCACGGGTGGTTTTTGGCCCCACCTGTGACAGTCTGGACCGGTTGCCGGATGGATTGCCGCTGCCCGAAGATACCCAGAGCGGCGACTTTGTTTTGTTCCCCGGACTGGGCGCCTATTCCTCTGCCATGAGCACGCAGTTCAACGGCTACGGACTTTCTGACGTGGCGACGGTGATCGAGCTCTCTGGACAAGCGCGCCCCTGAGGCTAATGTCCCCCTGAAAGCATCAGCCAGCGCGAACAGGGGGCGAGCATGAAAAAATTTGGAAAAAGTCAGCCGGTCAAACGGGTCGAGGATGTTCGGTTCCTGACCGGACATGGACGTTACATCGAAGACTGCGCCCCCGAAGGCGCCCTGCGGGCCTGGGTTCTGCGCAGCCCGGTGGCCCATGGGGTGATCTCTACCCTGGATCTGCAAGAGGCCCGCGCCGCCGAGGGTGTGCAGATGGTGCTCACTTTGGCGGATCTGCAGGCGGCTGGCATGACCACCACCATGGATTTCACCGTGGTGAAAAACCGCGACGAGAGTGACGGCGCCGCGCCGGAACGCCATATGCTGGCCAACGGGCGGGTGCGTTTTGTCGGCGAACCGATTGCGGTGGTGATTGCCGAGACCCTGGATCAGGCCCGCGATGCAGGCGAGCTCATTGAGTTGGATATTGAGGATCTGCCGGTAAAGCTGGATCTGAACGCTGGCGGTGAGCCGCTGCACCCGGAGGCGCCAACCAACAGCGCTTTTGACTGGGGCATGGGCGATGAGGCGGCAACCAACGCCGCCTTTGACGTAGCGGCCCATACTGTCTCGTTGCAGGTGGAGGACAATAGGATCATCGTCAACGCGATGGAGCCAAGGGGTTGTTTTGCCACCTGGGAACAGGAGCGCTTGCATTTCACCTATGGTGGCCAGGGCGTCTGGGGCGCCAAAAGTCAGCTGGCAGCCAAACTGGCGCTGGACGAAGAGGCCGTGCATGTGGTGACACCTGATGTGGGCGGTGGCTTTGGCATGAAGGCGATGACCTATCCGGAGTATTTTGTAGTCGCCCATGCAGCCCGTGCGCTGAAAAAACCAGTGTTCTGGATGTCGGACCGCACCGAGGCGATGCTGAGCGATAATGGCGGCCGCGATCTCACCTCCCTGGCGGAACTTGCCTTTGACGAGGACCTCAAGATAACCGCCTACCGGGTGCAGACCCGCTGCAATCTTGGGGCCTATAATTCGCAGTTTGGCCAGCCGATCCAGACCCAGCTGTTCAGCCGGGTTCTGGCCGGGGTCTATGATATCAAAACCGCCTGGCTGCAGGTGGAGGGCATCTATACCAATACCACCCAGGTGGATGCCTATCGCGGCGCTGGCCGTCCCGAGGCGATCTATGTGCTGGAGCGGGTGATGGACCACGCCGCACGCGATATGGGCGTCGATCCCTTTGAACTGCACCGCCGCAATTTCATTGCTCCGGCCAATTTCCCCTATGCCACCGTGACTGGTGAAAGCTACGACGTTGGCGATTTTGGCATGATCCTGTCGCGCGCTATGGAAGAGGCCGATACCGAGGGCTTTGCCGCTCGTCGCGCAGCGGATGCCGCGACGGGCAAACTGCGCGGCCTTGGCCTGTGTTACTATATCGAAAGTATTTTGGGCGATCCTTCAGAGGGGGCGGAAGTCGAGTTTCTGGAGGATGGAAGGGTGAATATCTACGTCGGAACGCAGAGCAACGGGCAGGGGCATGAAACTGTCTATGCGCAGTTCCTTGCGGACCAGACGGGGATTCCAGCTGAGATGATCACCACCATCCAGGGCGATAGTGACCGCATTGCCAAGGGCGGCGGCACGGGGGGGTCGCGTTCGGTGACCACCCAGGCCAATGCCACCCTGGCAACGGTGGATGTGATGGTTGCCGCATTCACACCCTTCCTGGCGCAGGAAATGGGCGTCGAGGAAGAGGCGGTGAATTTTGATGGCGAGACCTTCCGGGCGCCGGGCTCCAATCTGACGCCTTCCATGCTGGAGGCCGCAGAGATGGCCCGCGCGCAGGGACGGCTTGATTTGCTGCGTCACGCGGCGCGGGCGCAACTGCCGGGACGCTCGTTTCCAAACGGCGCCCATATCGCGGAAGTTGTGATCGACCCCGAGACCGGCAGCTGTGCAGTAGAGCGCTATACGGTTGTTGATGATTTTGGCAACCTTATCAATCCGATGCTGGCCGAAGGTCAGGTGCATGGCGGGGTTGTTCAGGGGCTTGGTCAGGCGATGATGGAGCATGTGGTCTATGACGAGGAAGGCCAGCTGCTCACGGCAACGTTTATGGACTATGCCTTGCCGCGTGCCGCTGACGTCCCCATGATTGGGTTTACCTCTGAGCCGGTGCCTTCGACCCAGAACCCGATGGGGATGAAGGGCTGTGGAGAAGCAGGCACGGTTGGCGCCCTGGCGGCGCTGGCCAATGCGGTCCAGGATGCCACCTGGGAGCGGGGATTGCGGCAGGTGGACATGCCGTTCACACCGTTGAAACTATGGGAAGCCTTAAGGGATGGTACTGAAGCAGCTTAGTAAACACCTTCTGGGATGGCTCGGGCGCCCTTTGCGCTCGGAGCATTCCGGTGAGGCCAAGCTGCGGGGGCCGCAGGCCCATGTGATCATTCTCGATGGCACCATGTCGACCCTGGAACCCGGCCATGAAACCCATGCGGGCAGGCTCTATCAGATGTGCCTGGAGCAGGGGGCTGAGGTCTCGGTTTTTTATGAAGCCGGCGTGCAATGGACCGGATGGGGAAGCGCGCCGGATGTGGTTTTGGGCCGTGGCATCAACCGGCAGATCCGTCGCGCCTATGGCTACCTGGCTTCGCGCTATCGCCCCGGCGACCGGATCTACCTGATGGGTTATTCCCGCGGAGCCTATGCGGTGCGTTCGCTGGCGGGTGTCATCGGCGAGGTCGGACTGCTCAAGGCCGAACACGCAACGGTGCGCAATATCCGCACCGCATACAGGCACTATCAGCGCGGCGGCTCTGCCTATGTCACGG
>NZ_JBDWPJ010000141.1:0-26846 GCF_039971195.1 Pseudophaeobacter sp.
GGGGCATGCCTTGTCCCATCAGTACTTCAACCTGCCGTAACTTCACGACGATCTCTTCCGGCTTGGGTCTCTTAATGGCCATACTTGGTCCTCCGCTTTCCTAACTATAGGGGCGGACCACTTCAAAGGGGGAAGCTCAGCGGATCGCCGTTCCAGCCCGGCCGGGGTGGTCCAGTAATTGACCCTGGCCAGCAACTGATCATCCTGCCCCTTCCAGACAGCGCCCAAGGCCGTGAGGTCGTTTTTCTCTGACAGATCAATGGACAGAAAGCACTTCTTTCCCTCAAGATCCTCGTCTTTGATATCCTTGATGCAATCGCGCCAGGCGGCCTCATCGACCCAGAACCCACTGGAGCCGACCGGAATTCCAAAGTACAGGCGCGATACCGTGAGCCGCTTCCCCTCATCGTTCTTGCCGCGATTGACGACGCCGCGCACGTTTTCATAGTCAAAAGTGACGCCCAGTGCAGGCATCGCTTTAATCCAGCAGCTTTCATCTGCAAATGGATCGTCGTCATCATCCACCCTTGCGATGTAGGCAAAGGCCTCGTCATCCTCAAAGATGCCCTCCAGCAGGCGCTGGTAGTATTCCGACTGCTCGGTGCCAACGATCTGGTCAATTGCCGGAGTATTGGTGCCCAGGATCATGAAAGCGGATCCGGATTTCTTGGCGACACCAGCGGCCCAGAGTTCAATCGGCTTGTCCGTTGTGAACTCGTGAACCTCATCAGCAATCACACAGTCTGGCCTCGGCCCCGACAGGCTGTCCGTGGTGGCCTTTGCCTCAAAGAACGAAGAGCTTTCCGTGAACTCAATCCGCCATGCATTCTCGCCTTTGCCGGAAATGAAAACGTCGCCCCGCTCTTCCAGGCTTTCGCCCAGATCGGGGATGTCTGCCCTGCAAAGCGCAGCACCATCTTTGAACGGGATCTTTGCCTGGTCCAACTTCGAGGCAATAGCATAACACTGCGCCCGCTGAATCCCCAGAAACCCACAAACATAGATGGAAATGCCGCCCATCAGAGGTGACTTGGCCTGCCCCTTGCCTGTCTCCAGCCAGAGATTACGAAACCGAAGGCGCCCAGCCTTGTGCCAGCCAAACAGCGACCCAACCACGAAGGTGTGCCAATCCAACAAATTAAAGGGCTCACCCGCCTTCGGCCCATCCGTGATGGTGAACATCGCTGGAAAGAACTCTATTGCCTCCTGGGCAGCCTCCGCATCGAAATAGATACCCCGCGCAGCGCCGGACTCCAGATCTGCGAAGTGGCGTTCACATGCCAGGCGCACGTACTTGCCTGCAATGATCTCCCCATCCAGAACCCGGCGCGCATACTCGCTAGTTGGGTCCAAGCCTGCCAAGGTATTTGCTCGCTTTTGTTTTCTTCTCAATCTTTCCGGTCGGAGCGGCCACCCGATCAACGGTCAATCTCAGGGCCTCTTCCAACTTCAGAATCTGGTCCTTGGTTCTCTGTAGGGCAGACCAATGCAAATTGACGTATTCCCCGCCCTTCGGGCCCTTGTTCACATGTCCTGCCTTGATGGCGATGGGGAACAAAAACTCGTATTCAACCCGCTCACGCACCAGACGATCCACGATCCGTTTGCGCTGATCTGTCATTAAATCACGCATTTCCAGGTCCAAACAGAGCGCTTTCCACTCCCTTTCAGCGACCTTTGCACGCTCACCACCATCCTCTAAGTCATTGTAAATATTCTTGTATACGGGTTTCTTCATCTTCCTAAAAGTGGCTGAGCCCCACCCCCCTTTGAAATTTGGTCTCTGTGAGAATGATCCTCAGGGGCGGGTGAACAGGCCCTGCAAATGCGGCACTTTTTCCACCCCCTCCCCTTGAGCACGTTGGCCAAACCGGGGCTGTTCTAGGCGGTTGGAATGACGGTTGCGCCATCCAGTCCGACAAAGCGGCACTTGGCCTTCTCCGAGGCAATCCAGTCAGCACCACGGAAAGTCCATTGACGCATACCCCGCGCCTTGTCCTCAATGCGTCGGCATTCTCGGTCGTGGCAGTCACGACAGATCGCCCATAGGTTCGCTGGGTCATAGACCAGATCCGGGCGCAGGTCGTATGGCCTCTTGTGGTCGATCACTGCTGCTGCCTTGTGGCGCCGACCAGGACGCAGCAGGGCGCCGCACATCTGGCAAGTCCATAAGTCACGCTGCAGGATTACTGGGCGCAGTTTGCGCCATTCAGTGGTTTCGTGGACTGAGGCCATATCAATGCTATCGGGAATTGCTTACGCAGTTGCACCGGCTGCACCTACCGTCAGGTTGGAGCCGGGCTAGGGTTGGCTTTTCTACGCATCCGAGCGCTACTCACCATAGATGTCCAATAGCAGATTGATCTTTGAGATACAATATCTAGTGGAGGGCGAGTGCGACCCAACTACTCCTTTTTAGAACCAGAACACCAACGATAGAAGTAGAATTATCTCCGATGGCAGGTCCATACCTCTACGATCCCGGCCTCTACGTTTCTCGGCGCACCACCCCGAAGAGATCAATGTCCCTGACGGTTGGACAGATTTCGACTGGCGGACCAAAGGAGTATGCGAGAGTAGAGTTTGTGTAAGCCAACGGAAGCACGAAAGGCCCAACCGATTTTTGGTTTTCCGGATGAGCTATGTGCCAAAGGCAATACAGCTGAGCCAAAAAACAACCGCGTTGTTCCGGAGTGCGCTTCGCTATTCTGGCTCATAAGCCAAGTCCTTATTGGGCCGTCGCCGACGGACAGAAGCATTTGCGTATCGTCCCTCTCTTCGACCTTCCAGAGGGCAAGTCGATCACTTGCACCAGATGCTAATTCATCAACCTCCCTGTTGCTTGAGGGCCGCGAAAGGAAGATAGCCAGGACACGCCTTTCCAAACGAAAGATTGGCGAATTGAAAAAGGCGGAGGCAAAATCCACGAAGTGGATCGTTCTGGGCACGTCAATGTAGAAGCAATCTGTATAGCAACCGTCCTTCAGCGCATACTTGCCCAACAGTCCCTTGTTGGGAATTTCCCCTGCTGAAATACTCATCTCCAACCTCTTATTTATTGAAATTAAACGCTTACCTATGCTCTAAGCCTCTTCCACGTCTTGAGGCGTAGAGTTCCCTCCGCCGAAACAACGGTCAGCAGCGGAACGTCAGGGATGCGCATTGTCCAGGCTGTCTTTCTTATCAATGGTGAGGCCAATGACAGAAACGAAGATGATTGCTGCAAAGCCGATCCATGGCAACATCACGAGTACTGATCCAAGCCGCGTAATCCCATAAAAGAGAAACAGGCCCATGAAGGCCACGTAGTTTGCAAGAACCAATCCGGTCAACAATCCCCTGTAGGTTTTGTTCACGGCTGCAATCAACAACATAGCGCTACAGATCAACAGGTTAGCTGTGACAGCGTGCCAAATCACTGAAACAAAACCCTTCAAGACGTCTGTTGCATTGCTTTCCAAGAGTGGAACATGCACGTCAGGCCCTCCTCCTAGTACATGTACTGCCGTTAAGGCCAAAGAAAGAACGCCTGCGGAGGCAAGTGTTTTACTAATCATGAGAGTGTCCTTCCATCAACATACGCTACCGTATGGGGGTTGGGATTGCCTCTGTCAATACGCTGCCGTATGGATAGGGATGACTAAAACCAATTTAGACGCAAATGCGTGGATCCAAGCAGCCTTTCGAGCCCTTACCAGGGGCGGCCCTCAAGCCATTAAGGCGGAGGCAATCGCGCGAGAGTTAGGCGTGAGCAAGGGTTCGTTTTACTGGCACTTCAAGAATGTTGGAGCGCTCAAAACCCAAATGCTTCAACATTGGAGAAGGGAAGCTACGGACAGCATCATCGAAGCTTTGGAGACAGATGGCACATCGGCTGCCGAAAGATTGAAAAAGCTGGTGGAAGTCTCAACTGGGAGTGCTGATGAAGAGTACGGCGGCGTCCTGGTGGAAGCATCAATTCGGGACTGGGCACGGTATGACAGTACTGCCTCTGAGACTGTGCGGACAGTAGACGAAGGACGATTAGCCTACCTGAACACACTATTTGAACAATGTGGCTTCAACCCCGCTAAAAGAGCAAGCAGCTCAGCAATACTCTACAGTTCCCTCATCGGCCTTGCTTCACTGTCACATAACGGATTGGCTGATCTGAGGGCTGACTTACAATTTCTTCTAGAAACACTGCTAAAGGAAGATTGAACCGCGTCGGACCCGGCTTTCCAGTCGCTTGCCGCCGGAATTTTGCGTTCAAGTTCTAGTGGTTTCACCAAATCTGACTCTGGGTCCAGCTGAGGCATCAATTGGCCGGCAATGCAAACATAAGAAGCCTCCACCTTGATGCAGCAAAAGGTTAAGCGACATTTCTTAGAGCGTTAAGGTCTTTCCCCAATTTTGTCCCACAGTTCAGAGGCAACAATGCCTGCTGGGTGATCCCTTCGCCTGATCTTAAAAATGACTGTATGGCGAATTGGAAAGCCCTCGAGGTTCAATGGAAGTAAGTCCGCAGTATCCCTTTCTTTGCCTGTCATGTGATCGGGCAGACCTCCCCAACCAAGACCCGCTAAAATCACCTTTTTCTTGGCGCTGAGGTCGGAAACCGTCCATTTCCGCCCGCCGGGTAGCAGATCACGGCTTTGTTCGTGGGTTGCTCCTCCGGTGCCTGCGGTGACAACCTGCACGTAGCCCTGCATCTCGGCGACAGATATTGCGCGCTTACTGGAAGGTAATTTCAGGTTGGGGCTGGCGACTGGGCGTATCGTCACCTCAGCAACCGGCTCTGCCTCGACTTCGTCCAGCGGGACACCATCAAGCGAGGCAAGAGCCAAATCCGCCTTGCCCTCCATCAACCTGGCAACCGGCCCGCCCATCATTTCCATTCCCAACCGGATGTGAGTAGCTGGGTGCTGGTTCCCGACAGTAGCCAATGCAGATAACAGCGGGTCAATGTCCATTGTGGCAGTCACTGCCAACCTTATTTCCGGTTCCTCACGCGCACGAAGACGAGCTGCGGTTGATTTCAGATCGCGCATCTGGTGGAGAACCCGGCTGGCTTCTCGATAAAAAGTCTCACCTGCTGGCGTCAATGAGGGCCGGTAAGCGGCGCGGCTGAAGAGTTCAATTTCGAGCTCACCCTCAAGCAGGCGGATCGAATGGCTGATTGCCGATTGCGACTTGTTCAGGCGCTCGGCCGCGCCTCGAAAAGTACCCGTTGAGACGATTGCCTCCAAGGCAATGAGTTGATCGTGCTTCATTGGCGATCCAAATGATTAGTTTAATCAATCATTATGATGAAAAGACAATGTTATCAAGTTATCGTCCGTCGGCCTAGTCATGGGGCATCATCTATCAATGGAGAACCCCATGAAACTTTACTACAAACCCGGCGCTTGTTCGTTGGCCAGCCATATAGCCCTGATCGAAACCGGCCACGCGCTTGAAATTGAAGCGGTAGATACCGACGCCCACCAGACTGAAACCGGTGTTGATTATCACACAATTAACCCCAAAGGTTATGTTCCTGCCCTGGAAATGGACGACGGCTCTGTGCTCACAGAAGGTCCTGCTATTCTTCAGTACATCGCTGACAGCAATCCTGAGGCAGGCTTGGCGCCAGTAGCCGGTACAATGGCGCGCGTCCGGATGCAGGAGCAACTCAACTGGGTTGGGACTGAGCTGCACAAAGCGTTTGGACCACTGTTCCGAGCGAATGCATCCGCTTCAGACAAAGAAGTGGCGCGCACAGCCGTAGCAGGAAAATTTGATCTGATCGAAGCGCAATTGGAAGATGGCCGTGAGTGGTTGGTTGCTGATCAGTTTTCAGTAGCCGATGCCTATTTGTTCGTGGTTGCCAACTGGGCAAACTTCACCGGAATTGGCATTGAACAGTGGCCATACTTGAAGACTTTCGTGGACCGCTCGGCGTCAAGGCCGACAATTCAGGCTGCGATGCGGATGGAAGGGCTGATCCAGTGACCGCTTCAGAATACAATAAAATTGGTGAATTGATGGAAGCCTATTTTGAAGGCCTGCATCAAGCCGATAGTTCGTTGTTGCGTAAAGTTTTTCATCCAAATTTGTCCTACGTTTGCGCGACCGAAGGCGACGAACTCTATCTGGATCTGGAGACGTACATGAAACGCGTAGACGGCCGGAAGCCACCGGCCAGTCGGGGCGACCCACGAGAAGAGGAAATCTTGGGAATTTCTTTTCCAGACCTGCGATTGGCCTATGTCACAGCGCGCATGACGATGATGGGTCGTGATTTCCTAGATGTGCTCACTCTTACCCACGACACCGCTGGCTGGCGTATCGTGACAAAAGTTTTCACCTATACGCAGAGAAAGGACTAATCGATGCCTTATGTGAACATCAAAGTGACCCGCGAAGGCGGTCCAGACGGGACTGGTCCAAGTTCAGATCAGAAAGCCCAACTCATCTCTGAGGTATCCGATCTTTTGCATAGAGTTTTGGGGAAGGACCCTGCGGCAACTTTTGTCGTAATCAATGAAGTTGCCATGGAGGATTGGGGTGTCGGTGGTCTGCCGGTGCAGGAGTATCGAAATCAGGCTCAATGAAAACACTGTGATTGCCGGAAGTCGTGCTGTGGCCTGACTTGCGATACCAGTGTTGGTTCGCCTCATTGGAGGCGGCCCCTGACGGCGCCGCCTCCATAATTTACGGGCAATTACCGCTAGGTCGAAGCCTCGCGGACGTTCCATTCCCCCAAAGTAAATGCACCAGTGTTCAATCGCAGGATCTGGCGCCAACAAGGGCTGCTTTGGGCGGGCAGCAGTCATCATCCTCCACCTTTCTCGCATAAGTGCCAGGGTTGGCTAACCGTGCTTTTCCAGAAATTTGGCATCCAGCTTCGCAGAACGACCACCAAACAGAGGAACAAGGACCTTGGCGATGCCGCCATTCACCTCTGAAACATCCACAACCCAGCCAGCCATGACGCCGCAGTCATCTTTGATACGGGCCTTCATGCCAGCCACAATGGCTCTGGCTGCTTCCTGCTCGGCGTAAATCTTCTGGATGGTCTTGGGCAACTTCTTCATTGCGCGCATCTGGTCCTCAGGTACGGGCATTGGCTTGTCATCGCGTCCAACGACTCCCAGCACTTTTCCGTTTGACTGATGCCGAAGTACGTCCCAGGCGATTTGGCGGTCCACGCAGACGAAAACATAGCCAGGTGCGATCTTCTTCTTGTAAGGGATCCTACGCCTGCGGCCTATAGGCTGGTTGCGCCATGCCTTCTCGGTCGGCAGCCATGCATCCACTACGCCCGGCTCATCTCTTAGCCATTCCTGAACAACGAACTCCTGCAGGGCGGCCACCTTCAGAATGTACCAATGCCTGTAGGGTTCGCCCAGCTCGGTTTGAAGGGGATCACCAGTCAGCCCGCGGTGATGGCTTGGGCGCAACTGCTGCCCGATCTCGTAGCCCATGCTCCCTACCCCTTTGCCCTAGTAATCAGGAGCTCTTGCCCCTGTGCTGCAAGGATTGCCTTCTTGAGCCTGAACACATCGGTCTCATGCCCCTTGCGGTCTTCCACGACTGTGATGCCCAGCGCGTTATCGACGTAGACAAAGTCCGCGCGGTAAACACGCTCCTGCTCTCCCCCGTCTGTCATGATAGGACCGTCACGCCCCTGGAGTACGATATCGACCTGACGGCGCAACCCACAGATCTCCCCTGCCCTCTGGAGAAGCTTCAGCTCATCCCAGCGATCCGCCTCTGTCTTGCTGTCATGGGTGATGCCGTCACTGGTCGTCGTACGCCGGGCGCCACGTACACGGCGACGATCTTCTTTGCCCTTCCCTTTGAGTGCATGGGCATCCCTGTACTGCTCAGCTGTCAATCGCTCTGTCATGTCTGCCTCACATGCCCAGCGCTTCTTTGTACATCTCGAGAACTGCCTCTTCCTCGGAGATGTCGTCCTTGTCGCGCTTACGCAGTGCGATGACCTTTCGGATCACCTTGGTGTCGTAGCCGCGGGACTTTGCCTCTGCCATGACCTCCTTCTGCTGCTCAGCGATATCCTTCTTCTCGGCGTCCAGGCGCTCGAAGCGCTCAATGAACTGGCGCAGCTCTCCAGCTGTCACGCGGTAGTTCTCGCTCTTCTCGTCTTCTGACAGATCCATTGGGTACTTCCTTTGCTGTTGATCACGGCTCCCCCTCATTGGGAGAGGCCGAGAAAGTCAGAGGCGCGTGGCCATCTCGTACTTAACTGAGGTCTTGTTGAATTTCGCAGTGACAGCAGTCTCGAGCCCAATGCCCAGCGCAACAGCAAGGCACATCACCCAGAAGATTGCTCGCTGCAGGTTTTCATAGACCCGCTGGACCTCTTCCACCTCCTGGGGCTTCACCATGCTCCGGACAGCCAGCAGCTCTACCACCGAGGCAGACAAGTCACCCACGACTGAATCCAGCATCAGGGCTTGTGACAGCAGCGGCAGGGAGCTCATAGGGTTGCTTTCAGGCGCCCCCAGCTCAAAGCCCAACTCTATCGCCAGCAGATCCAGTGAGATCACGGTGTCGCCCATCTCGTCTGCTACGTCCTGCAGGGAGAGCGTAGAGCCAGCGATGCCGCGCTGGGCCCTAGCAACCTTCTTGATGGCACCCAGCAGCTCTCCTGCCTCGTCAGCTACCTCAACCGTCCGAAAGGCGAGGTCTGCCTGCTCATTGCCTGCCCACTCGGCCTGACGGGCGATATTGGCGGCGCGCAGTTTATGAAAATCAATGCTCATGTGCGTTTCTTCCTTTCGTGGTCTGCGATCTGTTCACCGGCGAACTTCAAGGCGCTGGCGATTTCGGCGGCATGTGGGTGTTTGACAGCGGCGTTCCTGGCCAGACGGTGTTGGACTGCATAGGCGCCCCGCATCTCATCGAGGGAGTTGAGGCGCATCTTGCGCGGTGCGGTGGTGACCCCTGCCCTCTGCGGAGCAATCACCACGCAGTCGCCCAGCGCCAGATCGACGGTAACAACGACCTGGCCAAAGCGGGTGCCGTGCAGATCGGGGTTGCTGTGCGGCGAGCTCATGCGAACGCCTCCAGATCGCACAGAGCGCTGCTCAGAGCGCCAGCAAATGCCCTCGATGCAATTTGACGACCCACGACTGGCCAGGCGGCCATTTCGAGCCTCCGCTCGCAAATTTTGCAATTCAGCAGGATGCTCATACCCGTATCCCCGCTTCGTGGCAGTCTTCGATGCTCACCAGCCCTGCGGTGACGCACTCACCAGCTGCGTGGACGGTGATGGAGCGGCAAACGAATGGTTTGGCCTCACGGATGTTCTGCGCTCTGGCCTGCAACACTGCGTCCTGGCTGGGCTTTGGCGTGGCTTTGGGCACATGGCGCTTCCACGCCCCCTGGGCGAAGAAGTTCTGGCTGTAGTGGATCCGCTGGGCGTCATAGCCCGCCACCCTGGCGCCATACGCCTCGGTTGCTGCAAGGATATCCTCCGGACGCTCACCCGCCTCGATCAGGGCCTGCACGGCCGCTTCGGTCTCAGGCCAGCTGTCAGGACGCGGTGACGCCTGCCACACCCGATCAAAGAAAGATCCAAAATCAAAATCCTGCTGCGCGGCGTCAGCAGCGCAAGGTTCCTTTACAGGTTCCTTTACTGGTTCTTCCTTTATATGGCCAACTCCGGTTTTCAGGAGATGGAATGGCCCAAAAACCGGAGATGGATCGGCCTGAAAACCGGAGTTGGACCCATCTCCACTATTTGGAGTTGGACTTGCAGTTTGTTCCGCTTTTGTCTTCCGCTTTCCATCTCCACTATTTGGAGTTGGCTTTTGTGGGCGCTCCATTTCAAATCCCAAGATGTAGTGGGTAGCTTCCCGTCTGCCGGTCTTTGCGCTTTTGCGCCGATCACGGCGAATTAGCCCCTTTTCCTCCAGGCCATTCAGAGCCGCGTTGACTGAGCTGTTGCCGCGCCCGGTTTTGGCCATCAGGTACTCCTGCTTAGGGAAGCACCCCTGAGATGGGTTGTGGCAGTCGCACAGCACAAACAGCACACGGAACTCAGCATTGGCCATGCACTTGGGGTCCAGGTCCGCCAGCCAGTGAGTTGCTTTATGGCTCATGGCTTTCCCTCATTGACAGCAACACCATCCACTGCAACCTTCGAGGGAGTTCCGCGATGTTTCATAGGTGCTCCATGGATGATCTTGACCTCCAGACTTTGAGCGAGCTTACAAAAGTCGCTGGCCAGGCGTTTTCCTCGACGGAACGAGGGGTGTCCCTTGCCCGATCCATCAAGAGTCTTTTCGAGAAATCTGAGGTGGCTGCAGACAGCGATCTGAATGCCGCTGTTGCAGAGCTTGCTTCGCAAATAGGCGATACGGCACTGGCGAATGCTAAGCTCAAGGTTCAACTGAGTGAGCTGCTTCTGGAAATCAATCAGCAGAAAGCACATGATGATAAACTTGCGCGCTACGTGCTTCACGAGCGGGACACCGGAAGCTTCGTGTACACGCTCCGCGAGGAGCACTGCGGGGACGAGCCAGCGCACAGCATATGCCCCAATTGTGCAGATTGCGGTAAGCACATAATTCTTCAGCCCAAGCCTGAAGTTATGGGCTGTTACCGCCTTGCGTGCTCCGAATGCGAAGCGGACTTTGGTTTTTTGCGCCAGGAGCCCATCAACGGGGGTTGAGGTTTTGTGGCTCATCTCCGCACCATCTTCACGCGGTTCAGCAGATCCTGCAGTGCCGCCATGCCCTCAGGGCCTTCTTTGAGTAGCGGGTCGAAGTTGCCGGTGGTGACGCCATGCAGGACGGCAGCAGGCACCTCGCCAATCTCTCGCAGCGCCGCCTCGGCTATGATCTGCAAATCGCTCTTACCGCAGGCTTCCTGGCGCCGGGCATCCAGGTGAGCCCGTATCGGGTATTCCCCCACCACATCTTCCAGGATGAAGCCCAGCTCCCAATCAAAGCGCATATCGCCGCTCTTGATCTTGGTCAGGGTTCCCTCTGACATGCAGCGCCCGGTCATCTCTTTGATGACCATCACCACTGCAGCGCCTCCCCCCGCTTTCTTTACGAGGCTGGCAAAGGTTTGGCGCAGGGCCGGAGTTTCGTAGCTCTCATACATGGAAAGGCCATTTCCTTGTTGTTTCTCTCTCCCTGCCCCATGGTGGACGCATGGAGAAGGAGATTTGCATGTCTAGGGGTTAGGCCTGTCGCTTTTGGCGAGGCGGGTTGTCAGCAATGAAAGAAAGAACCCGCCGGTAGGTTTTATGGGTCCAGCCGTTTCCAGCCCTCAAATCCGACACGAAGTTTGGGTTGTTCATCACGTCGCGACCAAACGAAGAAGGGGCGTAACCCGTCTCATCGAGGTAGCGATCTACAATATGCGAAAGGTCATCCATAGAGAAATGAATATATGAAAAATCACACGATGTATATGTGAATTATCATAGCTTGCAACAGACACACGTATGTATGAAATTTACTACATGGATTTTGACGCTATAAATACGCGAGTCACCGAGAATATTCGGTCACTGATCGAAGAGATTGGGTCCAATCCTAGCCGCCTAGCAAAGGCCGCAGGGCTGGGCCACACCTCAATTCGCGATATTCTTGCCGGAACATCAGGCAGCCCTCGATATGAAACCTTGATGAAGATTGCGAATGCTGCCGGGGTTGATGTGCGGCGGCTTACCGTTGGCCCTAACTTTCAGGACCAGGACGCAAAGGACACTGAGCTACTCGACCTTCTACAGCAGCTAGAACCGACAGAGCGTCAGTTCCTGCTAAACGCTGCAAAAGCTCAGATCGACGCTCGCAATCGCTCGTCTCTAGCGTCTGACGAAGAACCTCAATAACCTCTTCTCTACCCATACTTCCCCCATGTTTTCAAATTTGGCAGCTCCACTAATCTGCTGCGGCCAAGCTATCCGCCGATGGCGGCATGGGGAGTGCGGGGTCTACGAGGTCTGGGACCGAGACTCACCCACACGTTGCAGCCCCTTGATGGGAGCAAACAAAGAACATGACAAGCCGCAAGATGTTGTGCCACCGGGGTATGCTAAGTGCTAGGTCACCTCATTGCGAGTGCAGGATGTCGCCGAAGAAGCCTGAACTTGTTGGGCGGCAATGGCAGCTATGCGCAGTTAGTGACCTTTGCAAAGTCCTGAGTGCGAAGCCGACTATGAGCCGCAACCGGCCCATACCAGCCTTTCATCGTGCTAGGCTGCGCCGCAATGCAGCTTCACCGAACCGGACTTTCGTCGAGAGCGCAAAATCCTATGGCGGTCGAACTCACAGTCAGCGGACTTTGCCGTCATTCGAATTCCAACCATCGCGGACGCAGTATAACTTCGCAGTCGCAGCGCACCTTCTTTTGAGATGAAGCGCACTTCGCCTAAGAAGTCGTTCACCGGGGCTGGCCTAGCCCAAACCCAAATCGTGCTTTCGCTGACGCAGCATATAAGAGTAACACACAAGGCAACGTTGCCCGATCGGTTCTCGTAGAAACCGATCGGTGTCAAACCGCTGTGTTTGGCATGTCTAGCTGAAGCGGCTAGGATTACTGTCAAGCCACTCTTCAAGACTTCGCATTTCATCAATTGTAAAATTTGCATTTGCTAAGCTCTCAAATCTACTCAGCCGTTCAAAATCAACCAAACCTGCAAAAATTTCAGCTCTCTCGGTGTCCAACATTCTTCTAGGGTTTGCGGTAATGTGCCGATCACGATTAATAGAATTTTGGGACACAGCCCCTTTCAAAATGCCAGAAATGCTACTCATGTGCTTTGAGTTATTATGGCTATTGGGCGCATCCGTTTTTACAATGGCGGTTACGTCCCATAAGTCAAGTTTGTCAATAATAGAGAGCTCCTCCATTAAGCCACTGCAGCTACGAACATCGTATTCACATGGTACAAAAATGACGATCACCCGTGCGTGTCTTATTAAAGAAAATGACTTCTTTCGCCACCCTTCAAGACTCGTCAAAACCGGATTAATTAGCCTATCGTGAATAGCATCTCTGACCTCCCATGTATTCGCAATTGAAATAGCATTTTTATCTCTTAACAATCGAATCATCGTTTCGGTTATGCTGCCATCACTGGACGTGCTAATACTGTAGTCCGGTGCGGTGTAATCATTGAGTACAAGCCCTTCAATGTAGATGTTTTGAGGCCTAAATTCGGCAACAAAACCACTTTCGGTAGATTGATCTCTCAAGAATAAAACATACGGGCGGCCAGTATCCAAATAATCTTTGATTATCTCGTAGCCCTTTGAACCTGAAGTAAACTCCTTTGACTTTTCCAAGTTTTTGTCAGGTAGATTGGAATAATGCTTCGAGAATGCGCTTAAGTCGCGCTTCCAGCGGCGTCGATCTTTGCGACTTTTACAAGATGAGCGCAACTCTACGAGCGCTCCTTGCCTAAGGCCCTCATAAAACTTTTCAATCGCCTCCCCTAACAGTGACAACCCCTCATTTTCACTCTTCGCAATTTGTTGCAGAATAGCCCTTGATTCTTGACCAGAAGAAACATCTGTCGCAGCTTCATGAAAAGAGTGAGCTGCGTTCTCCCAATAGTTAAACGCATGCAAGTAGTCCAAGTAGTGCATGGAAATAGAAACTGCTTCGTTGACGTCTTCGTGTATTCCGGAAACCTCGTCGCTAAGGTACTCAAAGGCCCGGCTCACATTTTTCATTGCTATTTCATTTTGTTCGCGTTGTGCGAACTCCAAGATGCGAGTAAGTTTGCTAGCGGCGTAAGAACTTCGATGAAAATGGGGAAGCCGAAGATTGAGCCCGGTCAAAACCGCATCTTGCGTACCTAACAAAAAGCTCGTTACTTCGCCGTGTTGAAATTTAATGGCGTTCTTGGTGCACTTCAACGCGAGCCTTAGATCTTGTTGTACCAAGCTTGGATTCACTCGGCCGTTCAGAATATCGTCGACAAAAAACTGAGTATTGAACCCGGCGATTAAAGTTAAGTACTCAACTGTTCCACTGTCCGCTTGGCGCCATCCAGTTCTGCGGGATAAAACTCGGGACAACGCCCGTCTGTAGCGGTTTGGCAATATGAACCCATCGAGGCCTGGCCCAACTTTACGATTTCTGAAAGCCATTCTTCATCCAATTATTTGGGAATTTGCAAAATGGCGATATTTCTTAATTGGTACCGACCGCCACTAAAATAGAAAATAGCACTAGAAGAAAAAAGGCGCTAGGTTATGTTGACAAATGGCGCACCCAAAGCTGAATTGATGTTATGTCGATGAACGCTAAGTAGCTTTCCGCCGTTTTGTCGTATCGGGTAGCGACGCGGCGGGCGTTTTTGAGCTTGTTGAAGCAGCGCTCGACCATGTTGTGCAGTCGGTAAAGCCCATGATCGACGCCGAAGCGCATCTTGCGGGCCTTGCGCATCGGGATTTGGGTGAGGATATCGCGTTCTTCCATTGTTTTCCTAATACGATCAGCATCATCACCTCGATCTGCCAACAGCACGCGTGGTTCCGGTAGCTTGCTGTCCATCACCAAATCAAAACCCAGATAGTCAGACGTTTGCCCCGGCGTGATGTCCGTTCTCATGGGCAGGCCGTGCGCGTTGACGCGGAGGTGGATTCTCGTGCCTGATATGTCAAAACAAGCGCCATCCCCTATCGTCCAACATCCGCAGCGGCTTGCCTTACCCAAGAAGGGAAATTCGTGGATCCGTTGTGTGTCTTGTAGCAGTACAGGCCCGCATAGGTCGAAAGCTTTATGACATTTGTGTCCCAAGGCTTCGCCCAGGTCTCAGGTGGAGTTACTGATTGCGTGTAGTCACTATATGCAATCCACTTCCCGTTCTGAAGTTCCGCAAGGCGTATACTGCCACCAGTGCTATACAAACCCATGTAATCGAGAGGATTTGGTCCCTCATGGGCGACATAGCCCTGCTGGTTTGCCATACGATGAACTTTCACCGCAAGAAGGCCATTTCCCTTGATCACCGACCGGGCAATCTCGTATCGCACCCACCGACGTTCGAAAGTTCTCGATCCGACTAGGATGGCCGTGACAGAAGAGTTTTTGATCCCTTCACGAATCAGTGCTTTCAAAGAATCAGAGCCCTTTCGTTGCGACGTCTCCCAGATGCTCGCATCGTAAAATCCTTCAGAAATCCGACGGTCTTCTTTTTGGTAACGCCAAGAATTTCGTATTTGGTTCACCCGCCAAATGTCATTTTGGTAATGAAAAGAAAAAAATACTCTGCGTCTTTGGGGGACTCCCAAACCAAGCAGCGTAGATAAGTCACTCAACCCATAACCCTCGCTATTATCAGAAACACCGCAACTATTGGTAGATAGAAAAGCCATTACAACACCAAACGACCCCATAGTGCATTGGGCTACCGCCCACCTGCGCCAGAGGCCATCGTTCCGATGGACCAAAGGCCAATCATGCACTAACTTTCAAGTTGGACCACTCAAGTGGGGCTGCTCAGTCCAGCACACCAAAAATAATGATAAGTGGTGCTGTGTAGTATAGGATTTCTGGTTTTTGAATGGCAGCGGCAAGCCCGATGATCGCGGCGGCTATGGTCATACAATAATTTTTTAGACTGGCACTATTTCCAGCCATGCGGGTTACAACGCCTTGTAGCATTTCTAGGTGCTTCATATGCATGTCAATCCAAAGGCGCTCTTGATCATCGGCCATCTTTGTTTCCTTTCGCCACAGAAGTTATTCCCCTTTGCGCAAACCATCGACAGTTAATCACTCATTGACCTTCATGTGAATGGCTGCTTTAGCTTAGTGCACCCTCCAAGGCTTGACTGCAGCGAAGGTCCGGTTTCCGCCCTTCATGCATGTACTGAGGGCGCGGTTGCCCACCTGGCATGAGACCGCTTTGGGCTGACAGCAGCCACCCACCGCCCTTGAAGGTTCGCGTGACCATCACGGCGCATGTGCAACGGCGGCTATGCGCAGATAAGGGAGTTTGCAAAGTCCGTCTTTCGGCCTGGGGACACAGCCTGCGACCGCTGCGATGCCGCGTGAAAAGCGGTCATTGATGAGAGGTGCAGCGAAATTTTGGGGTTGGAGGGCAGCATTGCGGACTTAGCTACCTTTGTATTCGGTAAAGTGAAGGTCTGCTTGCAATAGCCACGTCGCCAAAGGAAGATAATCAGCCATATTGAATTGACGCTTGTTCTCTGTACAGTAGTCTAATGAAATACCGAATTTTTCTGATTTTCTGTTCAGTCGGATTAGTGCCGATAGCGCTAGGCTATGGGGCTAAGCCATCAGCAACTTTGGACGCTTTTTTCGGCATCACCGTTGATACGGTCAACCTTGCGCACATCATGCGAGCGGTGATGGGGCTGTACATCGGCATGGTGGCGCTGTGGCTATGGGGTGCGTTCAGTAAGCCCATGGAAAACCCAGCGCTAGTCGCCTGCGCCGTGTTCATGCTGGGACTTGCAGGTGGGAGAATGCTGAGCTTCGTTATCGACGGCCGGCCGCACTGGCTGCTAATAGTATACGCGGCCCTTGAGATTGCGCTCGGACTTATTGCGGTTATCCTCTACAAGGAAAAAGCTTCAGACAAGACCCCGCAGGTCGGAAGTTAAGAGAGTTCGCGAGCTAACACCAAGTAGCCAATTATCGACAATTTCTGCCGTTCAAGCTTTGTGCAGCATCCGACACTTTGGGCTCATAGCTGCCATTCTCCGTGCCGCAGCACGGGAAGGCAAGCCTGAGATCAGTTCCAAAATCTGTTCCGAGTTCGAAACGCAGATGCGGTATGTAGGTTTTGCGCAACTTTTTGTCATGAAAAGCATAATCCCATTCTCGGAACTGAACCGCCTTTCCGTGCGCTAATTCCGAGTTCGGGACTCAACATAGTGGGCCTTATCGGTTCGGCGGTGTGTGGATACTGCTTCAGCCTGGCTGGGAGAACCGAAGGTTTGGTATGTGGGGCAAACCTGCCGGTCAGGCGCCAACGCTTGTCCAATGCTGTTGGATCAATCTGACGAGCCGAAATTCGAATTGGATCCGGGCTTACTGCACCATACACAGAAGATCTTTCGGGAGCTTTTCGTTCTTCAATCTTTGTGTATCTTAAAGAAAATTTTGTTGGAGAATAGATTTGCAGAAACTAAGCCTATTTATCGTCTGTGGGTTGCTGATGCCCAAGTTGCTTTTTGCTGGAGAATTTTACACAGATTTTGAACGCAATTTTCGTTACGTCGTTCCATACAAACACAACACGACTAAAGAAGCTGTGGAACGGTCTGATGGCGTTCTGACGGTGACAATTGAGCCAGGTATGTTTGGGGCAAGTAGCGACCGAAGCAACGGAAAGGAACGAGCTGAACTTGGTATCTCTCTGAGTGATCGAGATGTTTGGGTTCGCCAAGAATTCCGCGTTCGCGCACAATCTGGTTTCCCCACGAACAGTAGGGTCATGATCTCGCAGATCAAGTTCAGTGATGCGCCAAAAGGTTTTGGCTCCCCTCCTATTGCTGTCTACATGTCACAAGGGGGAGCTGTGAAATGCAATGATTACTCTTCAGGGCACCCCAGTCAGGACCATCACCGGTTGCGAGGTGTCCGGCTTGATGACGGAAATTGGCATAGTGTCGTCATGGAGCTAGTTATTTCGGATACTGCCGGTTTGTGCCGCGTTGTGGTCGACGGTCGAACTATGATCGAAATGAAGGGCATAGACACGCATCAGAATGGCAAAGATCTTGTCGGAAGGATCGGTCCCTACCGGGATCAGTTGTCCGTCACGCAAGTTGTGCAGTTCGATGATTGGAAGGTTCAATCGTACCCGAAACTTGCTCGCTAAGGCGCCTTTGAGTCTGTTGTGTATCACATTGTTTTGTTGGTTTGTTCAGAACTGGACAAGGATGCCAGGAACAGTTTCGTCGTAACCCTTCGCTGACCAATGATGACACGCCCATGAGATATCCCCGCAGGAAGAAAGGGCTCACTGCCGAAATTGAGGGCAAAAGCCGCATTTGACAGCTTGAATGTCCGCTTCCGGGAAGTCGAGACGCAATTTGTGCATGTGCGGCAATGAGAGTCAGCCTCCTTTCCCACTGGTCCGCTTTGGGCTGGGAGCAGTCATCAGACCTTTCATCCCGGTCCAGCGTCGGGTTTTTCTTTGAGTGCGGGTGCGCTGACAGATTCAGGGTAGTGCCTGGGGAGTTGCAGGCAATGTGAAAATATGAAAAATCATATATTATGATTGACGTATGATTTTTCATATATTATCTTCGTTCTCATTAGCCCACACAGGGCACCCCGCCGAAGAGGCACATGACCGAACCAGCCGACGCGCTATCAGGTCGCTGATCGCGGGGAGATTTTGAGGGAGAAGTAGCGATGAATGCCTTTGCCAAGATACGCACAGAATTGACTGTCTCCGACACAGGCATGCGAACTACAGATGTAATCCTCGCAGCGCGCGCCGCGGCTGGCATCCTTTAGTGGCAGGAACTCACTACCCCCACCCAAACTGCCGACTTGGCCAGATCCTGCTTTGACGCGACAATAGCTGAAAGCCAGGACACCGCTCATATCCACCTCTATGGTGTAGACGCCATCGACAAGGATCTGGGCACAGCCCTGCGCCTCTGGTGTGGGCAGGTTCTACGCAACCTTGGTGCCTTGGGTGGCACTGATCCTCTGATCACCTTCTTGCAGGCCTTCCACTTTGGTGCGCGAGACAAGTTTCACGCCATCACTATGGCAACAGCCAAGCTGGGCGCCGGTTCATGGATCGACCCCACCCTGCCCGCCCAGCGCGTCACCTCACATTTCTACGAGATCGAGATGTTTGGCGTCTTGGGCCGCGGCGATAGCCCGACAGCTGCAACGGACAGCTGGCACATCGCCGCCATGGGCGAGCTCCCAGCCCGCCACCGGCTGGTTCGCCAGGGAGTAGCAGCATGAGCCTCTCGAGCCATCTGGTTGAAACTCCGGAAGATCTGGAAGTGAAGCGCAAGGCCTGGACCTGGAACAAGCGTGAGCTGCTGAATTTCGTTTCCCAATATGCCGACGCAGCAGATCCCGGCGCACGTTCCAAGCCGACATCCTTGCAGAACGCAATCGCGGCCGACGCTGAAAAAGCCAAATTCCCGGTCACCCTTGTTCGCAAGCTCGGCAACCTGCGTCGTCGTATCGATGCTTCTGATGACAAGGACCGTGAAACGGAACTTGTGACCGAGTTCGCAGACAAACTGCGCAGCTATGCGGAAAAGCTTGGACTTGGACAGGCCTTCCAATGACCACATCCTATTTCCCCCGGTCCCGCACTGATGAGGGCACCTTCCCCAGCGGCCCAATTGCTGCTGGGGTCTTTTCCACCACTCACGGCCAAGGTGATGGGGGACTAACCGCGGCGCGCGCTATCCTGGCGCAGGTCTCAAATCACACTGACCTCCAGATAGCGCGCGCCTGCCGGATTGTATTGGATACCGGTCACTCAGAACCACAGGAACGCACAGACGCCCGGTCATTGCTTGCCTGGATTTCAAGGGTCATTCTAACGCAACTGGACGCCACAGAAACGGCAGGCGCCCATGGCTAAGGTTCTTATCGGATGCGAGACCAGCGGTATTGCACGCCGCGCCTTTGAAGCACTTGGGCATGATGTCTGGTCTTGCGATATCGAGGCTGCAGAGGATGGCTCAAACCGCCATATCCGCTGCGATATCCGTGATGGCATCCTGCATGAGGGCTGGGATCTGCTCGCGGTCATGCACCCACCCTGCACACGCCTCTGTCGCTCCGGCCGTCGCTGGATGAGCGGCCCTGGCAAATGGACCCAACCCAAGAAGCTACCCAAAGGGAAAAGCCTTGAGGATATGCGGGCCGAGTTTGAACTGGGTATCGACATTTTCACGACTTGTTGGGCGGCACCTATTGACTGTGTCGCTATTGAGAACCCTGAAATGAACGACCTCGCCAGAGATCGCATGCCTGCGGATCTACCCAAGTCCCATATGGTGCAACCGTTCTGGTTTGGCGAACCTGCTTACAAAAATACCGGCTGGTATCTGCGCGGCCTGCCCTCCCTGGTGGAAACCAACCGGCTGCCAGAACCAGAACACGGATCCGATGAGTGGAAGAAATGGAACGCAATCCACCGCGCGCCACCCGGACCTGATCGCGCACGCCTGCGCAGCCGGTCTTTTCCTGGGATGATGGCCGCCGCTGCAAGGCAGTGGAGCCAACACATTGGCCACCCGCTAACCGCACAAGCAGCCTAAATCGGCTATCGTTACAAAGGAGAATGAAATGCCTCCAAACCTGGCTACCCTCGATGCTGCTGCATTTGAGCTGGGAGTGCCTAAGGGCAGTCTAAGGACAGCAGCAGAAGAACACGGTTTCCTTGTCCGAATGGGACGAGCAGTCCGCATTGACCGGAACGATTTTTCAAAGTTGATAAAAGCATGCCAAGACCAAGCAAAGGCGCCCGCCTCCATAAGTTCAAGCATCGCCCGTTCTGGTACATCCGCGACACCGGCCAGTCCGACCGGTCAACGGGCTGCACAAGCCGCCTCGAAGCTGAAAAAGCGCTCGCAGCCTACATCGCCACCAAAGGACGGGAAGGTGCTGCAAATGAGCCGGCCAACGTAACCTGTGGCGAAGTACTGGCGGTCTATGCCGAAGAATATGCCCCAACAGTGGCCGCACCCGAGCGGATTGGCTACGCATTAGATGCGCTGCTTCCCTTCTGGTCCGAACTCAAATTGAGCCATGTGAAAGGCGAAACCTGTCGTCGATACGCAAAGACCCGCAAAAAGGTCATAGCCCGAGATCCTGAAACCAAAGAACCTACTGAGTTCGCCCCCATATCACCGGGAACCGTGCGCAGAGAACTTGGAGTTCTGCAAAGAGCCATCAACTATGCCCATGCCGAAGGTTTCATCACATCTGCATCAGCCGTGACACTTCCGGCCAAACCTGAACCAAAAGAACGTTGGTTGACCCGGGATGAGGCGGCACGGCTGTTATGGACCGCTTATCGTGGCCATAAGGCGAAGCATCTCGCCAAGTTCATCCTTATTGCCCTCTACACTGGCACCAGGAAGGACGCGATCTTGCGCATGGGGTTTGAGCCAAACACCGTGGGTGGCTGGTTCGATCTGGATCAAGGCATCATGTTCCGCCGCGGGGACAGCGAGCGTCAGACGAAGAAACGCCGGACCCCTGCCCGCATACCTCGTCAACTGGCTGCTCATCTACGTCGCTGGCGCGCGAGCGGAGCGATATGGGCAGTTGAGTACCAGGGCGCACGGGTTGGAGATTTGAAGCGGGCATTCTCAAAGGCAGTACATGAGGCCGGTGTCTCTCCTTGCACACCCCACACCCTGAAGCATACCGCGATCACCTGGGCCCTCCAAAACGGAGCAAGTATCTGGGACGCGGCCGGCTTCTTTTCCACCAGCGCTGACACCATCGAGAAGGTCTATGGCCATCACTCTCCCAGCTTTCAGGAAACCGCTCTTAGAGCTGTGGAACGAAGGTTCGACTAGGCGACTTTCTCCGATTGAGCCCAACCAACGACGGTTTTGGGCTGGCTCGTCACTTTCGATCAACTGAGTTCCGGATCTCCAGACTTCAAAGAAAAGCATGCTTCAGGGACGAAGTGCGTTGTCTTTTTGATGTGTTGACAGGTCATGCGTCAACTCTCACGGTAGTGGGATTGGTTTAGTTGTTTGGGGGAATGGGTATGAGAGAATGTGATTTGATCATGAAAGGCGGGACCACTTCAGGTGTCGTTTATCCGCAGGCTATTTACAGGATCGGCAAAGACTACCGACTTCGTTCAGTCGGAGGAACATCAGCTGGGGCAATTGCTGCAACGGTTGCAGCGGCAGCTGAATACCGGAGGCAGACCTCCCCTGACCAAGACGATGAGACCGGGTTTGACCAAATTGCAGCACTTTCGGATGAACTTGGTGACAACCTTACCCGATATCTCCAACCATCAAAGGACCTCGCCCCCCTTTTTGAGGCCTTCATCGAATACCAGGAGCTGAAACAGAAAGAGAAAAAGCCATCTTGGTTTAAACTGATCAAAGTGATCTGGCCCAAGTTGAAGTCTTATAGACGCAAGCCTCTGCGCAATGGCTCGCTGATAGCCGCCGGTGGCGTGGTGGCCGGCGTTGCTGGTGGCGGGATCGGTCTTGGGATCCTGGGTGTCGGAGCTGGACTAGCCTGGGGAGTGGTCCAATTGGTGCTCTCCCTCATCAAAACAATTTCGGCACAGCTGAAGGCCAATGACTATGGCATGGTACCCGGCACAACACAGCCCGGCGTAGGCGATGGAAAAACTCAGGCCATCAGCGATTGGTTGGCAGACCGGGTCGATAAGATTGCGGGGCACTGGCAAGATGGCCCTCCAAAAACACCTCTTACGCTAGGAGATCTGCAAAAAGGTCGGGGCGACCAGGCGCCGGGCATCGCTCTTTCAACAATGACAACTGATCTTACGTCACGCCGACCTTACTCCCTGCCCTTGAAAATGCCGGGATACTTTTTCAACCGTCATGAGTTCGAGAAAATCCTTCCTAAACGGGTGGTTGACTACATGGTGCAGGTAGGAAATGGCGGAAAAACAACAGGACCAGAGGGCAAGGAACTCTATCCGATGCCCTTGGGAGGAGATTTCCCTGTGGTCTTGATGGCGCGTATGTCACTCAGCTTTCCGATTTTGCTGCAAGCCGTGCCACTCTATCGGCAGGACAAGGCGACGAACGGAGGGAAATCTTGGGTGCGCTGTCTCTTCTCCGATGGCGGCATTGCGTCCAATCTACCGGTCCATTTCTTCGATGCGTGGCTACCACGCCGCCCAACCTTTGCGATCTCCTTGGACAGTTTCGACAAGACGCGACATAGCGAAACCGAAGACCGGATTCATTTTGACCAGGGCATTCGTGATCGGTTGCACCTGCCTGTACAGCCTATCAAGGGTCTTATCGGCTTTTTGGCCTCAATTTTCAATACGGCCAAGGATTGGCAAGACAAGCTACAAGCCGAGGTTCCCGGGATGTATGAGCGTGTAGTCACTGTCAGGCTGGAGCCGCACCAGGGCGGCAGCAATATTGCCATGCCACCGGAGGTCATTAAACAGCTGAAAGACTACGGAGCAGAGGCCGGGCGCAAGCTGGTTGAAGAATTTGACTTTGACGAAAATCGCTGGCGCAGGGCGCTCTGTCTCCTACCGGAATTGGAAAAGGCGCTGCCGCGCATGCATGATGCGATCAAGACGCATCGAGCAGGACCAGAAAATTGGACGTATGAAGAACTGGCTCGACTTCATCAATCGGACTTTTATCCTCCCAAAACGCCGAACTGGCCTGCAGAAGTCTTGGTGCCAGCCTTGGAAGAGCTGGCGGATTTGGGAGAACGCATCGATGCCAAGGACAATGCTCAAAAGGTATCCGGTGGTGTGACACCAGACTATGATGCCGGGCTGCGACTTGTTGCGTCTCCGGATCTTTCACCTGGTGGAAATACAGCTGGCGGAACTGGCGTCTAGGCATGCGCTATGGTTGCGGGACTTCTGGTTCGGAGATTATATTATCGTGGCCAAGCGGCCTTGAGGAGTAGTTACTCAAGGATGAGGGGCACTCTAACGACAATATCTCCATTTGATATATTGGGAACGAACTCGAAAATCCGATGGCTATATGGATAACTTATAGTTTTCGCAGTGATTTACTTTAATTTGGGTACAGGTACAAGATGTCGGAGAGCAAACCTTATCATACGAACGCTACATTTTGGCTAACATACTGTCTAATTCTAACCGCCACTGCCTGGTTCGTGGGATCAAGTTTTGTCGGTATGAATGCCATCATAGATGGCATCGAAAATGAAAACTCCAAACGTTCAGTAGAAACACTACATCACATCTATAAATCGGGTCAGGTTGATCACAATCTTCTGGCATGGATTTCTCTTGAGTACGATGCTTTAGAAAACAGGCAGTCGAGAGCAGACTCTCTCTTGGCAACGCGCACTTGGCTACGATTCATGAACGCTGCCTTTGGGTCAATTTTGGTAATGAGTGGGGCAATTTTCATCCTTTCTAGGGTGCGTGTGGGAAAGGCAGAAGTCGAAGCTACGACCGCCGATTTCAAGATTGCGATTGCGTCTTCTTCCCCGGGGATCTTCATGCTTTTTGTAGGTGCATTTATGGTATGCGCCCCCCTATTTACGTCCCAACGCATCACTGTGGAAGATGGAGCAGCATACCCGGCGTTTTTCCAACCCACCACGAGGATCCAGCCAACTTTCATAAGTAGACAAGAACCACTGGATACATCGTCAAATGTTATTGGTCTCTCTGCAGAGGATCGCAAAGAAATGTGTGAAGCCTACAAAAGTGAAGGCATTGAAAACCACGAATACTGCAATGAATCCTAAAAGGAGATATGAGAATGTTCCGGATGATTTTTTCAACGATCTTGTTTTCTGGCTTCGCGCTAAATGTTGCGTCGGTCAGCACTGCTTCCGCGGAAAGTATCTGTATGGAGTTCAAAAGCACGCCTGAACGGGTGGCGTGTAAAATTGGTTACCGAAGTGGGAAGTCAGGAAACGCTGTCATTCAAGCGTACATGTCAGAGAGCGCTTCGAACTCCTTTGCTGCAAATGGCGGAATCGTGATCGTTCCTACCAAGGCACCGGGCAGTTCCGCTGGATATGAAGTTTTGGGCATTCCGGGTTCATCAGGCCTGGATTTCGAAGAAAATCCAATCTTGAAGCAAATCCTGAAAGAAACAGCGTTTGAGACCTACGTTCAAGGGTTGGAAAACGCGGCTGCGCTTGATCTTCACCGGGATTCAGTCGTTGGCAACCCTGTCAGATTTCATGTCGAGAATTCTGGCGTAACAGACATAGGTATTTTGGTAGATGAAGTCTGGATGCCTGCGAACAAAGTTGCGGCACAAAACAATGGAATTAGCTATTTTGGCGCCTCAGAATAGTTAGATACTGATCGAAGCAACCTAGTAGTTTTTGATCGCCTCACCTAAGGTGAAATGCCTCGCTTCTTATTCTTTACAGTTTATCCAGATTCAGTTTTTGAAACATCGGAAAGGCCGAGGGCCAATTTTTCCTTTGTTATTCTAACATGGCCCAACCTTCCTGTCTGCGACTTGGGTCGGTTGCCCATGTTCGAATTAGATCAGTATGTTTACTCGGGGCCGAGAATAGCCACTGCGTTTCTGTTACACGTAACAAAAACCCCTTATTCTTGCTGTATCGAACCGTGAATAAAACGGGGATAAAGCAAGAATATAGGGAGAACAAAAGCTTCGGAGCTGCCCTCCGAAGGCAGAGGCCAGAGGTTCGAATCCTCTCAGGTGCGCCATTTCCCGATGGTGAGCTGAACGAGTATCTGTCACATCTATACTGAACCGGAAAAATCTTGGGCAGCCCTGCCTCTTTGCGTGAATATAGTCGGTTAGATGAGCAAGGAATTCTCGCCCCGCATGGGGGGAAAAGCGTCAAGCTGTGGAGTTTGCGCAAGCTTGGTAAGTTCGTTGGCCACGGCTTCCGGCTCGGCTTGCAGCCGTAAAAATCTCTTGGAAACATTGCCATATCTATCCAGCAGGTAGAGCTCGATTTGGTGATCATTGACCTGATTTTGAGCTTCCCCCTTTGAAGTGGTCCGCCCCTATAGTTAGGAAAGCGGAGGACCAAGTATGGCCATTAAGAGACCCAAGCCGGAAGAGATCGTCGTGAAGTTACGGCAGGTTGAAGTACTGATGGGACAAGGCATGCCCCGGATTGATGCGATCCGACAGATCAGCGTGACTGAACAAACCTATTACCGTTGGAAGAAGAAGTATGGCGGAATGGGCACGGAACAACTCAAGGAACTGAAGCGGCTACAGAAAGAGAACGAGCGTCTGCGTCGCGCGGTTTCTGATCTGACATTAGATAAGTTGATCCTGAAGGAAGCCGCATCGGGAAACTTCTGAGCCCCTCGCGTAGGCGGGCCTGCATCGACCATGTTCGTAGTCAGTTCAAGGTTTCTGAACGACGGGTTTGTCGCGTTCTGGGCCAGCACCGATCCACACAACGCCGATTACCACGTGGACGCGCTGATGAAGAACGTTTGGTCGAGGATATGATCGAGCTGACGCGCCAGTTTGGTCGATATGGCTACCGTCGAGTCGCTGCTCTGTTGAGAGACGCAGGCTGGCAAGTGAACGACAAACGCGTCGAACGGCTTTGGCGGCGTGAGGGGCTTAAAGTGCCAATGAAACAATCAAAGAAAGGGCGGCTCTGGCTGAATGACGGATCATGTGTCCGTCTACGTCCTGAGTATCGTAATCACGTCTGGTCGTATGACTTCGTACACCACAGAACAGACGACGGCAGAGCCTTTAGGACGCTCAACATCTTGGATGAACACAGCCGGGAATGCCTGGCTATCCGGGTGAAGCGGACGTTGAATTCGACTGAAGTAATCGACGCTCTGACGGATCTATTCATCCTACGAGGCGTGCCTGCCTACATCAGGTCGGACAATGGCCCAGAGTTCATCGCTGAGGCCGTCAGGGACTGGATCAAGGCGGTTGGGGCAAGGACTGCCTACATCGAACCTGGGTCACCCTGGGAGAACGGATATTGTGAGAGCTTCAACGGGCGGATGCGCGACGAGTTGCTGAACGGCGAAATCTTCTACTCGCTACGTGAAGCCCAAATCATCATTGAAAGATGGAGGAGCCATTACAACACCAAACGACCCCATAGTGCATTGGGCTACCGCCCACCTGCGCCAGAGGCCATCGTTCCGATGGACCAAAGGCCAATCATGCACTAACTTTCAAGTTGGACCACTCAAGTGGGGCTGCTCA
>NZ_JBDWPJ010000142.1:0-15564 GCF_039971195.1 Pseudophaeobacter sp.
AACCCCTGCAGCGCTCCATCGCCAGCGGTCTCTGGTTTGCGGCGCTGATGGTACTGAGTACCGGGTTGCTCTTTGCCGGTTTGGCGGTGGTAATCGGGACCTCGGCCACCGGCGCAGTTGCTGGCTATCAGGTTTTGGCCATTGCCGCTTTGCTGGTTCTGCTCTCGGCAGGTTCTGCACCACATTGCACGAAATCACCCAGCCGGGCCCGGGTCGCGTTCTTGGCGATTTTTCTGCTGAGTTGTTGGTCCTGGGGTTCAGCCCTGCGCATGGCTCTACAGTCTGGACGCACCGACATGCATGGGAAGGGCTGCATTCTCCTGGCCCGAGGCCCCTTTGACTATCAACCCCCTAATTCGATTGCCGAGATGCGCCTGCCCCGGTTCTACGCCGACTGGACTGGCCCAACTGGCAGTACCTTGCTGGAGTACCATGCGGTGCTTGTGGTGCCGAATGGGTCTCACACTGTCTACAACTGGTCCAAGATCAAAATACGATTTGAACCTCTGGATCCTCAGCGCAATCCCTATCTGCCCCGGAGCTGTCCTGATCCCGCTGCGCCTGCCACTTAGTTTCTCTTATCCGTATCTCGGTTCAGCGCCGTCGCCCCCTTGGGGCGGCGGCGCTGGGCCCAAGGGGATGCAGACTCCGGCAGGAGGCAAATCTGCGCGGGAGCCCCCTCTTTTCTTTTGGCATCAGCCCGTAGGAACAAAATCCAGCCAGAATGGGATCACGCCTTGTGACGCGCGCCCTTGGCCGGGGGTGTTTCTGCCGGGCCGGCAAAACACTGGGCGATCTCCATCCAGCGCGCGGCGGTTTCGCCTTTGCTCTCAAGACCGGTATCGGCGATGTTGCGCACCTGGGTCACCACCTGGGCAAATTCCACCGCTGAACCGCGCACCGCATTGTCCTCTTGGGGATCATTCCAGCTCCAGATCGCGCCAGATGGTCCGGTCAGCTCCACAAAGGGCGCAGGCTCTGGCACAGGTTCCTTGCGGTTCATGAAGGTCCAGCCATAGGTCGAGACCCCCAGATGGGCGATATTGCGAATGCGGTCCTGCTCTACCCGCTCCAGCCCCAGCAGGTCAAAAACCTCTTGCCCATGAGCCCAGGTCTCCATCTGCCGGGCCGTGATCGAGCTGAGCGCGCTCATATCCGGCCCCACCCATTTCACCCGCGCTTTGGGATCGGCCTTGGCAAAGGCATCGGCGCAGCTCTCGGCGCCCGCACGCCAGGCCTCAAACAGGGCGCGCCCGGACAAGCCGTCCAGCCAGGGGAACTGGCAGGCGAGGATGGATTTGCCCGATTGCATATCCTTCACGATGGGCCCGATAAAGGCGCCAAAGGCCGCCTCGCCTTGCAGCGAGGTCTCTGCAGCCACGTTGAACAGGTGCAAGTGGCCCAGCACGTGATCGATGGTCCAGCTCTTGAACAGGGTCTCGCGGTGCAGATCGGCCTCGGGCAGATCCTCCAGCGCCGCCGCCAGCGCCTGGCTTTCGGCTCGAAAATCTTCGGCTTGTTGCATCTCTCTTTCCTTCCTCGGGCAAATGCCGCTGCGTCGGCAGCGCATTCATGCGATTGAACAGACCAACTGTTCTGTTTTACGATTCGTCAAAAGGATAGGCTGATGCGCGCAGGAACCGAAGATCAACCGAACGTCACACCCGGCGATAAAGACCCGCAAGCCATCCCCAAGCGCGGCAACCCCGCCCGCGTGGCCAAAACCCGTGGCAAGATCTTTGATGCGGTGATCACCTCGCTGGACGAGGTTGGCTATTCAGAATGTTCGATCAACCGGGTGCAGACCCTGGCCGGGGTCTCGCGCGGGGCACTCACCCATCACTTCCCCTCCAAGGAGGAAATGATGGTGAAAACCCTGGAGCATCTGCTGGCGCCTGTGCGCGGCCCAAAGCAGCCCGGTGATGAGGCCAGCCTGCTGCGTCATGTGGAGGAAGCCGCAACCCTGCAGGAGGAGCTGCATCTGCTCTGGCGTCGGGTGATCAATACCCGCGAGGGGCGGGCGCTGATGGAAATCCTTGTGGCCGCCCGCACCGATGCGGCGCTGAGTGAGCGTATCACCCCGGCGCTTTGGGCCTATAACGACGATTTCAACCGCAATATCGCCCATCTCTACCAGGCCAGTCAGGGCCACGAGGAAGACCTGGCGCTGCTCTGGTCGATCTGCCGCAGCTTCATGCGCGGGCTGCACACCCAGGCCCCCTATGAACGCGACCCAAAAATCATCACCAAGATGGTCGATCTCTTCGGCCGCATTATGGCGCCGCATATGTCCGCGCGCACCGATCAGGGAGACACCGATGAAAAACCCGTTTGAAACCGAAGAGCACCGCGCCTTTCGCGATACCATCCGCGCCTTTGTGGAAAAGGAAATCCAACCCCATTGCGACGATTGGGACGAGGCCGGCGCCATCCCCTGGGAGCTGCATCAGAAGGTTGGAGACTTTGGCGTCTGGGGCTTTGGCATCGACGAGAAATACGGTGGCCTCGGCTTTGACGATTGTTTCCTGCGCGCCGCCTATAGCGAAGAGCTCGCCCGCTGCGGCGCCGGTGGGGTAACGGCCGCCATGGCCGGGCGCACCATCTCGGTGGAACCCATTGCCCGGCTGGCCTGCGATGAGATCCGCGAACGGGTGCTGCCCGAGATCCTGTCGGGGCGCAAAGGGTCTTCCCTGGGGGTGACAGAACCGGGGGGCGGTTCAGATGTGGCCAATCTCAAAACCACCGCCCGGCGCGACGGCAATCACTGGGTCATCAATGGCTCCAAGACCTTCATCACCGGTGGCATGACCTCGGATTACTTTGTCATCCCCGCCCGCACCGGCGGCGAAGGAATGCAGGGGATCTCCTTGTTCTTTGTCGAAGCAGAGACAGCCGGATTTTCCCGCTCGGCCCTGACCCGCAAGATGGGCTGGTGGTGTTCTGATCAGGCGACACTGTTTCTGGACGAGGTCCGGGTGCCCGCCAGCAATATGATGGGCGACGAGGGCACCGGATTTTTGTCGATCATGAACAACTTCAACATGGAGCGAATCACCCTGATCGCCGGAGTTCTGGGCATGATGAAGGCCTGCCTAGAGGATAGCATCGCCTGGGCACAAGAACGCGAGACCTTTGGCAAGAAGCTGATCCGCCATCAGGTGATCCGCCACAAGATCGCCGAGATGTCTGCCCGCATTGATGCGGTAGAGGCCACGCTGCGGATGATCTGCTGGCAGGTCAATCAGGGTGAAATGCCAGTGGCGGAACTGAGCAAGGCCAAGTTCTTTGCCACCAAGGCCTGCGAATTTTGCGCCTCAGAGGCGATGCAGATCCTGGGCGGGGCCGGCTATCTGCGCGGCAACCGGGTGGGGCGCATCTACCGCGAGGTCAAGGTCATGGCCATTGGCGGCGGCTCGGAAGAGATCATGCGCGATCTGGCGGTACGCCAGATGGGGCTGTGATCCTCATCAAGGTCTGAAATCAACCTTCGCTCGGCCGGTAGGTCGGGCAGCCCTCGTCCGCCCCCTCGGGCGGGGGCTTCACCCCCACCCGCGGACGAGGTCTCCCCTTGGTGGGTATGACACCTACCCCTCCGCGATGGCCTTGAAGGCCCGCGCCGCGGCTTCAAAATTGCGCGCCAGCGGTGCGGTCAGTTTTGACTGCGCCGCATAATAGGCCCCGACCCGACAGAGCTGCAGGGCATAGTCCGGATGCACCCCCGCATCATCGTATTTGACCACCCGCGCCTTGCTCAGCCAGCCGCGTTTCTTCACCTCTTTCTGGATCAGTTTCAGCCGTTGCACCGCATGCAGGCTGACATAGACCGAGAGGTAATCCAGATAGTCCTCAAGCTCGTAGCCCGCGCTGTGATCAAAGGTATCGATCATCACATCCGCCATACGGTCTGGCGCAATCGGCCAGGTTTCATCGGCGATGAGCCAGGCAAAATCCTCAGCCCCGTGACGCAGACCGGCATATTCAAAGTCAAACCAGCGCACAAAGCCATCATCGCCAATGGCGGCATTGCCTGCCCGGCAATCCCATTTCAGAAATTGCCGCCCGGGCTGGTCCATCCGTTCGGCCACGGCAACAAAATCAAACTCCTTGGGGATGCCCATGGAATAGGCCTGTAGCGCATCCACCGATCCCACCAGATTGATGATCCAATCCCGGTTCGATCCAAGATGCGGCAGCATCTCGCCCAGATCGGTCTGGCGGGCAGCTGCATGAATGCGAAAGATCGCAGCGCAGGCCTCGGCAGCCAGTTCGACCTGATCACCCTCACCATGCTCCAGAACCTCGCGGCTCAGCCGGATCTCGCCGGTGTCGGACTGAAACAACACATCCTCGTTGACGCCCAGAACCCGCGGTATGTCGTCACAATGCGGGCCTAACTGTTCCAGCACATAGGCCTCCAGATGGGTGCGTCGGAAATTATCGCGCAGGGTGGCAATGGCGCTGCGCTCGCCAAAATGCAGCCGCATGGAGGACCGCGACTTGCCACCGGGCGTGGTGATCCGATCCGGCGCTTCGCCCAGGGTCTCCTGCGCCTTGGCACTGATATAGGCCGCGCGTTCATCAAAGCTTCCGTCTGCCACCGGCGCTCTCCTCTGCCTTGCCCGTCCGTCATGGGGGAGGGCCCTATCCGTGTCTCCTACGCCCTTGGCGCGGTGACCAGCTAACTCTTACTGGTAACACTTTAGGCGCAGAAAATGGCAATTTTCAGGAGAGATCGCGACCAAGCAGAAGGCGCATCCAAAAAGGACCGCTCCGATTCGCAGCGGAAACGCAATGGTCCAAGCGCAATCTCAGGATGATTTAGGACAATCACTAGAACGCCAGGCTCTTTGTTTCCAATTCTTGCGGAAAATAAGGCAAATTTGCCCAAAATGCGGCAAAAATTTGGTTCAAAATCCAACCAACCCTAGACTGTTGCGATTGAATCTGCCGTCCACTTTCAACTGTGGGCTTGACCAACGGAGACGTTGCCGGGGCAGAAAGGGTGAACTGTGAAAGGGTGTAGATCATGGGCTGGGGAAACTTTTCGAACTGGGGCGGCGGACGCTCTGCCGGGGCAGGCAAGGGTGCCTGCCAAAGTAGGAGCTATCACGACGGCGGTGTCCGCGATGACGGACTGAACAGCTGGTACAGCGACAGGCTCGCCAACCACTACGGTGGACGCGGTGGCCGCAAACACTGGCAACAGGACGATGATGATCACGGTTCGGGGACCGGCGGCTCAGGGACCGGCGGATCTGGCACTGGCGGTTCCGGCAAAGGCGGATCCGGTTCTGGCGGGTCTGGGACTGGCGGCTCCAGCACAGGTGGCTCAGGCGGCGGCAAGGGCCGTTGGGGCAAAAAGAAATGGTGGCAGGAGCGCGACGAAGACCATAGCGGGTCTGGATCTGGCGGCTCCGGCACAGGTGGGTCTGGAACGGGTGGCTCAGGTACTGGTGGTTCCGGGACGGGCGGATCTGGCAAAGGTAGCGGCGGCACAGGAGGATCTGGCACTGGCGGGTCTGGGACTGGCGGCTCCGGCACAGGTGGCTCCGGTACGGGCGGATCGGGGACTGGTGGCTCGGGGACTGACGGATCTGGTACAGGTGGATCTGGTACAGGCGGTGGCGGTGGCGACACCGGTGGCGGCGCAGACAAGGCCTCTGTCAGTTTTGAAATCGGCGGCAATGGCGATCCCAGTGTCACGGTCGAGGTCACCCAGACCCCTGAAGGCCAGCTGTTCATCAAGCTGGCACCGACCTCCTACGACGGCGAAGTTGCCGATGTGGACGGGCTGTTCTTCAACATGACTGATGATGCAGATGTGCCCGGGTTGAACTTCTTCCCCGATGAAAACGCCCTGCCGGTCACCGGACATGCGGCGCAGGCCAATGCGGTGAACACGCTGGACGATGGCAGCACAGTGCCGGAAAACTTTGACGGCATGGTGCAATTTGGCCAATCGCCGGACAGCACCGATGGCACGGTCAACAACGCCAACTTCACCCTGTGGAGCGATACGGGCCTGACCCTGGATGACATTGACCTCAGCTCAATGTCGCTCGTGGTGACCAATCCGGATGGCAGCCAGCAGGTGTTGAACGGTGGCTATGATCCGGCCGCTGCGGCCTCGAACAGCACAAGCTATGCCAATGGCGGTGTGTCGGACGAGGGGCTGGATACCTGGTACGCGGCCAATATGGCCCAGAGTCCAGGGACGCCGGACGACGGCGAGCCCAGCGCAGAAGACGTCATGGCGCTGATGAACCAGCCGGTCGAAGAGCAAGACGACCCGGGGGCCGACCAAAGCGAAGACAATGAGATGGACCATTACATCTAGGCCAGCTCATCCTGTTGAACACACCAAAGGGGCGCTTTGCAGCGCCCCTTTTTACTGGCTTGCCAGCCCCGGTAAATCCCAAAAAGAGCTAGCCGCGCCGGATGCCGATCTTGGCGCCCAAGCCAGCAGGACGCGGCAGGCTGGCGTGATCCCGCTGCATCTGCGCCAGGCGGGCCTGCAGCCAGCCCGGGAAAGCCGTGGCGCGTTTGCTGGTGTGATCAACATTCATCGCCAGGACTTCCTGAGTGGCGCAAATAGCGCCCTCCATCTGGATTTCCGCCCAGAAATGGATGCGTTTCAGATCATGGTCAATCAGCTGAAACTGCACGGAAAATTGCTGCCCCTGTTTTAGCTCTTTGAGGAACTGGATGCTGGATTGCAGTACAAACAGCCCCTGCCCGGCTGCCCGCACATAGGCTTCCCCATTGCCAAGCTGATGATCAAACAGCTGATCAATCGCCCGGTCAAAACCCAGGCCGTAGTAGCCCACGTTCATATGGCCGTTATAGTCGATCCACTCTGGCAAGACCGATTGTTCTGCCACCAGAATGGGGGCCGCATAGGGGCCATCATGGCCACCAATAGGATCTGTCGTCATGTTGTTTTACGCTCTTTGCCCGCAGGAATTCTCTGGCCTCTTGATGCCCTGCGGGGCGGTTCCGGGTAAAGCGGAGCCTCACGTCACGGCAGCGGATTGGTCTTGAACAGGCGGATCTTGAGCCCGCCATGCGCCACCGGAGCCCCTAGCGGCAGCAGCGGCAGGCCCGTGGCCTTGGCCAATCCGGTCTCGCTGGTGACAATGCCGACCCGCCAGCCGGAAAACCGCTCCATCAAGGTCTTCCCCAAGGCACCATAGAGCGCAAAGAGCAGCTTTTTGTTGCCAATCCGGGCGCCATAGGGCGGGTTGACGATCACCAGACCGGGTTTCACCCCCTCGGGCGGCATCAGATCACTGACCGCGTGCTGGCTGAACTGAGTACAGGCTGACACTCCGGCGCGTTCGGCATTGGAGGTCGCCATTTCCACAGCGCCCGCATTGCGATCCGAGCCATAGAAACTCAACCCCGTCATGCCCACATCCTGCGGCGTCAACTCCGCCTTGAGCGCCGCATAGGCCACGGCGTCAAAACTGGCCATCTGCTCAAAGGCAAAACTACGGCTGCGCCCCGGCACCAGACCCAGCGCAATCTCGGCGGCCTCAATGACAAAGGTGCCGGAGCCACACATCGGGTCCACCACCGGTTCCCGCCCGTCAAAGCCACAATCGCGCAGAAACAGCGCCGCGAGGTTTTCCCGCATTGGCGCCTTGCCAACGGCGGATTTATGGCCCCGCTTGTGCAGCCCCTCTCCGGAGGTATCGACGCTGAACTGGCACATATTGTCATCAATACGTAGCTTCAGCGTCAGCGCGGCCTCTTTGGAAACCGTCGCACCAAAGCTTTCGACCAGCGCCTTTTCCACCCGCTGTGCGGCGGCCCCGGCATGGTAGATCTTGGACTTTTTATTGGTGGAGACCTCGACCCGCACCGGCACGTCGCGGCGCAGCACCTCGCCCCAGGGGAATTTGCGCGACCGCTTGTCCAGCTGCGCCAGATGGAAGGCGCGGAATTCGCCAATGCGGGCCAGCACCCGGGCCGCGCCGCGCAGGCACAGATTGGCCCGCCAGACTTCGCGCCAACCGCCCTGAACGATGACCCCGCCGGGCACGGATTTAGCTTCGGCGAATCCCGCCTCGCGGGCTTCGGCCAAAAGGGCAGATTCTAACCCTGGGGCTGCGGTCAGGAAGATCTCGAATGTGTCTATTTCGCTCATGAGGCTCTCTTACCCCGGTTTGCGTGCTACTGCGATGGCTATTTCGCCCCCGGCGCAGTCCAGCCATGGCAAGACCCTGCCGCATTGCAGCAAGGAAATGGTGGCAAAAAGACTCACTCCGCCGACCATTGACGCCTCAAAAAGGATCAAAAATAAAAGCATCATTTCATGTAGTTACATATAAACTAAATTTTTAGTTTGACAACCATGACACCGATATGAAAGCTAAATGCCAGTCAGATGCGAGAGAGCGCAGCTGACCTTACAGACTTTTAGGGAGGGAAAAGATGCGCAGGTATCTTTTGTCCGCAGCAGCGGTATGCGCCGTGGCTGCGGGACAGGCGGTTTATGCCGATGAAGCAGCCGCACTTAAATGGATCGAAGAGGAATTTCAGCCCTCGGTCCTGACCAAAGACGAACAGATGAGCGAGATGCAGTGGTTTATCACCGCCGCGGAGCCCTTCAAAGGAATGGAGATCAACGTGCTCTCCGAGGGCATCCCGACGCATTCTTACGAGTCGGAAGTTCTCACCAAAGCCTTTGAAGAAATCACCGGGATCAAGGTTAATCACCAGATCCTCGGCGAAGGCGAAGTGGTGCAGGCGGTTCAGACCCAGATGCAGACACAGCGCAATCTCTATGATGCCTATGTCAATGACTCGGATCTGATCGGCACCCACTCGCGCCTACAGCTGGCCCATAACCTCACGGATATGATGGCGGGTGATTTCAAAGACCAGACCAACCCTGGTCTTGATCTTGACGATTTCATGGGCACCCAGTTCACCACCGGTCCCGATGGTGATCTCTATCAGCTGCCCGATCAGCAGTTTGCCAACCTGTATTGGTTCCGCAAAGACTGGTTTGATCGCGCCGACCTGCAAGAGGCCTTCAAGGCAAAGTACGGCTATGACCTGGGCGTTCCGGTCAACTGGTCTGCCTATGAGGACATCGCCGAATTCTTTAGCGAAGACGTCAAAGAAATCGACGGAACCGCGATCTACGGCCACATGGATTACGGCAAACGTGCGCCTGACCTTGGCTGGCGTATGACCGATGCCTGGCTGTCGATGGCCGGTGCCGGCTCCAAAGGTGAGCCAAACGGCGTGCCTATCGACGAATGGGGCATCCGTATGGAAGCCGGTTCCTGTAACCCAGCGGGCGCAAGCGTCACCCGTGGCGGTGCTGCAAACGGTCCGGCTGCGGTCTATGCGATCCGCAAATGGGACGAGTGGCTGCGCAAATACGCGCCTCCCGGTGCGGCGTCCTATGACTTCTACCAGTCGCTGCCAGCCCTGGCGCAGGGCAATGTTGCCCAGCAGATCTTCTGGTACACCGCCTTTACCGCCGATATGGTAAAGCCACAGTCCGAAGGCAACAACACCGTGGACGAAGCTGGCACGCCGCTGTGGCGGATGGCGCCAAGCCCACATGGTCCCTACTGGGAAGAAGGTCAGAAGGTTGGTTATCAGGACGTTGGCTCCTGGACCTTCCTCAAGTCGACACCGCTTGAGCGGTCGCAGGCAGCCTGGCTCTATGCTCAGTTTGTTGTGTCCAAAACTGTCGATGTGAAGAAGTCTCATGTGGGTCTGACCTTCATTCGCGATAGCTCGGTCAACCACGAGAGCTTCTCTGAGCGTGCCGCCAACCTGGGTGGTCTGGTCGAATTCTACCGTTCGCCCGATCGTGTGGCCTGGTCGCCAACTGGTGTGAACGTGCCTGACTATCCAAAGCTGGCCCAGATCTGGTGGCAGCAGATTGGTGACGTGAACTCCGGTGCCTTTACACCGCAGGAAGCCATGGATCGTCTGGCCGAGGAAATGGACATCACCATGGCCCGGATGCAGCGTGCAGATGAGCAGGCTGAGATCTACGGCGGTTGTGGCCCGCGTCTGAACGAAGAGAAAGACGCCGAATGGTGGTATGCCAATGGCGGTGCCAAGCCACCGCTGGAGAACGAGAAGCCTGCAGGTCAGACCGTCAACTATGACGAGCTGGTCGCCCGCTGGGCCTCGCAGTAACCGCTCCTCCCCGTCGGGCCTGTTCCTCTTTGGCATTGGCCCGGCACCCCGCCCCGAAGCATTGTTTCGACTGTGTTTCGGGGCTCTTTCTCCCCTGCGAACTACAGACACGGCCCCTACCAGTCTTTGCTGCAGGGCCGGTTGCCGGAAAGTCAAACAACGATGGCACTTGAACTAAGAAACGTGACCAAGCGCGTCGGCGCGATCGAGCATATCAAGGATACATCTTTGTTGCTGGAGCCCGGTCACTTTAACGTCCTGTTGGGCGCCACCGGGTCGGGCAAGACCTCGCTGATCAAACTGATGGCTGGGCTGGACCCGATGGCCAGCGGTCAGGTGCTGATGGAGGGCGAGGATGTCTCGCGGCTCAGCACCCAGAAACGCAACATCAGTCTGGTGCACCAGTTTTTCATCAACTACCCGCATATGACGGTTTACGAGAACATCGCCTCGCCCCTCAAGGTGGCTGGGATGGCGAAGTCCGAGATCGAAGACCGCGTTGCTGAGGCCGCCAAGATCCTGCAGCTGGAGCCGATGCTGCAGCGTCGCCCGCACGAGCTTTCTGGTGGCCAGCAGCAACGCTGCGCCCTGGCGCGGGCGATTGCCAAGGAAAGCCGCGCCGTTTTCCTGGATGAACCGCTCGCCAACCTTGATTACAAGCTGCGCGAAGAGCTGCGCGACCAGCTACCTGAATTGTTTGCCGGTCGCGGGGCTGTGGTGGTCTATGCCACCTCGGAACCCGAAGAGGCGCTGCTTTTGGGCGGCAAAACAGCCCTGATGCGCGACGGGCGCGTGACCCAGTTTGGCCCCACGGCCGAGATCTACCGCAACCCGGAAAACCTGGACGCGGCGCGGGTGTTTTCCGACCCGCCGATCAATACTGCTACAGTGGTGAAAGAGGGCACAACCGCCCGCATGGGATCACGGGTGAGCTGGCAATTGAACGGCCCTGCCGCCGGGCTGAGCGACGGTCCCTATTCCATCGCCATCCGCCCCTATCACGTCCTGCCCAGCGCCAGCGAAAAAGCCACTGTGCAGCTGGCTGGTCAGGTGCAGGTGACAGAGCTTTCCGGTTCCGAAAGCTCTGCGCATTTCGACCTTGGCCTCGGTAATTCCGCTGGCGGTGAGATCCATGCCAACTGGGTCTCGCTCTCGGCTGGGGTGCACCCCTACGAGATTGGCGAAATGCATAATTTCTACATGGACCCTTCGGCGTGCTACTTCTTTGCACCCGATGGCTCCCGCGCAGCCTGAGGCTTAATAATGGCAAAAATTACACTCTCAAAGCTGCGGCACAGCTATATGCCCGCACCCAAATCCCCGTCAGACTATGCGCTGAAGGAAATCGATCTGGATTGGAGCGACGGCGGCGCCTATGCGCTGCTTGGCCCTTCGGGCTGTGGCAAATCCACCCTGCTGAACATCATCTCCGGCCTGCTGGTGCCCTCTGAAGGCAAGATCCTGTTTGACGGCCAGGACGTCACCGCCCTGCCTCCGGATCAGCGCAATATCGCCCAGGTGTTCCAGTTCCCGGTGATCTACGACACCATGACGGTCTACGACAATCTCGCCTTTCCGCTGCGCAACCGTGGCCGCGACGAGGACACTGTGCGGACGCGTGTTATGGCAATTGCCGAGATGCTCGAAGTCACCGAGATGCTGGACCAAAAGGCTGCAGGCCTGAGCCCTGACAACAAGCAAAAAATCTCTATGGGCCGGGGACTGGTGCGCGAAGACGTCAATGTGGTGATGTTTGATGAACCGCTAACAGTGATCGACCCGCATCTAAAATGGAAGCTGCGCTCGAAACTGAAAGAACTGCATCAGCGCGTCAAAGCGACGATGATCTACGTGACCCACGACCAGACCGAGGCGTTGACCTTTGCGGATCAGGTGGTGGTGATGCAGCAGGGTGAGGTCGTTCAGATCGGCACGCCAGTGGAGCTGTTTGAACGCCCCGCGCATACCTTCGTGGGCCATTTCATCGGCTCTCCGGGGATGAATATCCTGCCTTGTGACTTGCAGGCCGGCGTTGCCCGATTTGGCACCCAGGCCATCGCGCTGGAAGGGCCCATCCGCGGCGAGGCCACCGGCCAAACAGAGCTGGGCATTCGCCCCGAGTTTGTCTCCCTGGCCGATGCAGGCCTGCCCGCAACCGTCACCAAGGTCTCGGATGTGGGGCGTCACACGGTGGTGGAATGCAATGCCAATGGCAGCCGCATCAATGCGATTGTCGAAGGCGCAGGCCCCGAAAAAGGCGCCGCAGTGCATCTCGATTTTCGCCGGGATCAAACCCGGCTTTATGTGGACGGCTGGCTGGCCAGTACCCCCGACACCGCATCGGAGGCGGAGCAATGAAAACCGAAAACCAAAAAGCCTGGTTCTTTGTCCTGCCAGTTCTGATCCTGGTCGCCTTCAACGCGCTCATTCCGATGATGACAGTGGTCAATTACTCGGTGCAGGAAACCTTTGGCGACAACGTGTTTTTCTGGCAGGGGCTCGACTGGTTCGAGCAGATCCTGCGCTCTGATCGCTTTCACGCCGCCCTTGGACGTCAGTTTCTCTTCACCTTCCTGATCCTGATCATCGAGGTTCCCCTCGGAATTGCCATCGCCCTGGCGATGCCGCGCAAGGGCTTCTGGGTGCCGGTCTGTCTGGTGCTGATGGCCCTGCCGATGCTGATCCCCTGGAACGTGGTTGGCGCCATGTGGAACATCTTTACCCTGCCGGATATCGGCCTCCTGGGCTATTTCCTCAACCATGTGTTGGGCATTTCCTATGACATGACCCAGAATCCGCTGGCCGCCTGGGTGACAATTGTCACCATGGATGTCTGGCACTGGACCTCGCTGGTGGTGCTTCTGGCCTATGCCGGGCTGGTCTCGATCCCGGATGCCTATTACCAGGCCGCCAAGATCGACGGTGCCTCTAACTGGGCGGTGTTCCGCTTCATCCAGCTGCCCAAGATGAAAACCGTCCTGACCATCGCCATTCTGTTGCGCTTCATGGACAGTTTCAACATCTACACCGAGCCCTTTGTGCTCACCGGTGGTGGCCCCGGTAACTCTACCACGCTCTTGTCGATCGACTTGGTGAAAATCGCCCTGGGTCAGTTTGACCTCGGTCCCGCCGCTGCCATGTCGCTCATCTACTTTGCAATCACGCTTCTGGTCTCTTGGCTGTTTTACACCCTGATGACCAAAGACGATCTGAACTAAGGAGGGTTTGAGAGATGCAAAAACGATCTATCATCCCCATTGTCTATATCCTCTTCCTGATGCTGCCGATCTACTGGCTGGTGGCGATGAGCTTTAAGACTACAAACGAAATCCTCTCCGGCTTCTCGCTGTTCCCGCAGACCTTCACGCTGGAAAACTACGCCACCATCTTCACCGATCCCTCCTGGTACTGGGGCTATATCAACTCGATCATCTACGTGAGCATCAACACGGTGATCTCGGTCGCTGTGGCCCTGCCGGCCGCCTATGCCTTCTCGCGCTATCGCTTTCTGGGCGACAAACAGCTGTTCTTCTGGCTCTTGACCAACCGGATGGCGCCAGCGGCGGTCTTTGCCCTGCCCTTCTTCCAGCTCTATTCGGCAGTGGGCATCTTTGACACCCATCTGGCGGTGGCCCTGGCCCATTGCCTGTTCAATATCCCCCTCGCGGTCTGGATCCTCGAAGGCTTCATGGGCGGCATCCCCAAAGAGCTTGATGAGACCGCCTATGTGGACGGCTATTCCTTCCCGCGCTTCTTTGGCACTATCTTCATTCCCTCGATCAAAGCCGGCGTCGGCGTGGCTGCCTTCTTCTGCTTCATGTTCTCCTGGGTAGAACTGCTCCTGGCCAAGACCCTGACGGCCGTGGCGGCCAAACCCATCGCCGCCACCATGACCAAAACAGCCTCCAGCGCGGGCTACGAGCTGGGCCTCTTGGCAGCCGCGGGCACATTGACAATCATTCCGGGGGCCATCGTGATCTGGTTCGTCCGCAACTATATCGCAAAAGGTTTTGCGATGGGGAGAGTGTAATGCTGTCATGGATGGCCTGGACCTGGCCCACTGCACTGGTCTTTATCGGTATTTTCTCTGCCATCGGCCTTTTGGTCCTACTAGAGATCCGCACTCCCGGCGGCGACGCCCGCAAAGGCGTATTGGGACTCACCACCACCCGGGGGGATCGCCTGTTCATCACCCTCTTGGGCACCAGCTATATCTTCCTGGCCTGGCTGGGGCTGGTCGGCATGCCGCTTTGGTGGCCCCTGGGGCTGGCCATTCTCTGGGGGGTGTTCACCTTCTGGAAGGTCTGACGCAGCCTGCTGCAATCAGCGGGTCAAGGGGGCCATAGGCCCCGCGCCAGCGGCCCGCCCTTGATGCGCAAACCTTAAACACACTGGACATGGGCCTTGAAGGCAAACCTGCCCTTCAAGGCCTTCTCAGCCCACCAAGGCCGCGCGCGCCTTGAACCGCCCTCTCGGTCGACATGTCACCTGGTGCTGTTCGGAAAATAGGCGCGCGGAAGCGCTCCTTTTAACTGGGCCCAGTCCTGAACCACGGCTCTGCTAAAGAAATAGTTTTCAATATGCCCCCGCATCCCCTAACATCGTTCAAAGACCAAAATGGACCGGACATAAGACGACATGCGTAAGAAACAGGACAATTCACTGCTGACCGAGGTTGAGCTTGAATTCATGACCGTCGTCTGGGCCACCGGGGGCGGCACTGTCAGGGAAATCCTGGCGGTGCTCAATCAGGCACAGGAACGCGCCTATACCTCTGTGGCAACCGTTCTGAAGATTATGGAACAAAAGGGCTTTTTGACCAGTGAAAGGGCTGACCGCTCGCTGATCTACCGCCCCGCCATTCCCAAAACAGAGTATCAAAAAACCTCTCTGAAAAACCTTTCGAGCAAGCTGTTCAACGATACGCCCGCGGCCCTGGTCGCCCGTCTTGTTGAGGATGAGGAAGTAACCGACGACATGCTCGTTGAGATGCGGGCGCTGCTGAACGAAAGGTTGGGGGACAATGGAAGCTGACGCGCTGATCAATGGCTATCTGGATCTGAATCTTCTGGTTCTTGCGGGCACTCTACTTTGGCTCGCGGCGCGAAAACTCCTGTCTCACTCTCGACTTGCCAATGCTTTTGGTGCCCAGCTGCGGCTGATGAATGCGCTCACCCTGTTGCTGGCGCTCTCACCCTTCTTGATGTTTGCCTTCACCCGGCTGGTGATGGCCCATCCGCCCAATATTTCTGACCTGCTGGTGTCCCAGTTCCTGCAGGGCAATGTCAGCATGAGCGCTGCCAATTTCGAAACCCTGCTGGGGCTGCGCGAAGATACCGTGCGCGTGCTGTCCTCCCAGCAGCTGCTCTGGACCCGGTTGCTCACCTCGACCCT
>NZ_JBDWPJ010000143.1:0-19755 GCF_039971195.1 Pseudophaeobacter sp.
CCTGGCGCGCGCGGCGGAAAAGGCAGGAGCCAAGCTGTTCCAACACAGCCCAGCGCTGAAAATCGCCAAGGCTGGCGGCCAGCAGATTGTCACCACCCCCAAGGGCAAGATCCGTAGCGCTTCCGTGGTAATTGCCACCAATGGCTACTCCTCGGATGATCTGCCGGACTGGCTGGCGGCGCGCTACATGCCGACGCAGTCTACCGCCATGGTCACCCGCCCCATGGACGAGGATGAGCTGCAGGCGCAGGGCTGGTTCAGTGATCAGATCGCCTATGACAGCCGCAATATGCTGCATTATTTCCGCCTGATGCCAGATCGGCGGTTTCTCTTTGGCATGCGCGGCGGCCTGATGTCCTCACCGCGGGTGGAGGCAGGTATTCGACGTAAGCTACGGCGCGATTTTGAACAGCTCTTCCCGGCCTGGAAGTTCGTTGAGACAACCCATTGCTGGTCTGGCATGGTCTGCCTGTCGCGCAATCTGGTGCCCTTTGTAGGCGCCATCCCCGATCATCAGGGCCTGTTTGCGGGGCTGTGTTACCACGGCAATGGCGTCGCCATGGGAAGCTATGCAGGTCGGCTTTTGGCGGATCTGGTGCAGGGCAAACAGCCCGATCTGCCCTATTCCCCAGTGATGCAGGGGATGAAGCGCTTTCCCTTTGGCCGCGCCCGCAGACTGGTGATGCCCCCGGCCTATGCGCTGCTGAGCCTGATGGATTAACCCCTGGCTGCCTCCATTGCCGCCAGTTCCAGTTCCAGCGCCTCCGAATCGCGCGGATCACCGCGCCCGCTTCGCCAAAGACAATAGGCCGACATACGCCAATGAAACCAAGGCTTTAACGCAAGATACCGTCCGACCACGCGAGGGTCGGGGTAGGCGGTCAGAAACTCTTCTTCCTCCTGCGGTGACAGCACCGCACCGCGATAAAGAAACTGCATGGCTGGCGACAGGAACAGGGCCAGATCCTCGCTGGGATCGCCGAGCTGCGGGCATTGCCAATCAATCAGGGTCAGGGTGCCATCATGGGCCAACAGGTTTCCCGGCACCGGATCCCCATGGATCAAAGCGCATTGCGCCAGGGGTGGCACCTGGCCAAAAGGGCGTAGACTTTTGATCTGCTCAACGCGCCCAGCCCTGGTGCTGCACCCCTGCAGAATCGCCAGAGTCTGCGCCTCCAGCGCGGCGCTGCCATTGACACCTTCGGCGAGCTCGGGAAACCCTGGTTGATCGTGCAACCGCCCCAAAAGCTGCGCCACATGGCCAGTATCCTGTTGCCAGGGAGAGCCGAAGATATGACCGTAGATCAGCCAGTTATGCCCCTCAAACGCACCTGAAACCTGTAGATTCGGCACCATTCCGGTCCCTGCAAGGGCGGTCAGCGCCGCCACTTCGCGATTGGGATCATTGGCAAACAGCGGATTGGAGCGCTGCGAAAGATAAAGCTTGAGCACCAGATCGCCGCAGCGCCACACCCGGTTTGACCGCCCGCCCTGCAACGGCAATGGCGCAGAGACATCCAGTCCCTGCGCCTGCAGCGATCGAAAAAACCGCTGATCAAAATTTGTGTCCAGGCCTTGCAGGGCATCACACTCCGGGCTGCGCTTTCAAACCAGTGGAAAGCTACACCTCTAGAGCCGGCGACGCCCCTGGGATCAAGCCCCTACCTGGCTGGGATCACGCAGCGCGGTCACGCTGGTGGCCAGAATCGCCGCGCCGGTCTCGTTGATCAGCACCACGTCATTGCCCTGCATCCGGGTTTCACGCACAGAGGTATAGACTTCGGCAATTTCAGACAGAACGACCTCGCCCTTCACCTTGCTCTCAACCACAAAGCTATAGGCACCAGCGGGCACGGTATCGCCGCCAAAATTGGTGCCATCCCAGTTATAGGGTTCAGCGCTGACTGGCAGGGTAATGCGGTTGACCTCATCTCCATCGGAGTTTTTGACCACCAGGGTCACATCATCGGCAGCGGCTGCCGGATTCGGCGCCACATTGATTGGATTGGTGCCGTCAAACTGGGCTGCGGTGGCAGACCGGACTTCCATACCAACCCAGCCAGTCAGGGCCGCCATATTGCCCAGACCCAGCTGATCCAGCGCCGAACCGAGGTTGTCATTGGTGAGAACCTGCTGTTCAACCATGGAGAATTCCGCCAACTGCGAGGCGTATTCGGTATTGTCCATCGGCTCGGTCGGATCCTGATACTTTGCCTGCGCCGTCAGCAGTTTGATAAAGGTATCAAAGTCAGAGGTCAGCTTGGTGCCGCTGGCGGCGCCGGAGCTGGTTGTATTGGTGCTCGCTGCCGCGGTGGCAGAAGATACTTCGGTTGTCATCGGTTAAACCCTCATGTCCACGCCGGCATTTCCAAGCCGGAGGTGTTTTGCCTGTGTTTCTGCAACCGTGGCCGCAGCAAGTTCATCTGTCTCTTCGGAAGAGGCTCTTCCGGAGCCGGGTTGATCGCTTCCCTGTTCATTGGCAAAGCCGCTGGAGGCGCCGCCGCCATTGAACTCAAAGGAGACGTTTTCAAAACCCATCTTGCGGAACTCATCCGCAAGTTCGTTGATATGGCGGCGCATCAGATCACCGGTTTCGGCCCGCTCAGTCTGAATAATCACGGTGATTCCCGCCTCGCTGGTCGATACCCGCATCTTCACCCGGCCAAGCTCTTCCGGGTTCAGGGCGACATCAACATTGCGATCACCCTTGGTGACAATGGCCTGGGCCAATTGCGCCGCAACCATGCGCGGCGTTTCCGGGCGATGAACCGTACCGGGTTGCACCACGGCTTCGGCCAGCAGCTGCGACAGCCCTGGCTGCACTGCCGTCGAAGGCGATTCGCTGCCCATCAGCTGCGACTCACCACCTTGCCCACCGGTTTTGGCAGCATCTGCGCCCAAGGCCTGAGCCGCAAAGGCCTGTTGCACCGCAGTGGCCTGCGCTGCATTTGCTTTTGAAATCGCTGCGGCTGAGGTCGGACTGGCATTGCCAGTGACAACGGCCTGAGCCTCGCGCGCTTCACTGGCGCGGCCCTGTGCCCTGCGGCCTGGTTCAGTCGGGGCCGAGGCGCGGTTTTGACCAGCGGCCAAGGCGGCAGCCTCGGTTGTGATGCCGGCTTTGGCTCCGCCATCCCGCAGGCCATCACGGGGCAACGTTTCTGCCGTTCTGTCTGCGTCCGAATCGCCCTTGGGCGCGATGTTGTTCAGGGCAGTCGCCTCCAGCTTGGCGTTGGCCGCTGTCTCAGGTGTAGCGGCGGCGCGTTGCACAGTCTGCGACTGAGACTGGACCCCGTCCTGCGGCCTCTGAGGGGTCGCCCTGGCCTCCTTGGCCAGCTCCGCCTTGGCGGCCTCCTCCGCTGCCAGCATCTTTTCCTTGGCAGTCCGGTCGCCCTCTGCGGCCTGGGCCGTTAGAATTGCCTGGGCAGGTGTTTTAGCACCTTGCTCTGCCGAACCAGTGGTCGGGGCCTTGGCGGTTTCCACCTCTGCCTCATCAGCGACAGGCGTGTCAGCGCTCATGACTTGATCACTGCCTTTTGCAACCTGACCCGCCACGAGGGAGCGCTCTGTTGCAGCACCGGAACCGGCTTTTGATGCACTTGCAGTGGCATCACCTACCTTTGCGTCGGTCCGCTTTACGTCCCCAGTCTGCGGTGCTGCCACGGCAAGGCTGTCGACCTCTGCGGCCGGCTCTGCCTCTGCGGTGTCATCCTGTTCCTGCGTGTCGGGATCCTGCAACTCAGCCGTGTCCTGCGGCTGCAGATCGGCCTCAAAATCGGGCTCTGCCAGATCCGCCTCCGCAGTGATTTCTACCTCACCCTGGCGCATATCAGCGGATGCTTCGGGTTTGGTGCGGAGCTTGGTATCTGAATCATCGTCCCGATCAGCCTGTTTGGAGCCGTCGGCCTTGTCTCGGGGCTTGTCTCGCTGTTCAGCGGCCTTTTCGGACTGCTGAGCGCGTTTGTTTTCGGAAACTGAATTTGCCTCGTCGCGCCGTGCGCGATCATCCATATGATCAGAAAAGCTACGGTTGGCTTGCTGCCGCATCGGGCTTTCTGATGCCTTGAGGCTAGATGGGTCTGCAGTGCTGGGGCGCACCTGACCAAAGAGTACATTCGTAAGCATAGGATTCCAGACGTTCTATCTCGATGCCTTCACCCTTAGCGTGAACCGGTTACGGTAATTTTAACCGCTCTTGGGGCATTCTCAGAAAAATCGAATAAATCTGAATTAAAACCCAAAAGAGGTGCAGAATGCCCCATCTGACAACACCCGCGGTGGCGACCCCACCGCCACAACCGCTTCAGAACAGAGCATCGGATGAAGCGATTCGCGATGCTGCTAAACAGCTAGAAGCTTCTTTTTTAACGGAAATGTTGAAATCTGCGGGGCTCGGAAAGAGCCGCGAGGGCCTAGGCGGTGGCGGCGAAGGGGAAGACCAGTTCAGCAGTTTTCTTGTCCGCGCACAGGCCGAACAAATTACCGAAGCCGGCGGCATTGGCCTCGCCGAATCGCTTTATCACGCAATGAAGGATTCTTCTAATGACTAACCTAGATTCAAAAATGACCGAGTTAGATCCACAAAAACTGATCGATGAGCTTGACGATATTCTTGACCAGGAACGCAGCGCGCTGGTGCGTGGCGAACTGGAACAGATCGAGGTTTTGCTCGCGCGCAAGGAATCGGTGATTGCACAGCTCAATACCATCGACACCCTGGAGCGCGAGGCTCTGAGCCAGGTACAGACAAAAGTGTCGCGCAATCAGGAACTGCTCAACAGCGCCATGGACGGTATCCGCAGCGTTGCTACCCGTATGGCTGAACTGCGCCGGGTCAAAAAAGGCCTGGATGTTTATGACAGCGCCGGGCGCAAAGCACGCTATGGCACCACCACGGGTCAACGTTTGGAGAAGCGCAGCTAAGTCGCCCTGAGGTTTAGTAAAATTCTACGGAATGTGGTTTTGGACATTAGCACTCCCTTAGCATCTTTCGCGGCAATGTCTCCTTGCATCTCATCACTGAGGTGGCGCGGAAGCCTCCAGGCTGAACGCACTGTCAGAAAGACGCCAAAGCGCCCTTCGGGGCAGGGAAAACTCCGAGACCAAAGTGTCTCAATCGCTAAAGGAATAACACTATGACCAGCATTCTGACAAACAATGGCGCAATGGTTGCTCTGCAGACATTGTCCTCCATCAACAACAACCTGACTGAAACCCAGAACCAGATTTCGACCGGTAAAGAAGTTGGTTCGGCCAAAGACAACTCGGCCATCTGGGCGATCTCCAAGGTTATGGAATCGGACGTTGCTGGCTTTGAAGCCGTGTCCGACTCGCTGTCGCTGGGTGAATCGACTGTTGCTGTTGCAACCGCCGGTGCCGAGCAGATCACTGAGCTGCTGACTCAGATGAAAGAAAAGGTTGTTGCCGCGACTGGTGAAAACGTTGACCACGCCAAACTCGAAGCTGATGTTAACGAGCTGAAAGCCCAGATCACTTCCGTGATCGGCGCTTCTCAGTTCAACGGCGCCAACCTGCTGAACACCGCTGGTGGCGACATCACTGTTCTGGCTTCGCTGGACCGTGATGCATCTGGTGCAGTGACTGCTTCTAACATCACCGTATCTTCGGTTGATTTTGAAGCAAGCCTGGTCCTGACCACCGTTGACATGAGCGATGCGACAACTGCTGAAGCCTCGATCGACGACATCGAAACTCTGATCCAGACCGCTGTCGACGGCGCTGCCGCTCTGGGTGCGTCTGCTTCGCGGATCGAAAAGCAGAACGATTTTGTTTCCAAAGTGACCACCGCCATGAAGAGCGGCATTGGTTCCCTGGTGGATACCAACATGGAAGAAGCATCTGCGCGACTGAAAGCTCTGCAAACACAGCAGCAGCTTGGTGTTCAGGCGCTTTCCATTGCCAACTCGGCTCCGGAAACACTGCAGCAGCTGTTCCGTTAAAAGACCTAACCCAGGGCGTAGATCCTACGCCCTGGGTCCCTCTTCTCAGAGAATCTGAAGAAATAATACGTTAGGAAAACACGTGAACGCACTTCTGAAAGCGAAGAGTGCCTACTCGGCGGCAAAGGCCCCGACCAAAACGACCAAAGACCACGAATATGATATCGTCGCCCGCTCGACACATAATCTTCTTGCTGCCCACAAGGCTGCAGCTGCGAAGAAAGGCCCTGAAGGGTTTACTGTTCTGGCTGAGGCGCTCCACAAAAATCGGAAGATGTGGAATATTTTCGAAGTTGATCTTGCTGCAAAAGAAAACGAACTGCCGCAGGACGTCAAAGACAACTTGTTTTACCTGGCCGAATTCACGCGCCAACACACCAGCAAGGTCCTTTCGCGCAAAGCGAATGTGAGACCTCTGATTGAAGTCAACATGGCCGTCCTGAGCGGCCTTCGCAGCGGAGCAACTTAATTATGAGCGGACTTGTTCTCAAACTTGCCCCCAAGGAGCGGGTTTTGGTAAATGGTGCTGTCATTGAAAACGGTGATCGACGCAGCCGTCTGTCCATCGTTACACCAGATGCCAACATCCTCCGACTGCGGGACGCGATCCACCCTGAAGAAGCAACTACGCCGGTACGCCGCGTGTGCTACGCCGCCCAGCTGGTTCTGACCGGCGACAGCGACCCCGAAGAGGATCGCCTGCCCATGCTGCGTCGCATCGAAGAGCTGAGCCAGGTGTTTGTCGATGTCGACAGCCGTTCCGCCCTTGCCGAGGCCACCGAAGCGCTGCTGGAAGACAATCACTACCGTTGTCTGAAATCGCTGCGCACCCTGTTGCCCCGCGAAGAGCGCCTGATGGCGATCCGTCCGTCATGAGCTTTGAACCTACCATCCTGTCGACAGGTTTGACCGGCTGGACCTTCTTGCAGTCCACCTATGATCGCCAGTTTGAGCACTTCAACAAGGATCCGATCCTGGAGCGCGACAACGAGTACTTCATGGAAAACATCAGCAAGGTCAAAACCGCAGAGGATTTGGTTTCTGACTATCGCTTGTTGGAAGTGGCTCTGAATGCCTTTGGTCTCGGCGATGAGATTGATTCAAAGGCGATGATTCAGAAAGTGCTCGAGGATGGTAGCAAAGCGGATGATGCCCTGGCCAATAAGCTGGGCGACGACCGCTGGATTGACTTCGCCGATGCCTTTGGGTTTGGGCCTGGCTTGGTTCCTGTGACGGGCCTGACCTACAAGATGCAGGAGATCGCCGACAAAAATGTTGTTCAGTCGTTTGAAGACGCAGTTGGCGCGCAGGATGTTTCCTTGCAAATCGCCATGTATGCCGAACGGGAGCTGGTTGACTTGGTGACCTTTGATGACGAAGGCGAAAAACTGTCTGTCACTGGACAATGGCTCAACATCATTGGTCAACCGCAGCTTCAGTCAATGATGCAGACCGCACTTGGACTACCAAGTGATTTGGCTGTTCTAGATATTGACCAGCAAACGGGTATCTTACGAGAGGCTGCAGAAAAGCAATTTGGCTCTGAAGATCTGACAATATTTTCTGACCCAGAGCAGATGACAAAACTGGTCAACACCTATCTGGCACGAACCGAGCTGCAAGCCTATGAAGGATCCAACTCCTCTGCCTCTTTGGCGCTAACACTTCTTTCACTGTAAGTTAGACTCCTCAGCAAACAAATTACAAAAGGCGCTTCCAGATAGTCTGGAAAGCGCCCTTTTTTGTCTTCTGGTGGATCAATTGCCGTCATGACAAGAGGACCAAAGCCCTCTTGTCTGCGCTTCTGACTAGGGGCTAGCGTCCCTTGGTTGCCCGACGCAACATCAGCTGCAAGCGGCTAAAGCTGTTGGCAACGCCCTGTGGATCGTCTTTGCCAAAAAAAGCATCCAGCTCAGGCCAGAGCTTGACCGCCTGGTCCAGCACCGCATCATTGCCTTCGGAGTACAGGCCGGCGCGGATCATCACTTCGGATTGCTCATAAGAGCCCAGGAACTTGCGCACCTCCAAAATGACTGCGTTTTCTTCTTCCGTGGCCGCCGCAGGCAGGCTTCGTGAGACCGAGCGCGAGACATCAACCGCCGGGAACCGACCCCGTTCGGCAATTTCCCGGTTGAGCACGATATGCCCGTCCAGAACGCCGCGCAGAATATCCGCAATTGGCTCATCCATATCAGACCCGGCAACCAGAACGCTGAACACTGCGGTGATATCGCCCTGGCCCTCTGACCCTGGTCCAGCCCGCTCACAAAGCCCGGTGATCAATGGGGTCACCGAAGGGGGGAAGCCCCGCAGCGCTGGCGCCTCGCCCGAAGCGGCTGAGATTTCACGATGGGCCTCGGCAAAACGCGTTACCGAGTCAGCCATGAACAGCACGTTTTTGCCCTGGTCGCGAAAATGTTCCGCAATGGTCATCGCCGCCCAGGCGCTGCGGCGCCGCACCAGCGCCGATTGATCCGAGGTCGCCGCAACCACAACCGCCCGCTTCATGCCTTCGGGCCCCAAAACATCTTCGACAAAGTGATTTACTTCGCGGCCACGCTCCCCAATCAGCGCCATGACCACCACATCTGCCTCCATAAACTGCGCCATTTTTGCGAGCAGGGTCGATTTACCAACACCAGAACCCGCAAAAAGACCAATTCGCTGGCCCTGAACGATGGGGAGAATCGTATTGAAGACCGACAAACCGGTATCGAGTCGCGCGCCCATATGACGTCTGCCGGCCGCTTTTGGCGGCGGCGCCATCAGGTCACGCGCCTTTTCTCCGCGCAGCATTGGCTTGCCATCCAGCGGCTCGCCAAAGGGATCGATCACCCGGCCAATCCAGTTGTCGCCGGGGGCAAAATCCGGCGCAGGATGCAGGCTGACACGATCGCCCATCGCCACACGATCTGGTGCACGATCAGGTAACATACTGATTTTATTGTTGTCGATCTTGAGAACTTCGCCGTGAAGCTCATCGCCAGGACCACGCACAAGCACCAGGCGATCACCGATTCGCGCCTCACGTTCCAGGCCGGAAATTTCTATTTCCCCTCCCGTGATACCGCTGACGCGGCCCATAGAGGTTGCCAGTTTCTTACTGGCGATTTGTTCAGTCAAAGCTTTCAGCTCTGCGATCATGGCCTGAGGCCTCCATCTAGTTCCTGAAACAATTTCTAAAGGAATCAGGGTTAAGCCTTGATTGAAATTGATCGAGGGAGAAGCCCCGGTGTTCACCGAACTGAATGTTTTTAAAATCGCATACTCCATGGCCACCCATGCTGGGAAGCGCCAGGCGCTGGTGTCAGAAAACATCGCCAATGCGGATACCCCTGGCTATCACGCCAAGGACATCAAACCTTTTAAAGAGGTCTATGCCGCCGGGCCGCGCCCGGGCGACATGGTGGCCTCTCGCGGCTCGCATCTGAATGGCATCAATGGCTCCAATATGGATTGGGCCGTGACCAGATCCGATGTCGGAGCTGACCCCAATGACAATTCAGTTTCGATTGAAACCGAGATTCTCAACGGGGTTGAGGTCAAGCGCCAGCATGACCGCGCCCTCGCCATCTACAAATCATCCATGAATATCCTGCGATCCAGCCTGGGTCGCTAGAGGGAGATGACCAATGAGTGAATTTGCAAATTCCCTAAGCGTAACCGCCAGTGGCCTGAAAGCTCAGGCCACCCGACTGCGTCACGTGTCCGAGAATATCTCAAACGCCGATACCCCTGGCTATCGTCGCAAGAGCGTGCCGTTTGAAGCAACGCGCGATCTGGAAAACGATGTCGAGCGGGTCAAGACCGGTCGCGTGACCCTGGACCGCAGTGATCTGGAAAGCATCTATGATCCGTCGCACCCTTTGGCGGATGAAAGCGGCCACTACGATGGCTCCAATGTCGATCTGATGATCGAGATTGCCGATGCCCGCGAAGCCCAGCGCAGCTACGACGCCAACCTGAAAATGTTCGAACAAACCCGTGGGATGTCATCTTCGCTGATGGACCTGCTGAGACGTTAACCTAACCTTCGAGGAGATCCAGAATGGATATTCGCTCTATCACTGCCGCCGCGGGTGGCTATGCCGCCGCCCGCCCTGCCACAAAGGTGGACCCCGAGTTCGCCGGCACCAGCGCAACCGAACAGCTGAGATCCAGCTTTTCCAACTTTGCCCATACCATGCAGGTCGGTGAGCAAACTGCCGTACAGTCGATGACTGGCAATGGCGATCCCCATGCTCTGGTCCAGGCCCTGGCGCAGACCGAACTGGCCGTTGAGACCGCCGTGACCGTGCGCAACAAGGTTGTCGAAGCCTACCAAGAAATCCTGCGGATGCCGGTCTAAGCCCATGATGATGAGTGAAGGCCAATTCTATGACACGCTGCGGCAGGCGCTGTGGGCTGGGGTAACCATGTCGGCCCCCATTCTGACGGTGGCTCTGGTTGTCGGCCTTTCTGTTGGCCTTTTTCAGGCCCTGACATCGGTGCAGGAAATGACCCTGACCTTTGTACCCAAACTCGCGGCCATTGTTGTCGTTTTTTGGATGTCGATGGGCTTCATGACCCAAACGCTGGTGGCCTTTTTTAACGGCCATATCATTCCTTTGATTGCAGGAGTTTCCTGATGGAGACCGCAGGCTACGCAACCCTCTCCCGCCAGTCCGGCCTGATGCGCGAAATGCGTGTCGTGGCGAATAACATCGCCAACTCTGCCACCACCGGCTACCGCTCGGAAGGGCTGATTTTTTCCGAATTCGTTCAAACCGCGCCAGGGCAACAATCGCTGTCGATGTCGCGGGCCAATATTTTCAATACCTCTATGGAACAGGGTCAGCTGACCCAGACCGGCGGCACCTTTGATTTTGCCATCGAAGGGGATGGCTATTTCATGATCGAAACCCCGCAGGGCGAACGCCTGACCCGTTCCGGCGCCTTTTCTCCCAATGCTGAGGGTGATCTGGTGACCATGGATGGGCACCGGGTTCTGGATGCCGGTCGGGCGCCGGTCTTTATCCCGGGCACTGCCGAAACGATCCATATCGGCGCCGATGGCACCATCACCGCCGACGGCAATACCGTTGGCCAGATCGGGCTATTCCAGGCCGCCGAGGGGACAACCCTGATGCGCGAGGATGGCGTGATGTTCCGCGCCGAAGGGGAAATCGAAGACGCTGAAACCGCCAAGATGGTGCAGGGTTTTCTAGAAGGGTCCAACGTCAATGCAATCACCCAGGTGACCCGTATGATCGAAATCCAGCGCGCCTATGAAATGGGCCAGAGCTTTCTGGAAACAGAAGACGAGCGCATCCGCAACGCCATTAAAAATCTGATCAAGTCGTAGGAGAATCCCGATGCGTGCTTTGAAAATCGCCGCAACTGGTATGAGCGCACAGCAGCTGCGTGTTGAAACCATTGCGAACAACCTCGCCAACATGAACACCACTGCCTATAATCCGCGCCGGGCTGAATTTGCCGATCTGCACTATCAGCAGGTCACCCGCGCCGGCACTGTGAATGCCTCGGATGGGACCGTCCTGCCCACAGGCGTTCAGGTGGGTCTGGGTGTACGGGCCGCCGCCATTTCAGTGCATCTGCAACAGGGTGCCCCAGAGCAGACCGGCAACGATCTGGATGTTGCGATCGAAGGCAAGGGCTATCTGGAAATCACCCTGCCATCTGGTGATTCCGGTTATACCCGTGACGGGGCGCTCAAACGCTCGGCTGAGGGTCTGATCGTCACTTCTGACGGCTATACCGTCGCCCCGGATGTGACCATTCCCGATGATGCCACCAGCATTTCGATCAATGCCGAGGGTGAGGTCTACGCCTATTTCCAGGACTCCGCCGAAGGCCAGCTCCTAGGGCAGTTTGGTCTTGTTGGCTTTACCAACCCCAAGGGGCTGGAAGCCATTGGCAGCAATCTCTTCACCGAGACCGAAGCCTCGGGTCCGCCAACTGTCTCCACCGCTGGCGAAGACGGTCTGGGGTCTTTCCGCCAAGGCTACCTCGAAGGCAGCTCTGTTGATTCGGTGCGCGAAGTCACCGAGCTGATCGAAGCCCAGCGGGGCTATGAGATGAACTCCAAAGTCATCTCGGCCGTCGACCAAATGATGTCAGCAACGACACAGATCCGATAATGAAACATATTCTCGCCCTTCTAATTGCTCTGACCGCTCTGCCCGCCTGGGCCGATGTGCTGGTGCCGGTGCGCACCATCCGCGCCAAAGAGGTCATCCAGGCCACCGATCTGACCTTCAAGCCGGTCAATGTGGCAGGTGCTCTGTCGGATGCAAACGAGGTGGTGGGAATGGAAGCTCTGGTGCCGCTCTATCCCGGACGCCCCCTGCGTCCCGGCGATATCGGTCCAGCCGCCATCGTCGATCGGAACGACCTGGTCACCCTCACCTTCCGCCGCAATGGGCTCACCATTATGGCCGAAGGACGCGCCCTGGGGCGCGGATCCGAAGGGGAATGGATCAAAGTAATGAACCTGGCGTCGCGCAGCACCGTGACCGGGCGTGTGAACGCAGATGGGTCAATAGAGGTAAGATAATGAACAAGAAATCGATTGCCACCAAATTTGCGATTGCCGGTCTGGTCCTGCTGGGCGCCTGTGGGCGTATGGATCATCTGGGCAAGCCGCCGACCATGTCGCCCACAGCGGAAACCCCTGAACATGTCGCCATGCTGTGGCAGGGGTTGCCGACAGAAATCCAGAACCAGCGGGCTGTTGACGGCTCCTCTTTGTGGAGCGGGTCGCAGAACTCGCTGCTGGGGGATCGCCGGGCGGTCAACAGAGGGGATATTCTAACCGTCGTCATCGAAATCGACGAAGAAGCCGAAATCTCCAACGGCACCAGCCGGTCGCGCTCCAGCGCCGAAAGCATGGGTGTCCCCCATCTGTTTGGCCTGCCACAACGGCTTGACGAAAAACTCCCCGAGGGCGCTTCGGCGGCGACGGCCGTGGATCTCACAGGTTCCAGCACCTCCAAGGGCAATGGCTCGGTCAAGCGCAGCGAGAAGCTGGAACTGCGCGTCGCCGCAACCGTGGTGGATGTTCTGCCCAATGGCGTGCTTGCCATCAGTGGCAACCAGGAAGTGCGGGTGAACTTTGAACTGCGCGAACTTCTGGTTTCGGGCTATGTGCGGCCCCAGGACATCAGCCGCCAGAACGAGATCACATACGACAAGATCGCCACAGCGCGGATCTCCTACGGCGGACGTGGCCAAATCACCGACGTGCAACAACCGCGATACGGCCAGCAGGTGCTGGACGTGATCCTACCATTCTGAGGTGACCCATGATCGCTAAATTGCTTCCTGTCATTTTGCTCATCGTTGGAACCGGAGTTGGAATTGGGGCTGGCATCATGCTGGCCCCCGCCCCGGAACCCGAGGTCGCCCATAGTACCGGCGACAATATGGGTGACGATATTGACCACGCCGAAGAGGAACCCATGGAAGAGGTCGAGCTCGATGAAGATGGGCTGCCGACCACCAACCGTGAATACGTCAAGATCGACAACCAGTTTGTTATTCCGGTTGTCGAGCGTGACAATCTCTCGTCGCTGGTGGTGATTGCCCTCAGCCTCGAGGTCAAACCCGGTGTTGGTGAGCGCATTCACATCCTCGAACCCAAACTGCGTGATGCCTTCCTGCAGGTGCTGTTTGACCATGCCAATATGGGTGGTTTTCGCGGTGCGTTTACCCGCTCAGACGTGCTGAACCCGCTGCGCACAGCTCTGCGTGAAGCGGCACAAAAGGAGCTTGGCAGTGGCGTCTATGACGTGCTGATTGTCGAGATCTCACGCCAGGATGTTTAACCCCGAAACCTAACTCGGGATCCATTCCCCCTCTGCGTGTCCCCCACCCCGCGCGCAGAACCACCAGGACGCCAGGATCTGAGGTTTCAGGTCCTGGCGTTTTGCCTTTGCCCACTGGTTGGTGGATGACGCAATACTTCTGAGGGCGAGCCCAAGCGGCGTCCAAGGGAGCTGTGATACCCGAGGCTGTTGCCGGTCAGGAACGGGGTTTCTACAATTCGGCGATGTTTCAGCACTGGTATTCCGCAGGTCCCCGGGTCCAGGCCGCCCCTGGGCCTGACACGACATGGGATGACAAACACCAACAGGCAGGCACAAAAAAGGGGATGGTTGCCCATCCCCGGTCCCTTCCTTTTCTGCCCTTTTCTGCCGTGGCCAGCCAGATCAGAGCTGCAAGAGTTGCTCTTCCAAGGATTTGGCCCGCGCCACTTTCAGACGCAGCTTCTCGGCCTTGGCCATATCACCCACTGCCGTTTTGCGACCAAAGGTCATGCGCAGCCGGTCCATCGCCATCAGCTTGCGCGCGGTGATCTGGGCCAGCTGCATATTGAGATTTTTGCGGGCATTGGTGTGCCAGCCCTCCCACAACAGATCCGCGCCCAGCGCCTTCATAGGAATATCGCCATCGGCCTCCTGACGGGCGGCCAGGATCTGTTCATCAAGCTTGCTCAATTGGCCCCGCAGGCGGGCTTCGTGGTCCAGGATCGGTTTGATCTTGGCGTGTTCGCGCAGATACTGCGCCTCAGTCACGGCCGCCATCTGATTCAGCATTGCCATCTTCTGTTTCATCAGATGCCTCCTTTGGCGCGCTGGCGCATCTCTTCGGCAAAGCGGATCGCTGCTGCCACAGGTGCGTAGTATTCTTCTTCGACCTCATCGCCGATGCCGACCGTCGCATAAAGCGCCCGCGCTGTTGGCGGGTCACTGTGGATGGGAACCGCGTTTTCATTTGCGATCCGGCGGATGGTGGCGGCGACCTCATCCACCCCCTTGGCCACGCAGATCGGAGCCGTGCCGGCACTGCCGCCCCATTGCAAGGCCACCGCATAGTGAGTCGGGTTAACGATCACAACGTTGGCTTCGGGCACATCGGCCATCATTTGGGTCATAGCAATCTCATAGGCCCGCTGGCGGCGTTTGCCTTTCATATGCGGATCGCCTTCGGAAGCCTTGGTTTCATCCTCGATTTCCTTGCGCGACATCATGTTTTTCCGTCTGTGCTCATCATGTTGAAAAATCATATCCACCACACCAATCACCAAAGAAATCAGCAGGGCAATCACCAGGAATTCCATCCCCAGTTCGGCCAACATTTTGATCACCGAAAACGGGCCCGTCGCCGCCGAAGCCACCATCTCGGGCAGGCGTGAGTTCAGATAGACACCCAAGCAGATGGAATAGAGCAACAGTTTGATTGAGTTTTTGCCAAACTCAAACAGCCCGGCGCGACCGAACTTGTTTTTAGCGTTGGAGATAATCGAAAGTCGCGACAGTTTTGGTTCCAGCTTGGTCGGGGCAAAGACCATCGCGCGTTGCCCGACAATCGACAAAAGAACCAGGGTAAAGGGAATGATGAAGAACGGCAGCAGTGGCCAGATAATGGCAGCAAGAAGCCCACCAACAGGCGGGGAGGCATTGCCCGAAAACAGCAGTTTTGCCAGCCTGTCTGGCTGGTCAATAATGGACATTAAGACCGTGCCAACCCCAGTCACCACCCCATAACCTGCCGCATAAAAGGAAACAACCAGCCCCATATAGGCCGCAGCGACAGAGAGGTCAGTCGACTTGGCAACCTCTCCTTTTTCCCGCGCCTTTTGCAGTTTTGTTGCCGTTGGCTCATATGACTTGTCTGAGGCGTCGTCACCGCTCATTGCAGCCCGCCTCCGGGATCAGCAAAAAAGGTCATCATTTCCCGCATCCAGACATCCAGGATCATTGGGCTGGCCACCATCAGGATGAACAGGCCACCCAGGGTAATCACCGGCGCCCCGATAAAGATCACCATGAGCTGAGGCATCGCCCGGTTGATGACCCCCAGAGCCAAGTTGTAGATCAATGCGGTGATCAGGAAAGGAGCGGCCAGGGTAAAGCCCATGTAGAAGGTCTGGGCGATACGATAGACGCCCCATTCCGAAAATCCGGCAGCCGCAGGGTATTCGCCCAGAGGAAAGATCTGATAGGAATAGATCAACAGCTCCGCCACTCGGACGTGCAACCCCATCATCACCGCCAAGGCCAGGCCGGACACCAGCAAAACGCCGCCAATGGCGGGCAACGCATCAGCCCCGATATTGCCCAGAACCTGCGACAAGGAGGTGCTTTGGGCGGCAATGGTCCCGGCGATCTGCAACCCCATCACAAACAGCCGTACCCCCATGCCCAGGGCCAGGCCGATCACGGCCTCACTTGCGGCCAGACTGGCAAAATGCAGCGGCGTTTCCGGCTCCGTAAACAGCGGCATGGCAGGCGCCACCACAAAGGTGAAGGCAACGGCAATGCCCAGCTTTACCTGCATCGGCACATATTGTTCGCCAAAGGCAGGCAGGACCGAGGTCATGGCGCCAACCCGCAGGAAGATGATGGCGAAATGCCAAAAACTGGCCCCAAGCAGCGCCCGCAGCTCTGGAGGGAAGTCCAGCAGGCTCATGCGGCAACCATTCCCACCAGTGAGGGACGCGCTTCGAGGCCGATTTCTTCAAACGACAGCACCGGGTTGGTAATGCCGCGCGACTTCAGAATGGTGCGCAGATAGCGGCGACGGCGGGTCGAGGTCACCACAGCGGCAAAGACACCCTGTTCCGTCACCGTCGTCAGACGTTCACTCAGCCCCTCGGCCAGACGGTTGAACATATCCGGTGGCAGAGCCACCTCCAGATTGCCGCCGTTTGCATCCACCTGATAGGTCGAGAAAGTATCTTCCCATTCCGGTGCCAGCTGGATCAGAGGAATAGTGCCGTCCTCGCGTTTCATTTCGGCCACCAACTGGAAGCCAAGACGCTGACGCACCTGCTCACAAATCGCCTCGGGCTGGGTGGTGTGAATGCGGGCTTCAGCAATGGCCTCCAGGATCAGCGGCACATTGCGGATTGAGACCCGCTCTTCCAGCAACAGACGCAGAACCGAATGCAGCGTATCCATCGGTACCTTGTCAGGGACCAAATCCTCCAACAGTTTGCGGTTGGCTTCGGCCCGGAAAGGATCCGACAGTTCTGTCATTTCATTGAGCAGACGGCGCAGGGATTTGAAGGTCAGCAAACGGGCAAAATTCTGTTTGATCACCTCCAGCAAATGGGTCGCCAGGATTTCTGGCGGGGTCACAACGGTGGCCCCGGCGACAGCTGCATCCTGTTGTTGCGATGCATTGATCCAGCGCGCAGGAGCGCCGTAAACCGGCTCGGTCACATCGGTGCCGGGTGGCAGGGCGTCGTGATTGTCCGGCATCAGGGCCAGCACCATATCGGGATGCAGGGTGCCACGCACCTGTTCCACACCCTGGACCTTGACCACATAGGTTCCACGCTCCAGATCCGCCTGATCGGTGAGCCGGATTTCCGGCAGGATCAGACCAAAGCTGGTGGCGATATGCGTACGCATATTGGCAATCCGCGCATCCAGGCCGGTGCCGGCATCCAGCACCATGCTCACCAGATCCGGCGCAAACTCCAGATGCAGATCATCAAGATCAAGTATATCGCCCAGCGCCTTGGTTGGCGTTGGATTGGCGGTCTCTTCCATCTCTTCTTCGATCTCGGCTTCTTCTTCTGCCTTGACCTTCATGTGCACGCGATAGGCCGCATAAGCCAGTACGGCGCCACCTGCCAGAAAGGGCAGAAAGGGAAGGCCAGGCACCAGCGCAAACAGCACCATCAGAACCGCAACAGTGGACAGGGCTGCCGGATGTTTGCCAAATTGATCAACCAAGGCAATATCGGTGGAACCAGTGGCGCCGCCACGGGCCAAAAGCAAGGCCGCAGCAATCGAGATGATGACCGATGGGATCTGCGAGACCAGCCCGTCACCGACGGTCAGGATTGCATAGGTTTCAAAGGCCGCCGAGACCGGCATGCCATGTACAATAACCCCCATCACCAGGCCCATGACCAGGTTCAGCAGGGTAATCAGCAGACCCGCAACCGCATCACCTTTGACAAATTTGGAGGCACCATCCAGCGAACCAAAGAAGGTAGTTTCCTTCTGGTCGGTCTCGCGGCGCTCTTTGGCCGTTGCATGGTCAATCGCCCCTGCCGACATATCGGCGTCGATGGCCATCTGTTTGCCGGGCATCCCGTCCAGGGCAAAACGCGCGCCAACTTCGGCCATCCGCGCTGCACCCTTGTTGATCACCATAAAGTTCACGATGAGTAGAACACCAAAGGTCACCAGACCAAGGAAAACACTGCCCCCCATCACAAACTGGGCAAAACCCTGGATCACATTCCCGGCCGCATCCGTGCCAGTATGCCCCTGGCCAATGATCAGCTTGGTAGAGGAAATATTCAGCGACAGGCGCAGCATCAGCGAGGCCAGCAGCACCGTCGGGAAGGAGGAGAAATCCAAGGGGCGTTCAATAAACAGAGTGATGGTGAAGATCAGGATCGCCAAGCCAAAAGAGGCGGCAAGACCCACGTCCAGCACCCAGGCTGGCATAGGCAAAATCATCATCACGATGATCGCCATCAAGGCCAGCGCCAGAAGGACCGTTGGGCTAAAGAGCTGTTGAACTGAAAGTTTAGGCACGGGCATTCTCTTGTTCTGGAGCCATCATCAGGCTGCTGATTTCAAAACGGCATTTGAACAGGGTCAAAAGCCCCCTCAAAAATGCGGGGGGACCAAAACACATCGTTAAATCTAAAATGGGAGTTCTTGTCCGTAAAACAGGCGCGAACCGCCCGAGGTCAAAACCTCTGCGGATCGCTCGCGCATAGGGGGCCGCAACAGTGCGCCAGGGCGTCTGTGATGGCCCCAAAACCAAGGAATCCAGCCTGGGCTGGTCTGTCATTCTGATAGTTGTCGGCATTCTGCCTGTCCAATCGCGGATTCATCTAAAATCCAAGGTAGTTTCAGACAGTTGACAAAGTGTTAGCAGGAGCACGAAAGGCCGCCCCAATGGGGCGGCCTTTTGCAAATGTATCTGTGATTTGAAACCAGAGCCCCAGCGGGTGAAGTTACTCTTCCGCCTCGTCTTCTGTGGTCTCAACCCGGTTCAACAGATCTACGATATTGTCACGGGTGCCAATGCTGCTCTCGACCAGGGCCCGGGCATGGGCCAGCGGCGACAGACCCTCCGGATCCTTGCTGGTCTCAGAGATCTGGTTGGTCACCGTGGCAACCTGACCAAAAGGCGCATCCTCCGCCGGGGTCATGGTCTCCATCGCTTCCGTATCCTCAGAATGCCAGAACCCGCGGGCGGCAGCATTCACATCCTCTTCCTCCAGCATGTATTCGCCAGAGCGGGCATATTCACCATTGCGCCACAGGGCTTCGGCCCGCATCCGGTTGGCATCAGAGCCATCCAGGCCCATCAGTTCGACCAGAGCATTATGCGGCTTGCCCAGCGCCAGCGCCGTTTCGGCCATCATCAGGCGGCGGTCCTTGTTTTCAGGTTCCAGTGCCAGCTTTTGCAGCAGAGACTGCGCCTGCTCGGCAAAACCCAGATCCAGCAACCGCCGCGCCATGATCTCTGCCACGGGGGCGGCCTCGGCGGCGGTGGATTGACCGGCAAAGACCAGACCATATTGCAGGAAGGTCACATCATCGGCGCGTTCCGTCATCAAGGTCATCAAAGGCGCAATTGCTTCAACTCGGGCGGCTGGCCCGTCTTTCCGGGTGAGCTGCTGCAGCTCATCAAAGGCCTGTGGGAACTGTCCGGTCAAAGCCAGCGAGACAATACCAGCGCGACGCAGGGTGGCGCCCAGCTCGTAGTCGCGGTTTTCCAGCTCATAGGAGGCAACCAGTTCTGGCACGTCTGGCGA
>NZ_JBDWPJ010000144.1:0-29432 GCF_039971195.1 Pseudophaeobacter sp.
AACACAAGGGCCCGGTAAAGGAAGAACTGCGGGCCAAGCTGGGCAATCGGATCTATGGTTGTGATGACTGCCTGTCGGCCTGCCCCTGGAACAAGTTTGCGGTGGCGGCCAGTGATCTGCGCTATGCGGCGCGGGCCGAGTTGCAGGCGCCTAAGCTGGCCGATCTGGCGGTACTGGATGATGCCGAATTTCGGGCGTTTTTCGCGGGCTCGCCGATCAAGCGGGTGGGGCGGGACCGCTTTGTACGCAATGTGCTGTATGCCATTGGCAATTCCAGGCTCCCGGAGTTGCGGAGCGTGGCTGAGGGGCTGACCCAGGATCCGGATCCGACAGTGGCAGATGCGGCGCAATGGGCGGTTCAGCGGCTGTCGTGACGCAAACAGGATGGACCTGTCTCAAATAGGCGTTAGACCGGTCAGGCGAGTAAGTCGGAGTGGATAGAATGGCGCTGCTTTTGGGAGTGGACACCGGTGGAACCTATACGGATGCGGTGCTGATCCGGGACGAGGAGGAGGTGATCGCCAGTGCCAAATCCCTGACTACCCGGGCGGATCTTGCCATTGGGGTTGGTGGCGCGGTCCGGGCGGTTCTGGAACAGTCTGGCTGTGCTGCGACTGAGGTTTCGATGGCGGCCCTGTCCACAACCCTGGCGACCAATGCGCTGGTCGAGGGGCAGGGCGGCCGCGTGGCGCTGATCTATATCGGGTTTGGCGCGGCGGATCTGGAGCGCCATGGGCTGAAGGATGCGCTGAAGGGCGATCCGGCCCTGGTGCTTGCGGGCGGGCATAACCATGCTGGGGCAGAGGCCGCGCCGCTGGATGTAGAAACGTTGCGGCGTTTTCTAGAGGTGGAATCGGCTGGCGTTTCGGGTTTTGCCGTGGCCTCGGTTTTTGCCACCCGCAATCCGGGTCATGAGCTGGAGGCGGCGCGGATCATTGGCGAGATGACCCAGGCGCCGGTGACCTGTTCGCACCAATTGTCGGCCAAGCTGAATGGTCCCAAGCGAGCGGTGACGGCGGTGTTGAACGCGCGGCTGATTGGGATGATCGACCGGTTGATAGGCCGGGCGCAGGATATATTGGTTGAGCTTGGGGTGACGGCGCCGATGATGGTGGTGCGCGGCGATGGGGCTTTGATGTCGGCAGCGCAGGCGCGGGCCCGGCCCATTGAAACCATTCTGAGCGGGCCGGCGGCCTCCATCGTAGGGGCGCGCTGGATGACCGGGGCAGAAAACGCCCTGGTCAGCGATATTGGCGGCACCACCACAGATGTGGCACTGATCCGCGATGGCAAGCCCGCAATTGATCCGGCAGGGGCCCGGGTTGGGGAATTCCGCACCATGGTCGAGGCCGTGGCGATGCGCACGACCGGGTTGGGTGGCGACAGTCAGGTGCATCTGCAGGCCAGTGGCTTACAGGGCGGTGTGACGCTGGGTCCGCGCCGGGTGGTGCCGGTTTCATTACTCGCATCCGAGGCACCGGAACTGGTACATGCCACGCTGGACAAGCAGCTCTTGGCGCCGGTGGTCGGGGAATATGACGGCAGGTTTGTGCGGGCGGTGCTTGGCCTGCCAGCGGCTGGGCTGGGAGAGCGCGAACATGCCCTGTTGGGGCGTATCGGAACCGAGGTGCATCCCCTGGGGGATATTCTGCGCACCCGGATGGAACAAGGCGCGCTGTCGCGCCTGGTGGACCGGGGGCTGGTGCAGGTTGCGGGGGTGACGCCTTCGGATGCCAGCCATGTGCTGGGGCGGGTTCAGGCCTGGGATGCTGCGGCGGCTGAAAAAGCGCTGACCCTGTTTGCCCGCCGCCGCGTCGGCAGTGGTGAGAGCCTGGCGCCAGATGCGCAGACCCTGGCGCAGATGATCGTGAATCAATTGACAGAACAGACGGCTTTGACCTTGTTAGAGACTGCTTTTGCCGAGGAGGCAGAGGATTTCCCACTGCCGCCTGCCGATCTGGCGCGGCATGTGCTGACGCGGCGGGGGCTGGTCTCGCATCGCGGCATTCTGGCCCTGGATATGTCGGTGAATATCGACGTGGTGGGGCTGGGAGCTTCGGCGCCCTGCTATTACCCGGCAGTTGGCGAGCGGCTGAAATGTCAGATGCTTTTGCCCGAACATGCTGGCGTGGCCAATGCGATCGGTGCGGTGGTGGGTCGGATCACCATGCGGCGCAGTGGTGCCGTGACCTCCCCGGCGGAGGGCAAGTTTCGGGTGCATCTGGACAGTGGTCCACGGGATTTCTCAGCCTCGCAAGAGGCCATGGCGATGTTGGAACAGGTCTTGCGGGACCAAGCCAAGGCCGATGCCGAGGCTGCGGGGGCAGAGAATATCCATATCCATGTCAGCCGCGATATTCGCATGGCCGAGGTGGAGGCCCGCGAGGTATTTGTCGAGGCCACGCTGACCATTGAGGCATCAGGCCGACCGCGTGTTGCCAAGGGTTAAGTGACCTGAAAACAAGAAAGACCCGCGCCAGAGTGGAGCGGATCTTTTCGATTTGTGGCTCTAAATAGGGCTATTCTGCAGCGGCCGTGCGTTTGGGCAACACCCAGTCGGGGCGGGCAAAATGGCAGGTATAGCCATCGGGGCGGCGCTCAAGATAGTCCTGATGCTCGGGCTCGGCTTCCCAGAAATCAGAGACTGCTTCGACCTCGGTCACCACTTTGCCGGGCCACAACCCACAGGCCTCAACATCTGCAATCGTGTTCAGTGCCTCGGTTTTTTGCGCCTCGTCGACGTAGTAGATTACCGAGCGGTAGCTCATCCCCAGATCGTTGCCTTGCCGGTTTTCGGTGGTGGGATCATGGATCTGAAAGAAAAACTCCAGCAGCTCCCGGTAGGAGGTCTGGCTGGGGTCAAAAATGATCTCGATCCCCTCGGCATGGGTGCCGTGGTTCTTGTAGGTGGCATTGGCCACATCGCCGCCGGTATAGCCGACGCTGGTTTTCAGCACCCCTTTGCGTTTGCGGATCAGATCCTGCATGCCCCAGAAACAGCCCCCTGCGAGTACAGCACGTTCGCTCATGATCTTTCCTCCACCTGGTTCATATATACTGCATAGCCCTCGGCCTCCATTTCGGCCAGCGGGATAAACCGCAGAGAGGCAGAGTTGATGCAATAGCGCAGCCCGCCGTGTTCCACAGGCCCGTCGGGGAAGACATGGCCAAGGTGGCTGTCGCCATGGGTGGAGCGCACCTCGGTACGGATCATGCCGAGCGCACGGTCTTCGAGCTCGCTGACATGGGCGGGTTCGATGGGTTTGGAAAAGCTGGGCCAGCCGCAGCCAGAATCATACTTGTCTCCCGAGGCAAACAGCGGCTCCCCAGAGACGATATCGACATAGATGCCGACCTCTTTGTTGGCGAGCAGCTTGCCGGTGCCGGGGCGTTCGGTGCCGGAATTCTGGGTGACGTAGAATTCCTCTTCGGAAAGGGCGGCGATGGCTGCCGGGTCTTTGCTGTATTTGGTCATGAAAACCTCCGTCTCTTGCGGCTGTTGTGATTTGGCCGCTCTGTTCGCTTTGCTGCCAAAGATGGGGTGTTGGAGCAGAATTGCAAATGACAATTCCCGGCGTGGGTTTTGGGCCAGCATGTATTCCGGCGTTAGCTCCGGATCTTGGAAGGCTGGTCCGGGGCAGGTTCGGCTGGGGGGGATTGCCGCGATAGCTGTACTGCCAGAATGCCTAGTGTGACCACGGCAACGCCGATGACATCCAGCAGGCCGAGCTGTTCGCCCAGCAGAAGGCTGGCGATGGCGACGCCAAAGACCGGGTTGAGGAAATGGAAGGTTGCGGCGCGGATCGGGCCAATCCGGTTGAGCAGCAGCACCCAGATAAAGGTGGCCATCAACCCGGGCACCAGGGTGGTATAGGCAAAGGCCAGCCCCAGCCGCAGGGTGGGGGTGACAAAAATCTCTTCGGTAAGCGGCGCAGCGACAAACAGGATGGCCGAGCCCACCAGCATCTGTAGCCCGACCACCATCATAAAGTTGCCTCCCGAGGTGGCACCGCGCAGCGACAGGGTTGCCACTGTCAGTGCCAGCACGCCGATCACACAGAGCAGGATGCCAAACCCGTCGACCCCGGCATTGAGACGCGTTCCCATGATCAGCGCCACGCCTGCGACCCCTGCCATCAACCCGATGATGCCCAGCGGCTTCATCCGATCGCCAAAGAAGACCCAAGAGGCCAGCGCCACACAGAGCGGCATGGTGGAGGCAAGGATCGCCGCCAGCGAGGCCTCGATCCACTGCATGGCGACAAAATTGAGCCCCAGATAGAGCGCATTCTGGCAGAGGCCAAAGATCATCGTGGCCCGCCACTGGGCGCGGCTCAGCCGCCATGTCTGCCCCAGAGCCAGGGCAATGGCGACGCCGATCACGCCGGAGATCAGGAAGCGCACCGCCAAGGAGAACAGAGGCGAGGCATCCATCACGATGATCCGCGCCGAGGTAAAGGCCGAAGACCACATCAGGGCAAAGCTCAGCCCCATAGCAATAGCGCGAATATCCATGGGTCGGGTCTCCTGGGGGACGGCGTTGTCCCGGATCAGTCTCTCAGGTGTTTAACAAGGCAGGCTTTGACAGGGAATGCGAATTCGGGCTGCTGCAGCTGGTTTTGTCTCACGGTTCTGCGAGGCCAGGGCATTGGAACAGGAAGGCGATAGGACAACAAAAAAGGGCCGCCAGAGGCGACCCTAAATTCAAAAGCTAAATCCCGAAGGTTTCTGGGATCAGGCTTCGCCGTTGACGCTGTCTTTCAGGGCCTTGGCAATGGTCATTTTTACGACCTTGTCGGCTTCCTTCATGAACTTCTCGCCAGTGGCGGGGTTGCGCACTTCGCGCTCGGGGCGCTCGCGGCAATAGATTTTGCCAACGCCTGGCAGGGTCACGGCACCGCCGCCGGAAACTTCGCGCGTGATCAAAGCGCAAACTGCTTCGAGAGCAGCGCCTGCGGTCTTTTTATCTTCGCCCATTTCTTCAGCCAGAGCGGCGACAAGTTGGGTCTTTGTCATCGGTTTGGACATTCTCAGATCTCCTTAAAACTGCCCGAACTATGGGGCCTCATCGCGTGATATTATCGTTATGTTGTGTAGGAACACAACGCGTAGTATGCGAAAAGACCATAGGAACCAGCGGTTTTTTGCAGAAAACAGTGGAAAACTCTTCCTAAAGGAAGGCGGTTTCGTCAAAGGAGCGCAGTTTTCGACTGTGCAGGCGCTCTAGCGGCATCGATCTAAGCTGTTCCATCGCTTTTATGCCGATCTGCAAATGACGTGCAACCTGTGTCTGATAGAAGTCAGAGGCCATGCCAGGCAGCTTCAACTCGCCATGAAGCGGTTTGTCGGAGACACAGAGCAGGGTGCCGTAGGGCACGCGGAAGCGATAGCCATTGGCGGCGATGGTGGCGCTCTCCATATCCAGGGCGATGGCGCGGGACTGGCTGAGCCGCTGCACCGGGCCGGACTGGTCGCGCAGCTCCCAATTGCGGTTATCAATGGTGGCGACCGTGCCGGTGCGCATGATCCGCTTCAGGTCATAGCCCTCGTATTCCGTCACCTCGGCCACGGCCTGTTCCAGCGCGATCTGGATCTCTGCCAGCGCCGGGATCGGGGTCCAGACCGGCAGGTCATCGTCGAGCACGTGATCTTCGCGCAGGTAGGCATGGGCGAGAACAAAATCTCCCATCGCCTGGGTGTTCCGCAGACCGGCGCAATGGCCCACCATCATCCAGGCATGTGGGCGTAGCACCGCGATATGATCGGTGGCGGTTTTTGCGTTTGACGGCCCAACGCCGATATTGACCAGGGTGATGCCTTTGCCGTCGGCGCGTTTCAGATGATAGGTCGGCATCTGCGGCAGCTTGGTGATGGGCGGAATATCGGCCTTTGGATCGGTGATCTCGTGATTGCCGGTGCTGACAAAGCTGGTGTAGCCGGACTGGGGATCCGCCAGCTGGGCGCGGGCATAGGCCTCGAACTCGGCCACATAGAACTGATAGTTGGTGAACAACACGTGGTTCTGGAAATGCTCGGCATTGGTGGCGGTGTAATGCGATAGCCGCGCCAGTGAGTAATCCACCCGTTGCGCGGTGAACAGCGACAGCGGCCCGATGCCATCTTCGGCCTGATAGGTGCCATTGACGATGTCATCATTGGTGGTGGCCAGATCCGGCACATCAAAGACATCGCGCAGGGTGAAGCCGGCAGCGCCTTCCTGTGGCACCGTCAGATCAGGGCGCGAGGCGACGGCAAAATGCACCGGAATCGGTGTATCAGAGGCACTGATGGTAACGGGTTGCCCGTGGTTTTTGATCAGCAGGGCGATTTGCTGGATCAGGTAATTGCGAAACAGATCCGGCCGCGTCACCGTGGTGGCATAGGTGCCGGGAGCTGAGACATGGCCAAAGCTGAGCCGGCTGTCCACCTGGGCAAAGCTGGAGGTGGTAAAGCGGATCTCGGGGTAGAAGGCGCGGATACGAGCGTCGCGCTTGGCGCCCTCTCTCATGCTGGCGACAAACTCATCACAGAGGAAGCTTGTTGCCTGGGCATAGAGCTGCTCTAGCCGCGCTACCGCAGCCTGAGCATCCGAAAAACTCTCGGCGGCTGGGGTTTCGGGATATCTGACGGTGGCGGTTGGCGTTTTTGGCGTCATGTAACGGGCTCGATTACTGGGATCATTTCAAAGCTACGCACATCCACCAGGCCAAGGTCCGAAATCCTGAGTTCGGGGATCACCACCAGCGCCAACAAGGAATGTTGCATATAGGCGTTGTTCAGGGAACAACCGCAGACCTCCATCGCTTCGCCCAGTTTCTGCGCCTTGGCGGCGACCTCGGTGGCGGGGCTGTCGGACATCAGCCCTGCAATGGGCAGTTCCACCAGCGCCAGTTCCTTGCCATCGCGGAAGATGGTGACGCCGCCGCCGACCTCGGCCAGCCGATTGGCGGCGAGTGCCATTTGATCGCGGTCGGTGCCCACCACAATCATATGGTGGCTGTCGTGGGCCACGGTGGAGGCCATGGCCATTTTGCCCTCATAGCCAAAGCCAGAGACAAAGGCATTGGTCACACCGCCAGTGCCGCGATGGCGTTCGACCAGAGCGATCTGGCAGGTCTCGCCACCAGTGGCCAGGGTCGCCTCAACCAATCCGTCGCGCACCGGCAGCTCGGCTTTCAATGCCTTGGTCGGAGCCTGGTTTTCCACCATGCCGATGACATTGGCAGTGACCGCATTGGCGCCCTCGGGCGCCTGGATTTCAAAATCCGCCGAGGAGAGTTCATGGCCCAGATGAATGGTGCCACGGGCGCTGTCCGGCCAGTCCAGATGGGGGCAATCCACCTTGATAGAGCCTGATTCCGCGACGATCTGACCCCGCGCCATGACCAGTTCGATCGGCAGCTCGCTGAGGTCAGAGGTCAGGAGCACATCGGCGCGCCGCCCCGGCGTGAGGGAGCCGATGTCGCGCTCCAGACCAAAATGAGTGGCGGTGTTGATCGTTGCCATCTGGATCGCAATCAGCGGATCACAGCCGCAGGCGATGGCGTGGCGTACCACCCGGTTCATATGCCCATCATGCACAAGGGTGCCGGAATGGCTGTCATCGGTGCACAGAATAAAATTGCGCGGGTCCAGGCCTTTCTCAGTAATGGCGGTGATCTGCGCCTCGACGTCGTACCAGGCAGAGCCCAGCCGCACCATGGCGCGCATGCCCTGACGCATCCGGGCGATGGCATCAGCCTCGCAGGTGCCCTCGTGGTCATCCGCCGGGCCACCGGCAACATAAGCGGCAAAATCGGGGCCAAGGTCTGGCGAGGCATAGTGGCCTCCAACGGTTTTACCCGCGCGCTGGGTGGCGGCGATCTCGGCCAGCATCTTGGGGTCGGCATTGGCAACGCCGGGGAAATTCATCATCTCACCGAGGCCGATGATGCCGGGCCACTGCATGGCCTCCGCCACATCTTCGGCGGTGATCTCATAGCCGGTGGTCTCCAACCCCGGCGCCGAGGGCGCACAGGACGGCATCTGGGTAAAGATATTCACCGGCTGCAGGAGCGCCTCGTCATGCATCAGCCGCACGCCTTCCAGTCCCAGCACATTGGCGATCTCATGCGGGTCGGTGAACATTGAAGTGGTGCCATGGGGGATCACCGCGCGGGCAAATTCTGCCGGGGTCAGCATGCCGCTCTCGATATGCATATGGGCATCACACAGGCCGGGGATCATGTAACGCCCCTCTGCCTCGATCACCTCTGTATCGGGGCCAGTGCAATAGCTTGCATCGGGGCCAACATAGGCGATGCGGCCAGATTTGATGGCGATGTCATGACCGTCCAGAACCTCGCGGGTGTGGACATTGACCCATTTGCCCTGACGAATGACCGTATCGGCGGGCGCGCGTCCTGCTGCAACATGGATCAGGTCTGAGGCGATATCGGGCCAGCTGGGGAATGCTTTATCTGTCATGTGCCAATTGTTCTGATTGCCGGGATAAGTGCAAGCCCTGCAATTTTATGCCGGACGTAGAAACACCTATAGCCAGGTCAAGAGGATGATTTGTGACAACAAAGCCGCCAATGATGCGCGTACCAAGCCCTGCCTGACGTTCCCCCTTTGCATGCCTGGAGGTCTCGCCGTTAAGTTGAGGTGTATTTTTACGAGGAAATTTTTATGAACGACGTTATGCAACTTTTGAACAGTCCCGAATTTCAAAAATCGATGTTCTGGCTTGGCATCACTAGCCTGATGTTGGCGATCGGGCTGATTGTCTGCGCCTTTGCCTTTTATGGCCGTGCCCGCGATGTGGTGATTGCTGATCCTGAAACCACCCGCTGGACCCTGCTGATGGGCACCTGGCGGGACAGTTTGATTATCACCCTGCTGTTTGTCTCAGAGGCGCTGTTTCATCGGTTCCTCGACCTGATCGGGATTGCCCAGCAAGCCAAAAGCGCAATTTCCTGGTATTCGCCGCTGGTGCCACCGCTGGCGAGTTTTGTGCTGATGATCCTGATCTTTGTGATCGCGGCCCTTCGCATCGCCTTGATTTCGCGCTGGCTGCTGGCTCAGTCAGCCCCCACCCCTGACCCCGCCTAGGATCTGAACCCTTCGGGCCAGGCCTTGCCGCCGCTGTGTTCCTGCGCCATCTCGGCGCGCAGCCAATTGGCAAAGGCCTGCGCCCCGGCGGATTGTTCGGCCTGCGGTGACAGCAACAGATAATAGGCCTCGGGCACGGCGGCACGATGGTCAAAAGGCGCGATCAGCCGCCCCTGGCGGATCATGTCTCCGGCCATGATATCATGCGCTAACCCCACCCCGGCCCCAGCGGCCACGGCTGGCAGACAGGCCATATAGGTGGTGGTATAGGTCACCGGCGGGTTGGGCCAGGGCAACGATTGATCCTCGGCCCAGGCGGCAAAATTGGCCATCAGATTGGCGCAGTCAAACAGCCGGTGCTGGTGCAGCTCTGCCAGTTCCACCTCATAGCCGGGCGCACAGACCGGGTAATAGTGATCACGCCGCAAAAGCTCGCCCCGGACGGTGTCGGCCAGGCCGAGGGAAAACCGGATCTCCACATCGGCGCCTTCTGCCATACCGCGCGGCTCCCAGATCTCGGTGGAGATATTCAGCAATACATCCGGGTGCTGATCGTAAAACCACCCCAGCCGGGGCGACAGCCATTGCACCGCAAATGAGATGTTGGACTGCACCTGCACCACATTTTTCTGCGGCCCGGCAATGGCGCGGGTGCCATTGGTGAGGGTGCGAAAGGCCTCGCGCACCACGGGCAGATAGGTGGTTCCGGTGGGGGTGAGCTCTAACGCGCGGGGGCGGCGATGAAACAGCGTCTTGCCGAGGTGGCTCTCCAGCCCTTTGATCTGCTGGCTGACCGCGCTTTGGGTCATGTTGAGATCCCGCGCCGCGCCGGTAAAGGACAGATGCCGGGCGGCGGCCTCAAAGGTGCGCAGCCAGCCCAAAGGGGGGAGGGTGTTTTTCATGTGCATAAGTTTGCCATAAGTCAGGCTAATGGCAAGACCGCAAATTTTGCGCTGGTCAAACAGGCCCTCGCCCCTCAGGTTTTGGGCAGGTAGGATTTTCAGCAGGAGCCCCCGAGATGAGCGTCACCGAATTGCGCCCCAATATGGATCACTGGCAGGAGCGCGTCGATCTGGCGGCGAGCTTTCGCTGGGTGGAGCGGCTCAATATGCACGAAGGCGTGGCCAATCATTTCAGCCTGGCGGTGAACGAGAGTGGCACCCAGTTCCTGATGAATGCCAATCAGATGCATTTTGCCCGCATCACCGCCTCGAACCTGCTGTTTCTCGATGCGGATGATCCCGAGACCATGGACAAGCCCGGCGCGCCGGACCCCACTGCCTGGGGGTTGCATGGGTCAATTCACCGGCTCTGCCCGCAGGCGCGCTGCGTGATGCATGTGCATTCGATCCACGCCACGGTGTTGGCTTCTTTGGCGGATAGCAACTTGCCGCCGATCGACCAGAACACCGCAACCTTTTTCAACCGCTATGTGATTGATGATGGCTATGGCGGATTGGCCTTTGAGGATGAAGGCGCGCGCTGTGCGGCGATGCTGACCGACCCTAAGCAGAAGGTGATGATCATGGGCAACCACGGGGTGCTGGTGATCGGCTCTGACCCGGCGGATACGCTGAACAGGCTCTATTATTTTGAACGCGCAGCTGAGACCTATATTCGCGCTCTGCAGACCGGGCAGCCCCTGCGGGTGCTGTCGGATGAGATCGCCGAGAAGACCGCGCGCGAGTTGGAAGACTACCCCGCCCAGGCCGAAGCCCATCTGCGAGAGATCAAGCTGATCCTCGACAGCGAAGGTTCCACCTACGCCAGCTAGGCGCTCAGATAGATCGAAAAAGGGCTGATTAGAGCCTAAACTGGAGGTGGTTTCCTCTTTCTCGCGCGGGCGTTGCAGCGCCGCGGGATGAAGAGGTCATGCCCTACGTCAGATCAGATTAAATTAGACCAGCAGGAGGAGAAACCAAATGCAGGACGGCAAAGACCAGCCAGAGCAGATGCAGGATATGGGGAAAGACTGGAACTATCACCCAGAGCTGCCTTTGCGGAATCCGTCGATCTTCCAATGGCCGCCAAAGCCAGCTTTTCTGTTGCATTGGCTGCTGCGCAACTGGCTGACCCTCAGCGAACGGGTTTTGATGCTGGGCCTGGCGCTGGTTCTGTGGTGGGTCTTCTATCCGTCGATCGAGACCGCGCAGAGCTTTGCACCGGGCTGGATTGCGCGGGTCTGGCTGGTCAATTTCCTGATGATCTTTGCCGTGGCCGGCGGGCTGCACTGGTATTTCCATATGCATCGTGGCCAGGGCAAAAAGCTGAAGTTCGAGCGCCGCGAACAGGGGCGTAACAACCGGCTGTGGGATTTTAGTGATCAGGTGAAGGACAATATGTTCTGGAGCCTTGGCTCTGGGGTCTTGCAGCTCACCGGGTTTCAGGTGCTGACCATGTGGCTGATGGCCAATGGCTACACCCCGATGATCAGTTTTGCCGAAAACCCCTTTTGGTTTTTGGGATTTCTGGTGATCCTGCCAATGTGGTCGGCCTTTCATTTCTATTGGGTGCACCGGCTGCTGCACCTACCGTTTTTGTATAAACACGTGCATTCGCTGCATCATCGCAACGTCAATATCGGCCCCTGGTCTGGCTTTGCCATGCACCCGGTAGAGCATTTTTTCTACCTGACCACGCTGTGCATTCATTGGCTGGTGGCGAGCCATCCGGTGCACCTTTACTTCCATATCGTGTTTCAGGGGCCGGGGGCGGCGATGACCCATACCGGCTATGAGGATCTGTTGATCAAGGATAAACGCTGGTTGGCGCTGGGCACATTCTATCACCAGCTGCATCACCGTTATTATGAGTGTAATTATGGCAATCAGGAGATGCCCTGGGATCGCTGGTTTGGCACCTTTCACGATGGCAGCGCCGAGGCCACCGCAGAAACCCGCGTCCGCAAGAAGCGGATGTTTGGGTGAGCGGTTTCCAGACCTTAGGGCTTTTTGAAGTGGAACCAGCTCCTGACCTTGGGGAGACGTGAAAGCGCCTTCCCGGGGGGAAGGTTAGGCGCTGCCCGGCTCTTTGGGCCGGGGAAGTCATTCTACCCCTCATTGCTCCGCATCTGCCGCGGCGGGGCGCCAAACTCTTGACGATAGGCGCGGGTCATGGCGCTGGGATCTGTATAGCCACAGCGCAGGGCCACCTCAGAAATGCTCAAATCAGTCTCTAACACCAGCTTTCTGGCCTGAATCAGGCGCAGATGCCGGTAAATGGCCTGCGGGCTGGCCCCCAGTTGCGCCTTCATGCGTTGTTCCAGATCCTTGCGGCTGCGCCCCACCTGCCGGGCGATCTCCGGGATTGAAAGCGGGGCTTCGATATGGGCCTGCATCAGCGCCAAAGCGCGCGCCACAGACCGGCTGCGGGCAGAGCCTGACGCCACAGTCGCAGGCTCTGTGACTTCCGGGCTCATGAACAGGGCGGCAACTTCCAACCGCAGGGCCTGGCCGTGGCGCTGACCAATCAGCTCCATCATCAGATCAAAGGCCGCCAGGGCACCGGTGCAGGTCACCCGGTTGCCATCCTGAACGTGGCGCTGGCGCAGAGCTTCGACCTGGGGGAAATCCTCGGCAAACCCGGCCAGCTCCTCCCAATGGATGGTGGCGCGGCGCTGATCCAGCAGCCCTGCCGCAGCCAACAGCCAGGCGCCGGCATCAAACCCGGCCATCACAGCGTAACGGCCCGCCGCCGCGCGCAGCGATTTCTTTGTCTGATCAGTCGCCAAGGGACGGTAGCGATAGGAGGGCATGGCGATCAACATATCGCCGCGACAGCGCGCCAGCTGGTCATGCGGGTTGACCTCCATCCCGGCCGAAGAGGTGGCAGAGCACCCATCCAGAGTGAGGAAGCGCCAGGCATAGATCTGCCGCCCCGCCAGGGTATTGGCGGCGCGCAGCGGTTCAATGGTATTGGCAAGGCAATGGCCTGAAAAATCGTCAAACAACAGCAGATCCACCTGCTGCACTGCGGCGTCATCTTTTGTCCATATCTGCATGATTTTGTCCATCCTTGCACGGTGAGACCCTAACCTGAGGCTAGACTGTCCGGCAAGTGAAAGAGAAGGATGCGCGCGATGCAGTTTGGCATGACTGAAGAACAGGCAATGATCGTTGAGACGACTCGTGCCTTTGTGGAAAACGAGCTCTACCCCCACGAGCTGGAGATTGAACGCACCGGTCATCTGGACATGGATGTGATCAAGGAGATCCAGGCCAAGGCGATGGAAGCGGGGCTCTATGCGGCTAATATGCCCGAGGAAGTCGGCGGTGCCGGGCTCGATACGCTCAGCTGGCTGATGTATGAAAAGGAACTGGGCCGCGCCAATTACGCGCTGCACTGGACCGGGGTTGCACGCCCGTCGAACATCCTGCTGGCCGGCACGGAAGAGCAGAAAGAGAAGTATCTGTTTCCCTGTATGAAGGGCGAAAAATGGGACTGTCTGGCGATGACAGAGCCAGACGCGGGTTCGGATCTACGCGGCATGAAGGCCACCGCCCGTCAGGATGGCGATGACTGGATCCTGAACGGCACCAAGCATTTCATCAGCCATGCGGATATCGCTGATTTCGCCATCTGCTTTATGGCGACGGGCGTCGAGGACACGCCGCGCGGGCCAAAGAAAAAGATCACCGCCTTCTTTGTCGACAAGGGCACCCTGGGCTTTGCCGTGCGCGATGGCTACCGCAATGTCTCGCACCGGGGCTATACCAATCAAGTGCTGGAGTTTGATGACTGCCGCCTGCCGTCTTCGGCCATCCTGGGCGAGGTCGACAAGGGGTTTGACGTGGCCAATACTTGGCTTGGCGCCACCCGCCTGCAGGTTGCGGCAACCTGTCTGGGCCGCGCCGAACGCGCGCTTCAGCACTCGGTTGAATATGCCGCCGAGCGCAAGCAGTTCGGCCGGCAGATCGGCAAGTTCCAGGGGGTCTCTTTCAAACTGGCCGATATGGCGCTGGAGCTGAAGGCCGCCAACTTGCTGACCTGGGAGGCCGGCTGGAAGTTCGATCAGGGCAGCGTCACCGAAAGCGATATGTCGATGGCAAAACTGAAAGCCACCGAAATGCTGGCCATGGTCGCCGATGAGGCGATCCAGATTCATGGCGGCATGGGGCTGATGGATGAGCTGCCGCTCGAACGCATTTGGCGCGATGCCCGCGTGGAACGCATTTGGGAGGGGACGAGCGAGATCCAGCGTCATATCATCAGCCGTGAAATGTTACGCGCCCACGGAGCCTGATGAGCCATGTCCACGACCTCTCCTTTGAAACCCAAGATCACTATCACCTATTGTATCGGCTGCAACTGGATGTTGCGCGCCGCCTGGATGGCTCAGGAACTGCTGTCGACCTTTCAGGATCAATTGGGGGCAGTGAGCCTGGTGCCCGGAGAGGTCGGGGGGGTGTTTGAGATCACGCTAAATGAAGAGCTGATCTGGGAGCGTAAGCGCGACGGCGGATTTCCGGATGTGAAAGAGCTGAAGACTCGCGTGCGCGACCGGATCAATCCGCAACAGGATCTCGGCCATCTGGACCGGGCCACAAGTGGTAAATAGACAAAGATGAAGTCTCTAAACAGGCTATTTAGGCCCAAAACCATTGCCGTTGTCGGCGGTGGTGCCTGGTGCCGTCTGGTGATTGAACAGTGCCAGAAGATGGGGTTCGACGGCGAGATCTGGCCGGTACATCCCAAGGCAGAAGAGCTGGCAGGCCTGCCGGTCTACAAGGATGTCGCCAGTCTGCCGGATGCTCCGGATGCGACCTTTGTGGGCGTCAACCGCTTTACCACCATCGAGGTGGTGCGGGATCTGGCGGCAAGGGATGCGGGCGGTGCGGTCTGCTTTGCCTCCGGGTTTCTGGAAGCCCAGGCCGAGGATGCCGAAGGCGCCGACCTGCAGGCTCAGCTGCTGGAAGCAGCCGGTGAGATGCCCTTCCTCGGGCCCAATTGCTATGGCTTTATCAACTACCTGGATGGGGCGCTTCTCTGGCCTGATCAGCATGGCGGTAAGCGGGTGGAAAAGGGCGTTGCCCTGATCACCCAAAGCTCCAATATCGCCATCAACCTGACCATGCAGATGCGGGGCCTGCCCATCGCCTATGTGGTGGCGGCGGGCAATCAGGCGCAGTCGGGCATCGCTGCCATTGGCGAGGCACTGCTGGAGGATGACCGCGTCACCACGCTCGGTCTGCATATCGAAGGCTTTGGCGATCTGCGGGCCTTTGAGGCCCTGGCCGCCAAGGCCCGAGCCCTTGGCAAACCGATCATTGCCCTGAAGGTGGGCAAATCCTCCGAGGCCCAGGCAGCAACCATTTCTCATACCGCCTCGCTTGCAGGCGGTGACGCGGGGGCTTCGGCTTTGCTCTCACGCCTCGGCATCCCGCGTCTTGATGACCTGCCCGCCTTTTTGGAAACGCTGAAGCTTTTGCATGTGACCGGGCCGTTGCCCAGCAATCGCATTGCCTCCATTAGCTGTTCCGGCGGAGAGGCCAGCCTGGCGGCGGATACTGCGCAGGACCTGCCGGTGGTGTTCCCGACGCTGAATGACAGCCAGAAAACGGACCTGCGTGCGGCGCTGGGGCCGATGGTGGCGCTGGCAAATCCGCTGGACTATCACACCTATATTTGGCGTGACACGCCGGCGATGACCCAGGCCTTTGCGGCGATGATGGATCCCTTGCTGGCGATGACCCTGCTTGTGGTCGACTTCCCGCGCGCCGACCGGTGCTCGGCCAGTGATTGGGACTGCGCCATTGAGGCGGCTATCGGCGCCCATCAGGCTCGGGGCGCCAATGTCGGTCTGGTTGCAACCCTGCCGGAACTGCTGCCCGAAGAGGTTTCTGAGCGGCTGATGGCAGCGGGGGTTGTGCCCTTTTGCGGTCTGCGCGAAGCGATTGCCGCCTGCGCCGCCGCCAGTATGCCTCAGGTGGATCTGGCCGCGCCGCTGCTGCTGCCTTCCCCAGCGGTGACCCCCAGCCTGATCCCGGAGGCCGAAGCCAAGCTGCGCCTGTCGGATTATGGCCTGCGGGTGCCCAACTCGATTCAGGCCAGGTCCCCCGGCGCAGCCCGTGCGGCGGCGGCAGATATTGGCTATCCGGTGGTGCTGAAGGGCGAAGGTATCGCCCATAAGACCGAGGCAGGCGCCGTGGTGCTGGGGCTTGCCTCGGGCGGGGCGGTCAGCGATGCGGCCAATGCAATGCCAACCGAGCGCTTCCTGGTGGAGGAAATGGTCGGCGGTGCTGTCGCCGAGCTGCTGATCGGCGTGGTCAAGGATCCGGCGCATGGTTTTGTGCTGACCCTTGCGGCCGGCGGTACCCTGACCGAGATCCTGGAAGACAGTGCTTCCCTGTTGGTGCCGGCCAGTGACGCAATGATTGATGCGGCATTGGGCGGCTTGAAAATCTCCCGGCTTTTGGCTGGATACCGTGGTAAGCCTGCGGCCAACCGTGCAGCGATCCTGCGGGCGGTGAAATCGGTCCAGGCCTATGTGCTGGCCGAGGCCGAGGGCCTGGAAGAAATAGAAATCAATCCGCTCCTTTGCACGCCGGCGGATGCGGTGGCAGCGGATGCCTTGATGCAAAGAAAGGACTTTATGAGATGAGCGCTGTAGACAGGACAGAAGGCCCAGTGAAGACCCGGCGCGAAGGCGCCATTCTGGAGGTCACGCTGGATCGGCCCAAGGCCAATGCTATCGATCTGGCTACCAGCCGGGTGATGGGCGAGGTGTTTCAAGAATTCCGCGATGATCCGGAACTGCGGGTGGCCATTCTAACTGGCGGCGGCGAGAAGTTCTTTTGCCCTGGTTGGGATCTGAAGGCTGCCGCCGATGGCGATGCGGTGGATGGCGATTATGGCGTTGGCGGCTTTGGCGGCTTGCAGGAAATGCGCGACATGAACAAGCCGGTAATTGCGGCGGTGAATGGCATCGCCTGCGGCGGCGGGCTGGAGCTGGCGATCTCGGCTGATATTATCCTGGCAGCGGATCATGCCAGTTTTGCCCTGCCGGAAATCCGTTCCGGCACGGTGGCGGATGCGGCCTCGATCAAGCTGCCCAAACGCATTCCCTATCACATCGCGATGGAGCTGTTGTTGACCGGGCGCTGGTTTGATGCGGAAGAGGCGCATCGCTGGGGCCTGGTGAACGAGATCGTATCTGCAGATCAGCTGATGGATCGCGCTTGGGAAATGGCGCGGCTTTTGGCCTCGGGTCCGCCGCTGGTCTATGCGGCAATCAAGGAGGTGGTGCGCGACGCCGAGGATAGCAAGTTCCAGGATGCGATGAACCATATCACCCAGCGCCAGCTGCGCTCGGTGGATGTGCTTTACGCCAGCGAGGACCAGCTGGAAGGCGCCCGCGCTTTTGCCGAGAAACGCGATCCGGTCTGGAAAGGGCGGTGACGCAGCGCACCGCCTTTGGCGGTGCGCTGCCAGGCCCAAGGCTTTAGGTTGCATCTATGATGCAAAGAAAAGGGGCGGGAGCTCCCGCCTGTTCTGGAGCCTCCCTGAGGGAGGATCCGCCACAGTTGGGCCGGGCGCCGCGCTATGCGCGGCGCAACAGGAAGATCTGCTGAGGAAGCGCTTCAGGGGCAGAGCTGCCCCTGAAGGCGCCATGGCAAGTCTGGTGATCCTTTACTGGCCTCAAGGGCAAGCCGCTGCGCGGACGCCAGGGCGTCCCTTGACCCCAGCACAAGGAACTGTGGGAGGCGGCGAGGCCAGTTTCCATTCGCCAATTGGTCAAGGGTGCGCGGTGTGGGGGTGGAAACAGGCCTTGCACCGCCCGGTGGATCTGCTCATGTAGAGGCATGCAAAAAACGCTTCTTTGTCTTGGATGTGGATATACCGCGCGCCATCTGGTGCAATCGCTGCTGGCACGGGGCTGGCGGGTGATTGGCACCGCGCGCGAGGCTATTGAAGTTCCCGGAGTGGAGATGCTGATCTGGCCGGGAGAGGATCTCTCCCTCACTGGGGTCACCCATGTGCTCAGCTCCATTGGGCCAAATGATGCGGGCGATCCGGTGCTGGCGGCTCTGCAGGATGAGATTGCCGAGGTAGCGCCCCGTCTTGAATGGGTCGGATATTTGTCGACCACCGCGGTTTACGGTGACCGTGATGGCGGCTGGGTGGATGAAGGGACAGCAGTGGCCCCCACCAGCGAACGGGGCAATTGGCGGGTACTGGCAGAAGAGCAGTGGCAAAGCATCCCGGATCTGCCGCTGCATATCTTTCGCCTTGCTGGCATCTACGGCCCTGGGCGCGGCCCCTTTGCCAAGCTGATGGCGGGCAAGGCGCGCCGCATTGTCAAACCGGGGCAGGTGTTTTCGCGCATCCATGTGGCGGACATAGTGCAGGTGTTGCTGGCCTCGATGGAGCACCCCGACCCGGGCGCCATTTATAACCTCTGCGATGATGATCCGGCGCCGCCGCAGGATGTGCTGGGCTATGCGGCAGAACTGCTGGGCCTGCCGGTGCCTGCCGAGGTGCCTTTTGACGAAGCAGGCATGACCCCAATGGCGCGCAGTTTTTACGGTGAAAACAAACGGGTGCGCAATACTCGTATCAAGGATGAGCTTGGGGTGGAACTGCTCTATCCAAGTTACCGTGAAGGGTTGCGGGCTGTGCTCGCAGCAGAAGATATGGAGCAGTTTGTGCCTCCGGCAGAGCCCCCGGCGCTTTAGTCAGCTTTCGGAGAAGTAGTCTTCGTCTACAGACCGCAAAACAAATGTTTTCCTCGCGCGAACTCCGACTTCATGTTTGATCATTAAGCGCGCCAGGCGATCGCCATTGATCAGGACTATCCGATGTTGAACACGGTCAACGTATTCTACCGCATCTTTGGAAAAGTCTGAGGTGGTCACAAAGACACCTTTGCTCGCTCCCTCACCGGTCAAAGAGCCAACAAAGGCATTCAGGGCCGGGCGACCTACCCTGTTTTCCGGAGCATATCTTTTAGCTTGGACATATACTGCATCCAAACCAAGTTCGTCTTCATTGATGATCCCATCAATACCGCCGTCCCCGCTGAGAGAGGTCTGCAGGCCTCTTTCGAGCTCACCGCCTCCGTAGCCCATTGCGAGAAGCAAATCGACGACTAGCTTTTCGAACCGAGCAGGGGAAAGAGACAGTACAGCGTCGACGACGTCGATAGCTAGGTCCGTTTCGATTTCAGAAAAGGCTGAAAGCATCTTGTCTTCGGGAGTCTGTGCCGTGTCTGGGCTTTCGATCAAGAACTGTTGAGCTTGATCTTTGTTTGGCCGTTCTCGCCACTGTGAGAACTCCGTAGATTGCGCCAGAACAGAATTGTCAATTCTATCAGGATAACGCTGTAGAAAAGTTCGGCCTAAACCAGTTATTTCGTGGTGGTTTCTTTTGACGGTTTGGATCAGACCAGCTTTGGTCATATAAGTCCTGGCCCAGTGTGCCCTATCACTAAGGTATGTTTTCTTACCGCTTGGCAGAAGCTCCTCCGCTTCAGCATTGGAAATGTTGAGCGCCTCAATAAGGAACGGTAAGGCCTGTGAAACATTTTGGGCGCCGCCTGCAAATGCTTGAAGCAGTGGCCGCATCAATTGTTGGTAGTCGGGAATAGGCATTAAAAAGAGCTCGCAAAGAAATTTGTTCTCTGCAGAATTGTTCATATACTCCTAAAGCACAACCCTAAGCCCGTTTCTCCCCAATCTGTGCCACGCCCAGAACCTCCAACACCTTTGCTTCGATCTGGGGGGCGTTCATTGCGGCTGTTTCATACATGTCCTTGGGGCTGGCCTGATCGATGAAGGTATCGGGCAGCACCATGGAGCGGAATTTGAAGCCCGCATCAAAGACGCCTTCTTCTGACAACAGCTGCGCCACATGGGAGCCAAAGCCCCCCACGGCGCCCTCTTCGATTGAGATCAGCGCCTCGTGACCTGCCACCAGATCCAGGATCATCTCTTGGTCCAGCGGTTTGGCAAAGCGGGCGTCGGCAATTGTCGGCGTGATGCCCTTGGCTGCTAGCGCTTCGGCGGCCTTCTTGACCTCTCCCAGACGGGTGCCAAAGGAGAGCAGCGCCACGCGTTTGCCTTCCTGGATCATCCGGCCCTTGCCGATTTCCAACAGTTGCGGCTCTTCGGGCATGTCGACACCTTCGCCCTCGCCACGCGGGTAGCGAAAGGCAATGGGGCCCGCGTCATAGGCGGCGGCAGTATGCACCATATGCACCAGCTCTGCCTCGTCAGCGGCGGCCATCACCACCATGCCGGGCAGGTTGGCCATATAGCCGATGTCGAAGGACCCCGCATGGGTGGCGCCATCTGCGCCCACCAGACCGGCGCGGTCGATGGCAAAACGCACTGGCAGCCGCTGGATGGCCACATCATGCACCACCTGGTCATAGCCGCGCTGCAAAAAGGTCGAATACATCGCGCAGAATGGCTTCATTCCGCCTGCCGCCAGTGCGGCGGCAAAGGTGACGCCGTGTTGTTCGGCAATACCGACGTCAAAACAGCGCGAAGGGTAGCGCTCGGCCATCAGGTTGAGGCCGGTGCCATCAGGCATGGCAGCGGTGACGGCGCAGATCTTGTCGTCCTTGGCGGCCAGTTTCACCAGCTCATCACCAAAGACCCCGGTATAGGAGGGCGCATTGGAGGGGGCCTTGTGCTGCTTGCCGGTGACCACGTCGAATTTTGCGGTGGCATGACCCTTGTCGCGGGCGGCCTCGGCCGGGGCGTAGCCCTTGCCCTTTTTGGTCAGCACATGGATCAGCACCGGCCCCTTGGCGCGGGCCTTGACCGTGCGCAGCACCGGCAAGAGCTGGTCCATATCATGGCCATCAATCGGCCCGACATAGGAAAAGCCAAAGGATTCAAACATGGTGCCGCCCACGGCCATGCCTTTGAGCATATCCTTGGCCCGCTTGGCACCTTCGCGGAAGGGTTCTGGCAGCAGGGAGGCGGCGCCTTTGGCTACGGCCTTCAACTCCTGAAAGGGCTCCTCAGCATAGAGCCGTGACAGGTAGGAGGAGAGCGCGCCAACCGGCGGCGCGATGCTCATCTCATTGTCGTTGAGGATCACGATCATGCGTTTGTTCAGATGGCCGGCATTGTTCATCGCCTCAAAGGCCATCCCGGCTGACATCGAGCCATCGCCAATCACCGCAATGGCCTCACCCAGGCCTTCGGGGACCACGCCGCCAAGATCGCGGGCGACGGAAAAGCCAAGCGCGGCGGAGATCGAGGTGGAGCTATGGGCAGCACCAAAGGGATCATAGGGGGATTCAGAGCGTTTGGTGAAACCAGAGAGACCGCCCTTGGTGCGCAGGGTGCGGATCCGGTCGCGGCGCTCGGTCAGGATCTTATGCGGGTAGCTTTGATGCGAGACATCCCAGATCAGTTTGTCCCGAGGGGTGTCAAAAATCGCATGCAGCGCCACGGTGAGTTCGACCACGCCGAGACCGGCGCCCAGATGGCCACCGGTGGTGGAAACCGCCGAGATGGTCTCTTGCCGCAGCTCATGCGCCAGCTGCACCAGCTGGGCATCAGACAGGCCCTTCATATCCGCAGGGCGCGAGATCTGGTCCAGAAGCGGAGTAGAGGGCCGGTCAGACATGGTGTTTCCTTGTGGCGGGCGGAGCAAAATGGCCCCGGTGTCAGCTGTCTCGCGCAATAACGAAGCGGGCGGCCTGCTTCAAGGTTTCTCCCGCATCCCCGTAGGGGGCGAGGGCGGCACAGGCCTCTTCGATCAGATCCCGCGCGCGTTGTTTGGCGGGCTCCAACCCCAAGAGCGAGACAAAGGTTGCCTTGCCGGCATCGGCATCTTTGCGCAGGGCTTTGCCGACCTTTTCTGCGTCTCCTTCAACATCCAAGATGTCGTCAGCAATCTGAAAAGCAAGGCCAAGGGCAGTTGCATATTGCCACAGGGCACGGGAATCTGCGCCTGCAATCACTGGTCCAACCGTGGCAGACCAGTTGATAAGGCAGCCGGTTTTCCGGTCCTGGAGCTGGGTGATCTGTTCGAGTGTCAGCGGGGTTGTGGCGCTTTCGGCATCAATATCCAGCATCTGCCCCTGCACCATGCCGGAACGTCCCGCTGCGCGAGCCAAAAGCCGGATGAGCTCAAGCGCATTGGGGCCAAATTTGGGGTCAGCCAAAAGATCAAAAGCCATGGTTTGCAGCGCATCACCCGTCAGGACGGCGGTGGCCTCGTCCCATTTCTTATGGATGGTTGGCAGGCCGCGGCGCAGGTCATCGTCATCCATGCAGGGCAGATCATCATGCACCAGGGAATAGGCGTGAATGCACTCGATGGCGACGGCTGCATCCAGCGCGGCCTCGGTATCAACACCGTGCAGACGCGCGCTTTCCAGCACCAGAAAGCCGCGCAGCATTTTGCCGCCAAGAACGGCATGCAGCATCGGCTTGCCAAGGGTGGCACCTACAGGAATGATGGCATTCAAGCGGGCAGAGATTTCTTGTTGCGCCTGTTCCAGCGCCTCGATGAAGGGGACAGCCATGCTGTTAGCCCGCGTCCAGAGCCTGGGTTGCAATCGGCGTGCCACTGGTGTCCAGCGTCAGCGCAGCGACTTTTTCTTCGGCGCGCTTCAGCTCGTCTTCGCAGCGTTTTTTCAGCTGAGCGCCGCGTTCATAAAGGTCAATCGAGGCATCCAGCGCCACATCGCCGCGTTCCAGCTGGCCAACCACGGTTTCCAGCTCGCGCATGGCCTGCTCAAAGCTCATATCGTCAACAGAGGGGGCGGTGGTCTCGGTCATGTCGCTGCCTTTATCAATTCTTCCACATGGGCGCGGGTTGCCTGCGCTAGCGCGTTCAGATCATATCCGCCCTCCAAAGTCGAGACGATACGACCCTGACACAGCTCCTGCGCCAGCGCACAAAGCTCCGCCGTGAGCCAGGCAAAATCAGCGGTGCTCCAGTTCAGGTTGGCCAGCGGGTCATCCTGATGGGCGTCAAAGCCGGCGGAGATGATGATCAGTTCCGGTTTGAAGGCGCGCAGCCGCGGGAAGGCCTGTTCCGTGTAGGCCGCGCGCATCTCGGCTCCGCCAGAATCAGGCGTCAGGGGCATGTTGAGGATCTGGCCATGTACGCCGTCTTCATCGACCCGCCCGGAGCCGGGCCAAAGCGGCATCTGCTGGCTGGTCACAAACAGGGCGCGGGGTTCGTCCCACAAGAGATCCTGGGTGCCATTGCCATGGTGGACGTCAAAATCCACCACCGCGACCCGGTTCAACCCGTGGTGATCCAGCGCGTGTTTGGCGGCCAGGGCGGCATTGCCAAAAAAGCAGAACCCCATGGCGGTCTCTGTTTCGGCGTGATGACCGGGGGGGCGAATGGCGGCAAAGGCATTCTGGGCCTCGCCCGTCATCACCATATCCACCGCCCGCACCGCCGCCCCGGCGGCGCGAAAGGCTGCATCCAATGTGCCAGGGGACATGAAGGTATCGCCATCAATCTGCGCATAGCCCTCGCTGGGGTGGGCGGAACGCAGGGTGCGCAAATGGTCCACTGGGTGAATGCGCAGGATGTCATCCTCTGCCGCCATTGGCGCGGGCACCCGCTTCAGCTCCAGCGGTTCCAGCGCATGCAGGATATGTTCCAGTCGCGCCACCTGTTCGGGATGTCCTGTGGGGGTTTCATGGCGCAGGCAATCTGCATGGGTGATCAGGGCAGTTGTCATGGGGCAGGTCCCGGCGTGTGAAGGTGATTTCAGGATAGGGTTGGCCAGAGCCTAGGGCGCAACCCTAGCACACCACAAGCCGCAACCTCTGATGCAGCGAAAAGTGAACAGGGAGGCCAGTGGGCGTGGGGCTAACCAGTTGGGAGGTCAGTCCGGTGCCAGCATATAGCCAGCACCGCGCACCGTTTGCAGATATTGCGGCTGTTTTGGGTTCGGCTCGATCTTGCGCCGCAACCGGGTGATCTGCACATCCACGGCACGTTCCTGCGCCTGGCCGCGATCCCGACCCAGATCCTCAACCAGTTTGGCGCGACTCACGGCCTCATTGGGGCAGGCGGAAAAGATCTTCATCAGCTGGCTTTCCGTGCCGGTCAGGCGCACCAGATCGCTGCCCTGCCACATCTCACCGCGTTCGATATCATAGCGGATCTCGCCCAGGTGCAGCACCTTGGGGGCGCTGTCCTGGGCTGAAGTATCGGGCACTCGCCGCAGGATGGCATTGACCCGCAGGAGCAATTCCTTGGGTTCAAAGGGCTTTGGCAGATAGTCGTCAGCGCCAGCTTCAAAGCCGGTGATCCGATCTTCGGTCTCTCCCTTGGCGGTGAGCAGCAGAATCGGAGTGGTCATGGTTTCGCGCAGGGATCTGGTCAGCGAGATACCATCTTCGCCGGGCATCATCACATCCATGATAATGAGGTCAAAATCCAGCCCGGCCAACACCCGGCGGGCATGGGCGGCATCGCGCGCAGCTGAGACCAGAAAACCAGCCCGCATCAGGAATTTCTTCAGCAGGCCGCGAATGCGCTCGTCATCATCAACAATCAGAAGATGGGAGTCAAAACTGCTCATGATCCACTTTCCCGCAAATTCACATAGGCCCGGCGCATATCGGCATCCATCATCGCTTCCAGAACCTTTTTGAACCCCTGTACGGCCTCGGGGCCTGCATCCTTGTAGGCGGCACGCATGCGGGCGCGCTGGGCGTCCGAGAGCTGCGCCTCCAGTGCCTTGCCAGCCTCGGTCAGATGCAGATGGCGTTCGCGTTTATCCGAGACTCCAACGCGGCTTTCCACTAACCCGTCGCTGATCAGCGTGCGCAGCACCCGGTTAAGCGATTGCTTGGTGACGCCTAAGATTGTGAGCATATTGTTCACCGTGGTGCCAGGGGCGCGATTTATGAAGTGAATGGCACGGTGATGGGCACGGCCATAGGACATCTCTGCCAGAATGCGGTCCGGATCGGCGGTAAAGCCGCGATAGGCAAAGAACATCGCCTCGATGCCCTGGCGCAGCTGTTCATCGGTCAAAAACAGCAGGCTTTCACCGCCAAACCCCTGGCTGGACCGTCCCATGGACCGCCCGTTTGAGCCCCCTTCTGACATGGTGCTCTCCCTCTTGCTCGCCTCAAGTCCTTGAGGGCAGTTTATGTCAGCTATATTGACATTCCAAGGGTGAAGATGTATCGAATCGCAGCTTTGGCGCAAGAATATGTCCGTTTCGGCCATATGATGCGCAACTTGTGAAAATATAGACTACTTTGAGGAGGCTGTGGCATGGCTGGGTATGATGATCGTGACGGTGTGATCTGGATGGATGGGGAGATGGTCGAATGGCGAGACGCCAAAGTCCATGTCCTGACCCATGCGATGCACTATGCCTCTTCGGTTTTTGAGGGCGAGCGCGCCTATAATGGTAAGATCTTCAAAAGCCGCGAGCATTCCGAGCGCTTGATCGCCAGCGCCGAAGCCTTGGATATGCCGATGTCCTATTCGGTGGATGATATTGAGGCCGCCAAGGAAGAGGCCCTCAAAGCCTCTGGCCTGCAGGATGCCTATGTGCGGGCACTGGTCTGGCGCGGTTCCGGCGAAGATATGGGCGTGGCCTCGGCGCAGAACCCGGTGCGCATGGCCGTGGCTGTCTGGGGCTGGGGCGCCTATTATGGCGATGCCAAAATGCAGGGTGCGAAGCTGGATATCGCCGAATACAAACGCCCGAGCCCGGAAACCATTCCCGTACATGCCAAGGCAGCGGGCCTCTATATGATCTGCACCATTTCTAAGCACAAGGCCGAGGCCAAGGGCTGCTCGGATGCTCTGTTCCTAGATTATCGCGGCTATGTGGCCGAAGCCACCGGCGCCAATATCTTCTTTGTCAAAGACGACGAAGTGCACACGCCCCTGGCGGATTGCTTCCTCAACGGCATAACCCGCCAGACGGTGATCCAGATGCTCAAGGACAAGGGTATCACCGTGCATGAGCGCCGTATCCTGCCAGAAGAGATGGAAGTGTTTGAACAGTGCTGGCTGACCGGAACAGCCGCCGAGGTCACTCCGGTGGGCGAAATTGGTCCTTATAAATTTGCGGTCGGAGAGATAACCCGCGATATCGCCGCAGAATATGAGGCGCTGGTACGCAGCTAAGCCATAAAGCTCTCAACTAAATTGGAAAAGCGCGGAAGGAAACCTTCCGCGCTTTTTCAGTCTGAGCACCTGACGGTGCAGTGGGTGCCTGTGGCTTTATCATCTTTCCATAAATATTCCGGAGCGCGAGGCAGAGCCTCGCAATCAGGCCCCTTCAGACCTCATACGACCTGCGTCGTGACCTCGACATTGCCACGCACAGCATTGGAATAGGGGCAGATCTTGTGACCGGCTTCCGTGACACTTTCGGCCTCGGCAGTGTCCAGGCCGGGCAGGGTCACGGCGAGGGTGACAACTAGCCCAAATCCGCCCTTTGGGTTGGGGCCAATGCCAACGCTGGCCTGTACTGAGACATCCGCAGGCACTTTCGCCAGGCTTGCATCCTGGGTGGTGGCAAACTGCATGGCACCAATGAAACAGGCGGCATAGCCAGCAGCAAAAAGTTGTTCGGGATTGCTGCCTTTGCCATCCCCGCCCATGGCGCTTGGTGCCGCCAGTACCAGATCAAGACCGGACTCTTCGACCACGGCGCGGCCATTGCGGCCTCCGGTGGCGGTGGCCTGGGCTGTATAGATTGCTGAAATGCTCATTGGATCTTCCTTTTGATCGTAATGGAATAAATCGTGCGCGATTTAAATAGCGAAAGCTGCGCCCTGTGACAAGGGGTTGCGATTTAATCGTGTGCGATTTATTTACCCCCATGCTTGATCGTGCCCTCCATCTTGATGAATTGCTCTGCTTTGCGCTTTATTCCGCCAATAACGCCATGGCGCGATTGTACCGGCCGCTTTTGGCCCGCCATGGTCTGACCTACCCGCAGTATCTGGTTCTAGTGGCGCTGTGGCAGCGGGATGGCCAAAAGGTCAATGACCTTGGCGCGGCGCTGAACCTGGAATCCAACACCCTGACGCCCCTGTTGAAACGGATGGAGGCCGCCGAACTGCTGCAGCGCCGTCGCAACCCGGAGGACGAGCGCAGTGTGATCGTCTCGTTGACTGACAGGGGCGGCGCTCTGCAGCAGGAGGCTGCCGGGATTTCGCGCTGCATTTTGGAGGCATCGGGAGAGGATATGGCAGAGCTCATTGCTCTGCGGGACCGGATCCAGACCCTGGCCACTCGATTGAAAGCTTCGGGCTAAACTCTGGTCTACCGACAACTTAGGCGACTAGCCGCCTTTGGGATCGGTCAAAGCGCGGGCCTTGCCACGCACCAGCCCCAACCGGCTTTCACGCCAAATCACCAGGATATTGCCCGCAATCACCAGGCTGGCCCCGGCCAGCATCACCAGGGTTGGCAGCTCATCAAACCAGAAATAGCCCAGCACAATGGCAAAGATCATCGAGACATAATCATAGGGCGCCAGCATCGAAGCTGGGGCGAAGCGATAGGAGGAGGTCACCAATATCTGCGCCACCCCGCCAACAAGTCCGGCGCCCATCAGCAACGCCAGGGTCGCAGGGTCTGGTATTACCCAGCCAAAGGGCAGGGTCAGCAGTGACAGTAGCGAGGCGGTGACGGAGAAATAGAAAACGATGGCGGCGGTATGTTCGGTCATCACCATGCGGCGAATATGGATCTGCACAAAACCGCGCGCCACGGTTGCCGCGAGAATTAACACGACACCCACAAAGGCGGTGCTCGTCATATCCATGCCGCCCGACAGTCGCGGGTAGATCATGATCAGAACGCCCAAAAGACCAATGCCAACGGCACTGATCCGCACCAGCCGGATGCGTTCGCCCAGAAAAATCGCAGCCAGGATCAGGGTGAAAATCGGTGTGGCATAGCCGATGGCGGTGACTTCCGGCAGCGGCAACATGCCCAACCCCATGAAGGTCATCGCCATGGCAGAGGTGCCCACCAGGCCGCGCCAGACATGGCCCATGGGCTTTTGCGTCTTCAACCCGTTTTTCAAGTCGCCGCGCATCGACAGCCAGACAACAATCACCGGAATGGCAAAAAACGACCGGAAAAACACCGCCTCACCTGCAGGCACCACATCCGAGACCGCCTTGATCAGCGCCGAAAGAGCAGTGAACAACCCGATGGCCGCGACCTTTAGGCCGATGGCCAGCAAAGGTCGATGCGATGTTAAGGGTTTTGCCATGGCCGGAGACTGCGCCCCTGCGACAAAAAGATCAATGGGTTGATTTCACCACCAGCCCTAGCGCAAATGGCGCCAAATTCCGAGGACCCAGCATATGTATGATGCCAACCACCTGATTTCCCAGTTGCACGCAGCCTCCAAAGGTCATGAAACCCGCAATTTTGCCAGTTTCCCAGCCCGTGCCAGCGTCACCTTTGGCGAGCTTTTTGCCGGGGCAGAGCGCAATGCGGCGGCGCTGGTGGCCCTGGGGGTTGAGCCTGGCGACCGGGTGGCGGTGCAGGTGGAAAAAACCATCGAGGCGATCCAGCTCTACCTAGGCACCGTCATGGCGGGCGCTGTGTTTTTGCCGCTCAACACCGCCTATACCACCGCCGAACTTAGCTATTTTCTGGGCGATGCCAGCCCACGGGTGGTGGTCTGTGACCCCGCCCGGGCCGGGGCCATTGGCGAAATCGCCGGGCAGGCGCGGGTCATGACGCTGGATGCCAAGGGGCTGGGCAGCCTGACGGAGAGTGTTGTCGGGCGCGGCGGTTTCACGCCGGTGCCACGGGGGGCGGATGACCTGGCGGCGATCCTCTATACTTCGGGCACCACCGGGCGCTCCAAGGGCGCGATGCTGAGCCATGGCAATCTCGCCTCCAACTCGCAGACCCTACGGGATTATTGGCAATTCAGCGACCGCGATGTGCTGATCCACGCGCTGCCGATCTTTCACACCCATGGGTTGTTTGTCGCCACCAATGTGGCGCTGTTTGCCGGCGCGCGCGTGGTCTTCCTTGCAGGTTTCAATGCCGATGAGATCCTAGAGGCGATGCCGCAGGCCACGGCGCTGATGGGGGTCCCGACCTTCTACACACGGCTGTTGCAGGATCCGCGCCTCACGCCAGAGCGCGCCGCCAATATGCGGCTGTTCATCTCTGGCTCGGCGCCGCTTTTGGTGGACACGCATGAGCAATGGCAGGCCCGCACCGGCCATCGCATTCTGGAACGCTATGGCATGACCGAAACCAATATGAGCACCTCCAACCCCTATGAGGGCGAGCGCCGCGCCGGCACGGTTGGCTTTCCGCTGCCGGGGGTCGAGGCGCGGATTATGGACAAGGACACCGAGCTGCGGCCGGGGGAAACCGGCGTGCTGGAAGTGCGG
>NZ_JBDWPJ010000145.1:0-25362 GCF_039971195.1 Pseudophaeobacter sp.
AGTTTTTCGCGCAGCACTTCGGCTACTTGATCCTGATCCAGCGCGCCTTGGATGCCCTGCATCAATTGGCCAATTTCGCCCAGGGTAAAGCCAAGTCGCTGTGCCTGACGGATCAGCTGCACCACCTCCAGCATTGGATCCGGAAAATCACGGTAGCCATTGGGCCGACGGTCGGACTGGATCAGCCCCTGCCGCTCATAAAGCCGCAGGGTATCGCAGCTCACCCCGACCTTTCGCGCCAGCTCGCCAATCCGCATCATTTCCTCCTTGACCTTAGACCATGGTCATAGGTTTAGAAGACAAGGCATTCGCGACCAAGAGGAAACAACGAATGCTCTTTCAAAACGCCTACCAACGCATCTACCGGATCTCAGCCTGGTATGATCTGGCCGTCACCTGGCCCTATGCCACGCCGCTGACCTTTGCCTTCTTCTGGCAGTTTCTGGACGTCAGCCATGCGCAAATGGGTCTTGCGCCACTGCCCGAGATCCCGGTCTACGGCATTCTCTTTGCCAACTTTTTTGGCACTGTGGTGCTGATCTGGTCCATCGTTCGGCTCAAAATCAACAATCCTGCTTTGGCACGCTATGACGCTGCCGGGCGCTGGCTGTTTTCTGCCTGGATGATCAATGCTCTCTGGCAAGGCGCCAGCCCCCTGCTCTGGGGATTCCTGATCATCGAAATCGGCTTTGCCATCTTGCAAAGCCTGCCTATCGCGGCCTCTGATCCCAGCCCTGAGAGCGAGGCAGTCCATTCATAGCAAACCCCGCCCAGCGCAGGGCAAAACAGAAAAGGGGGCAAACCAATGGTTGCCCCCTCGCCTTTTTAGTCTGTCTGCTGAGCAGGTTTAGGTGCTTGGATCAGAAACCGCGGCCAGACTGATGCGGCGCATAGATCGCAGCCACTTTCTTGACCGCCTCTTCCGGGCTCAGCTCTTCGCTTTCGCCGGTGCGGCGCGAGGTGAGTTCCACCACGCCGTTTTTCAGCCCACGGGGACCAACGGTGATGCGCCAGGGCAGACCAATCAGATCCATGGTGGCAAATTTTCCGCCCGCGCGTTCCTTGCGGTCGTCATAAAGCGGCTCCAGCCCCAGCGCGGTCAGTGCCGCATAAAGCTGGTTACAGGCGGCATCGGCTTCATCATCGCCCTGCTTGAGGTTGACAATACCACAGTGGAACGGAGTCACGCCTTCGGGCCAGACGATGCCCTTGTCGTCATGGCTGGCCTCGATGATGGCCCCCAACAGACGCGAGACACCAATGCCGTGCGAACCCATGTGAACCGGAGTGGGCTTGCCATCCGGTCCTTGAACGGTGGCATTCAGCGCCTCAGAGTATTTGGTGCCAAAGTAGAAAATCTGACCGACCTCGATACCCCGTGCCACCCGGCGGCGCTCCTCTGGAACCTCTTTGAACAGAGTCTCGTCATGGGTCTCATCTGTCCGGGCGTATTTCGAGGTGAACTCCTCCAACACGCCCTGACACTGTTCAACATTGTCATAGTCAATTTCGCGATCACCAAAGCTCAGATCGGTCACGGCGCTATCATAGAACACTTCGGACTCACCGGTTTCGGCCAGTACAAGGAATTCATGGGTGTAATCGCCGCCAATAGGACCGCCATCGGCGCGCATCGGGATTGCCTGCAGCCCCATGCGCTCATAGGTGCGCAGATAGGTCACCAGATGGCGGTTATAGGCGTGCAGCGCGTCCTCTTTGGAGAGGTCAAAGTTGTAACCGTCTTTCATGTAAAACTCGCGCCCCCGCATCACGCCAAAGCGCGGGCGGATCTCGTCGCGGAATTTCCACTGGATCTGATACATGGTCAGCGGCAGGTCTTTGTAGCTGCTGACATGGGCACGGAAGATATCAGTGATCAGCTCTTCGGCCGTTGGGGTGAACAGCATGTCGCGGCCATGACGGTCCTCAACGCGCAGCATTTCCTGACCGTAGTCGTCATAGCGACCGGACTCGCGCCACAGATCAGCGCTCTGGATGGTAGGCATCAGCATCGGCATGTGACCGGCGCGCTGCTGCTCTTCGTGGACGATGCCTTCCAGCTTTTTCAGCACTTTAAAGCCTAGCGGCAGCCAGGAATAGATCCCGGCTGAGGATTGCTTGATCATGCCGGCCCGCAGCATGTAGCGGTGGCTGACGATCTGGGCCTCAGAGGGGTTCTCTTTCAGAACAGGCAGGAAATAGCGGGACAGGCGCATGATGGCTCCAGAGCTGATGTGGTTCGTGTGGTTTCGCGTTCCTGCCCGGTTTAGTGGCTGCAACGGGGGTGGGCAAGGGCCGAGGCTGGGAAAGCCCAGAACACCCGGCAGGTCGCCCCCCATCAATGACGAATGACACCGCATACCCCAGGCCATGGGTACCATGTCGCTTTTGGATCCTTAGGCGCAAAAGAACTTGAATGACCATACAAGAATCTATCTGTTAGCGGAAACCTTCCGGTTTGACCGGAGCTGCCTTGCTGTCTTTGAGGAGAAAGACGTGATCAAAACCATTCTAGAACCTGCCCGTGAAATACCGGTGATCCATGAAACGGAAGTCCTGGTGGTGGGCTCTGGTCCCGGCGGGCTGGCGGCAGCCCTGGCGGCAGCGCGGGCGGGCGTAGAGGTGACTTTGTTAGACCGGTTCGGCTGCTTTGGCGGCAATATCACCACGGTCGGCGTCGAAGGCTTTGCCTGGTACCGCCATGAGCAGACGGTTGAAGCCGGCGGCATTGGCTGGGAGTTCGAAGAGCGTGCCAAATCCATGGGCGCGGCAGTGCCAGAAAGCCAGTCCCTGTCCTACGAGCTGGACAGTGAGGGCTTCAAACTGGTGGCCGACAAGCTGGTCGAGGAAGCAGGCATTCACCCCATGTTGCACCGCGTCTTTGTAGCGCCGATCCGCGAGGGCAACCACATCACCGGCGTCATCGTCGAAAGCAAGGCCGGCCGCGAGGCGGTGCTGGCAAAACGGGTGATTGACGCCACAGGCGACGCCGACATTGCCCTGATGATGGGGGCCCCAACGATCAAGACCCCAGTGGAGGAGATGCAGGCGGCTTCTGTGATGTTTCACATCGCCGGTGTCGACAAGCAGAAGTTCATGGAGGGGGTCAAGGCCGACCCGCAAACCTATGCCGATTGGTCCACAGGTGAGTGGCAGGTGGAGACCTCTGGCAAGGAAGACGCGATGTATTCGCCTTTCCTTGCCAAACCCTTTGGCCAGGCGATCCGCGACGGGGTGATCCCGGCGCATCTCAACACCATTGGAGGCACCTGGGGTGCGGTGCATGACAGTGGTGAGATGACCTATATGAACCTGGTGCATCTGGCCGGGATCGACGGCACCGACCCCGACAGTATGACCCGTGGCGAGATTGAGGGCCGCAAACAGGCGATGTTGGCGATCAAGGCACTGAACGCCTATACCCCCGGCTGCGAGGCTGCACGGTTGCGCAACTTTGGCATGACCATCGGCATTCGCGACACCCGCAAGATCGACGCTCTGCACAATATCACCGAGGAAGAGACCCGCAATCAGGGGCGATTTGAGGATACCATCGGCATCTATCCTGAGTTTATCGACGGCTACGGGGTGCTGATCCTGCCCACCACCGGGCGCTACATGCAGATCCCCTATCGCTGCATGTTGCCCAAAGGCGTCGAAGGGCTGCTGGTCACTGGACGGGCCATTGGCGGCGATCGCATTGCCCATGCGGCCACCCGCAATATGGCCTGTTGTGCAGTTGCCGGACAGGGTGCGGGTGTGGCAGCGGCGCAATCGCTCAAAACGGACTGTGCCTTGCAAGACCTGGATATCACCGCCGTGCAGACAGAGCTAAAGCGGCAGGGCGTCAGGATCAACTGATCACCGCGCCCCGTGCAGGGGCAGCAGCGGCGAATTTCCACCACAGATCTCGGCAGGGCTCTTGCGCTGAGCCCTGCCTTGCGAGAAGAGTGGAGCAACTGCAATCCGCGCTGAACGAGTGATCCCCATGGCCCTTCCTGCAAAGAAACAATTCAAATACTGGGGCGTCACAGCTGCCGTTCTGGCGCTGCTGCTCTGGTTCCTTGGGGACGTGCTTTTGCCCTTTGTACTGGGCGCGGCCATTGCCTATATGATTGACCCGCTGGCGGATCGGTTAGAGGCCATGGGGATGAGCCGCGCCGCGGCCACAACAACCATCACCTTCTCGTCTATCTTGCTGTTTTTCCTCATGCTTCTCATTGTCCTGCCGACATTGATCGCGCAGATGATCGATTTGGCGCAGGTGCTACCCGAAGCCTTTCGCGATCTGCGCGCTTTTGCCCAGGCCAAGTTCCCCTCGATCTTTACGGAAGGTAGCCGCGCCCAACAAACCATCGCCTCAATTGCCGGCACCCTGCAGGGCAAGGGGCTGGAGCTGGCCGAGGGGCTGGTTGGCTCCGCTGCCTCGTTGCTTAATGTTGTTGTTCTGCTGGTTATTGTTCCCGTCGTTGCGATCTATCTCTTGCTGGATTGGGACCGCATGATCGCACGGATCGACGCGCTGTTGCCGCGCGACCATGCCCCGGTCATCCGCTTGCTTGTCTCTGAAATCGACAAGGTTCTGGCTTCCTTTATTCGCGGCATGGGCACTGTCTGCCTTATCCTGGGCAGCTACTATGCCGTGTCGCTGATGCTGGTGGGGCTGAATTTTGGCCTCGCCGTTGGTTTCATTGCCGGACTCGTCACCTTTATCCCCTACCTTGGGGCCCTGATTGGCGGGGCGCTGGCAATCGGCCTGGCCCTGTTCCAATTCTGGGGAGACTGGTGGTCCATCGGGATTGTTGCCGGAATTTTTGCCTTTGGTCAGGTGATCGAAGGCAACTATCTGACACCCAAACTGGTCGGCAATTCTGTTGGCTTGCATCCGGTCTGGCTGCTCTTGGCACTCTCGGTCTTTGGCGCCCTGTTTGGCTTTGTGGGTATGCTGGTCGCCGTGCCCGTGGCGGCTGCCCTTGGTGTCATTGCCCGGTTCCTGGTGGGGCAATATCTGGATAGTCGCCTATATCAGGGGCTGGATTTCAAGCCACCCACTCAGCCTGCCACATTGGACCAAGACGAGCGCTGATATGGCCCGCCAACTCAGCTTTGAGCTGCCTGCAAAAACCACTCTGGGGCGCGATGATTTCTTTGTTGCTCCCTCAAATGCCATGGCCGTGGCGCTGCTGGATCCCGGCTTTGCCTGGCCCAGTGGCAAACTGGTGCTCACAGGACCTGCTGGCGCAGGCAAGACCCACCTGGCCCATGTCTGGGCCAATCAATCCGGGGCCTGCATCATCCAGGCCAGTGACCTGCGTGAAGACCAGATTCCAGAACTTGCACAGGGGCCCATCGTGGTCGAAGACGTGCCAGCAATCGCGGGCAATACCGATGCACAGAACGCCCTGTTTCACCTGCACAATATGGTGCTGGCCAATGGTCATGCGCTGATGTTGACCGGCCGGGCAGCGCCCAATCTCTGGCAGCTGACATTGCCGGACCTGCAAAGCCGGGTTCAGGCCGCCACCCATGCAGAGCTACAGGCACCAGATGATGCGCTGCTGGCAGTGGTGCTGGCCAAACTATTCAATGACAGACAAGTCACGCCTAAACCCGATGTGATCCCCTATCTGGTGGCCCATATGGATCGCTCCTTTGCCGCTGCCGCCCGCATTGTGGACCAACTTGACAGTATGGCCCTCTCGGAGGGCCGTACCCTGTCGCGCCCCCTTGCGGTCAGACTGATGTCACAAGATCACCCAGATGATCCGTCACAAGAGGCCATAAATGTCGCAACCCCAAGCGATTGACGCCACCCTGGGCTTGCCCCATCGTGACATGCGAAACGCAGAATAAATGAGGCGCCTATGACCGCAGCCCCGGATAACCCCACCGCCGATTGGGGCCCCTTTGGTCGCCCAGTTTTTGAAGATCCCAGCGCCCGGGCTCTGTCGCGCGTTGGGGTTGTGGATGTCGGCTCAAACTCGGTCCGCATGGTGATCTTTGACGGCGCTGCACGCAGCCCTGCCTATTTCTACAATGAGAAAATCATGTGTGCCCTCGGCGCTGGACTGTCCGAAACCGGCAAGCTGAACCCAAAGGGGCGCGCCCGGGCGCTGGCTGCGCTGCGACGGTTCCAGCATCTGGCCAAGGGCATGGGCCTGCCAGAACTGTCGGTGGTGGCCACGGCAGCGGTACGAGATGCCAAGGACGGGCCGGATTTCTGCGACGAGGTCCTGCACGAAACAGGGCTCAAGATCTGGGTCATTGATGGCCGCGAAGAAGCCCGGCTTTCGGCCCAAGGCGTGCTGCTGGGCTGGCCCGGCTCCTATGGGCTGGTCTGCGATATTGGCGGTTCCTCCATGGAGCTGGCGGAAATTCATGATGGTGAGGTTGGCAAACGTGTGACCTCTTCCTTGGGGCCGCTAAAGCTGCGCGATATCAAAGGTGGGCGCCGTGGCCGCAAGGCCCATATCAGCGCGGTGATGAAAGAGCTCAGCGCCGAGATGGGACAACAGACCGACCGTCTGTTTCTGGTCGGCGGCAGTTGGCGCGCCATTGCTCGCGTCGACATGATGCGTCGCGGCTATCCCCTACGGGTGCTGCATGAGTACCGCATGACCGCTCGGGATGTGCGTGAAACCCTGAAATACATCGATGCCACCGATCTGGAAGAGCTGCGCGCGGCCTGCGGCATCTCTGGCGCCCGGATGTCGCTGGTGCCCTATGCCATCGATGTGCTGTCGCGGCTGCTCAAGACCTTCAAGCCTAAAGACATCGCCATTTCCAGCTATGGCATCCGCGAAGGTCTGCTTTATGAGCAGATGCCGCAGCGGCTGCGCAACCGGGATCCGCTGATTGAATCCTGCCGTTTTGCCGAAGCCAAAGACGCCCGCCTGCCCGGATTTGGTAAGACGCTCTATGATTTTGTCATTCCGCTGTTCAACTCCGGCCCCCATACCAAGAAGCGGCTGATCAAAGCCGCCTGCCTATTGCATGATGTGAGCTGGCGCGCCCACCCAGATTACCGGGCCGAGGTCTGTTTTGACAATGCCACCCGCGCCAATCTGGGCGGGCTGAAACACTCGGAGCGGATTTTCCTCGGCCTCGCCCTACTGCATCGCTATCGCAACAAACGTCAGGGCACCGCCTTTGAATATCTCTATGATCTGTTGGACGAAAAAGGCCAAAAAGAAGCCGAAATCCTGGGCAAGGCCATGCGCTTTGGTGCCATGTTGATGGTCAGCAAAGATGGCGATATCGGCAAGCTCAAATGGCAGCCGCGCAAGCGCCATTTGTGCCTGGAATTGCCTCGTGCCTCTGAGGATCTATTTGGCGAGGTCGCCGAAGGTCGACTGAAATCTCTGGCCGAGGCGCTGGACGCCGAGCTGAGCGTCAAAATCACCAAATAGCTGTGCTCACCGTTGCAGATTGCGCTGCTACTGCCCCTTGAGGCGGGGATCAGATGTCTGTAGCGCTATCATTTTTGGGGACCTCGTCCGGGGCTGTCGGCGCATCGGGTTTGCGTCGGATGATGATATCGCCATTGGGCAGAATCTCTGGCGCTTCATAGCGGCTCCAGTCCTCCACCTTGGTTGCGATTTCCGCCAGCGCAGGCCCCATTTCGCTCAAGAACTCCTGCATCGACGGGCCGATTGTTGCCATCAGCCCCTCCAGTTCCTCAAACGAGGGTGCCATTTCCTTGCGCAGCCCCTCCCAGAACAGCTCGGCGCCGCGCTCCATCAGGCTGGAGCCGGTGTTACTGTCCTGCGCCGAAAGCGGCGCAGCAATCACAAAACAGGCGAGGACGGCAGGGGCAAGGATATGTTTCATGAGGTCAATGTAGTGCCTTTGGGTCAAAGTTTTAAGTCAGGTCGAGGTCGAGAGAGACCGGAAAATGATCCGAGGCCGCCAAAAGCGCCTCCCGCAGGGGCAAATCATCATAGCATTCAGCATCCTCAAAGGGATGCCAGATCCGCCAATGCGGGTCATGAGCCACCAAACCGGCTGAAATCATGATGTAGTCCAGCAAGGCGCGAAAATACCGTTTGGTTTCCGGGTTGTAAAACCGCGAGGTCGAAGGCTGAACCGGCTCGCGCGGTTTCAACAGGCTTTGCGCATGGGGGTCCGTCAGCTCCGCCCCCATGACAATCTCGACCGAAGACTTCCCAAACAGGCGCTCATATTCATCGAGGCCCGGACCATCGTTGAGATCGCCCATGACGATCACATGCTCCCCCTTTTGCACATGGTCTTTGACCCTTCGGTGTAGCCAGATTGCCTGGGCCAGCTGTTTGCGGCGGTTGGCGATAGAGATCTGCACCACCTCTTTGGAATTCTTTGCCCCATGGGGCGCCTTGGACTTCAGATGCGCGCCGATCATCCGCAGCAGAGTTCCGCCTGGCGTCGCGACCTTCAGCTCCAGCGGCGGTTTCGAAAACCGCACCCGGTCCATCCGGTCATCAACATCAAGATCGATTTCAAAATCCCCGTCAAAACGCGGGGCAGACTTACTGGCCTGGGGATCCGCCTGCACCTTCAGCACCTCGGGATCGTAGAGCAGCGCAATTTCCTGATGCGTATCAGTGGCAAAGCCGGAGACGGCCGTGCTGGTCCGCAGTCCCGCCTCGGCGGCAAAGCGTTCCAGCGCCCGGGTGCAACGTTGTTTGCGCCCGGTATTAGGCGCTTCCACCACCATCACCGCATCCGCATCCAGCCGCTGCAACACATGGGCAATTGCCCGACCCTGTGTATAACGATCCACCCCATAGCGTCCCGAACACTGATCATCGAGCATCAGATTATCCGCATCATCAAACAGATGCGCGAACCATTCTATATTATAGGTGAGCAGGCGCATGTTTTTGACATCCATTGATCTGGTCCCAGGCGCGGTTGATATCGATCATGCGTTTTTCGGCCAGCCGCACGGCCTCCTCTGGCACCCCGCGCCCGATCATCGCATCCGGATGGGTGTCGCGCACAAGTTTGCGCCAATGCTTGCGGATCTCTTCGCGCGGCATGTCCGCAGCCACGCCGAGCACCGTATAGGGGTCCTTTGGGGCGTCCGGAACAAACCGCGCCCTTAGCGCTTGAAACTGTTCTGTTGTCTGCCCAAAGATCCGGCTCACATCTTCAAGAAACTCATTCTCGCCGGGGTGATAAAACCCATCGGCCATGGCGATGTGGAACAGCCCCTCCATCAGATCGCACAGGGTGGTGGGATCTGCGGAAAACATCCGCTGAATACGCGCCGCATAGTCCTGGTACCCGGCAATATCGGTCCTAGCCATATCAAAGACCCGCGCGGCGCCCGCCTCGTCATTCTGCGCGATCTGGAACACCTCACGAAAGGCCGTGACCTCGTCACGGGTGACCTGGCCATCAGCCTTGGCCATCTTGGCGCCAAGGGCAATCACCGCAATAGCAAAGGCAACCGAGCGTTCAGGCGGCGCACGCAGCCGGTCAAAAACATCTGCAAGGCTTTCGCCCTGACCAAGGGCCGCAAGCGCATCAGAAATTCGGGACCAGAGTGACATATCAAAACCTTATCGCAAAATTCATCTCGTGTCAGGGCAGCAGACCTGTCAGCGCAACAGCCGTCGCCCATGCGGGGTGTCAAACTCTGCCTCAAAGCCCACAGGGCCAGTGACAAAGCTTAGCCGCGCATCTGTGAGCGGCAACGCCTTTTGCAGATGCACGGCTTCGGGGTGCGACAGGGTAAGGTGATGCAGCGAGCACCCCTGTTGCTGCAGCCGGGGCGCGGGATGGTCGGAATGCCATTCGATCAGAGCCGGAAACAGGTTGTCAAAAGGCAGAATGCCGTCCGCAGGAACCGCCATGTCCCACTTCAAATCGCCACGAGTCAAGGCAACCGGCTCCCCTGCCCCTTTGGGCAGCTGTGACAGGACGGCTGGCAGATCCAGGCAGCGGCAAATCCAGTTGCTGATCCGTGGTGGTCCGGAAAACCGGTCCAGATCAAACCAACAGGGTTGGCGTTGTGGCTGCGCCTTCGGGTCAATTGCGATGGCCTCCAGATAGAGCCCATCAGCCAGCCCCAAAAGGCGGTTATGCGTGCCAAACATCGCATGCTGCCCGCCCGGTTGCAGCGGCACTCCGAGGGCTTCCTCCACATGGGCCGTCGCCTCTTCCAGCGTTGTGCCCGCCACGGCCAGATGATCCAGTTCCATCGCGCTCTCCCATTTTTGGCCTCACCCTAGCCAGTCCTTGCAGACATTCAAGGCCAAAGCCAGGGGGCAAAACCGGGCTGTCTGTTCACATGTTGATAACCATAATGGCCTGAAAATGGTAGATTTTAGCCCGATCCGCCCAGATAGTTTCGCGTATTTTAAGCACCCGGGCAAAAGCTAGGGAGTTGTTTACACCCCTCGAATTTAACAAGGCAGCCCACGAAAAACACCGGCGATAGTATCGAAACTTAGGAGGCCGACCCTGATGATGATCCAAGGATCCATAGCCCAAGGGCTCTCGTCAAATCTGGTCAAGCAGTCAACAAAGCTGACCGAAGAGCAAACCGCAAAGATCGCAGAGCTCTTGTCGCATTTTGGCGCCAGCAATCTCAAAGACAGCACCGCGCAGAACATCGTGACGGATGCCAAGGAGCTCAGGCTCATCACCAACTCTGATCTTGCCGATGCCCTTAAGGATGCTGGCATCGACACCTCGGGACTGACAAAGCAGGCAGGGCAAGGTTTTGCAGGACGTCCCGAAGGTCCACCGCCACCACCGCCACCACCAGAGGTAACCAAGGGGATTGCGACTGTCGACGAGGCGGTGGTAGAACTCATTGCCCAGGCCGTCGATGGTTATGATGTGAGCCAAGAAGGCGAGACCACTTTGGGTCAGGCGGTTCAGGCCGCTCTGGAAGAGGCGGGCTATGACAGCTCCCAGTCGCAAATCGACTTTTACGCCTGAATTACAGGCCTAAAACGAAAATGGGCGCAGGCCCCCCCTGCGCCCATTGCTCTGTCTGGTGAGGGGCCCTGAGCAGACCCCTTTGCCGCGCTTAGCTGCGGGCCTCACGGATTAGTTTCAGGATGTCCTGTGCCGCCTCGGGAATATTGGTGCCGGGCCCAAAGATCGCCTTGACGCCATTGTCATAGAGGAACTGGTAGTCCTGCTGCGGGATCACCCCGCCACAGATCACCAGAATATCCTCGGCGCCCTGTTCTTTCAGCTCTTTGACCAACTGCGGCGCCAGAGTTTTATGCCCCGCCGCCTGAGAAGAGATCCCGATCACATGCACGTCGTTGTCGATGGCGTCCTGTGCCGCCTCAGCCGGGGTTTGGAACAGCGGACCTACGTCTACGTCAAAACCAATATCCGCAAAGGCGGTGGCGATGACCTTGGCGCCCCGGTCGTGACCATCCTGACCCATCTTGACCACCAGAATTCGCGGACGACGGCCCTCGTCTTCGGCAAAGTCTTCGATGGATTTCTGAATGGCGGCAAAACCTTCGTCACCTTCGTAAGCTGCGCCATAGACACCAGCCAGGGTTTTCACCTCGGCGCGGTGGCGGCCAAATTCTTTTTCCATTGCCATGCTGATTTCTCCAACTGAGGCCCGCATCCGCGCCGCTTCCACCGCAGCTTCCAGCAGGTTGCCGCCCTCTTTGGCGCGTTTGGTCAGTTCATCCAAAGCTGCCTGACAGCCAGCTTCGTCCCGCTCAGCGCGCATCTTCTCAAGCCGGGCAATCTGGCTTTCGCGAACCGCAACATTGTCCACATCGAGAATGTCGATCGGGTCTTCTTTTTCCTTGCGGTATTTGTTGACGCCGACGATCACCTCTTCGCCCCGGTCGATCATCGCCTGACGTCGGGCGGCACTTTCCTCAATGCGCAGCTTGGGCATGCCCGAGGCCACGGCCTTGGTCATGCCACCCATCTCCTCGACTTCCGCCATCAAGGCCCAGGCCTTGTCGATCAGCTCATTTGTCAGGCTTTCAACATAGTAAGAGCCCGCCAGCGGGTCGACCACATTGGTGACGCCGGTTTCTTCCTGCAACACCAGCTGGGTGTTGCGGGCAATCCGCGCCGAAAACTCAGTTGGCAGCGCAATGGCCTCGTCCAGCGCATTGGTGTGCAGCGACTGCGTGCCACCCAGAACCGCCGACATCGCCTCATAGGCGGTGCGGATCACGTTGTTATAGGGGTCTTGTTCCTGCAGCGACACGCCCGAGGTTTGGCAATGGGTGCGCAGCATCTTGGAACGATCCGACTTGGCGTCGAACTCGGTCATCACCCGGTGCCACAGGGTCCGTGCGGCGCGCAGCTTGGCAATCTCCATGAAGAAATTGGTGCCAATGGCAAAGAAGAAGCTGAGACGGCCGGCAAATTTGTCCACATCCATGCCCGCCTCGGTGGCGGCGCGCACATATTCACGGCCATCGGCCAGAGTATAGGCCAGCTCTTGCACCAGGTTCGCGCCGGCTTCCTGCATGTGATAGCCGGAAATCGAGATGGAGTTGAACTTAGGCATCTCGTTTGAGGTGTATTCAATGATATCCGAGATGATCTTCATCGAAGGTTCTGGCGGATAGACATAGGTGTTGCGCACCATGAATTCCTTCAGAATATCGTTCTGGATGGTCCCTGCCAGCAGCGCCTTGTCATGGCCCTGTTCTTCACCGGCGACGATGAAATTGGCCAGGATCGGAATAACAGCCCCGTTCATGGTCATCGAGACCGAGACCTTGTCCAGCGGAATACCGTCAAACAGGATCTTCATATCCTCGACGCTATCAATGGCCACACCGGCCTTGCCGACATCGCCAACCACCCGTTCGTGGTCGCTGTCGTAGCCCCGGTGAGTGGCGAGATCAAAGGCCACTGAAACGCCCTGTTGACCAGCGGCCAGGTTGCGGCGGTAGAAGGCGTTGCTCTCTTCGGCGGTGGAGAAACCGGCATATTGCCGGATGGTCCAGGGACGCCCGGCATACATGGTCGCTTTAACGCCGCGGGTGAAGGGACCAAAGCCGGGCAGCGTGCCCATATGGGGCAGTTCTGCCGTGTCTTCTGCAGTATAAAGCGGCTTGACGTCGATACCCTCGAGCGTCTGCCAGGTCAGGTCTTCGAGTGGGCGGCCGCGAAGTTCTTTTTCAGCCAGAGCCCGCCAATCGTCTGTCTTGCTTGTCATGGGGTCTTCCTCTTGTCACATCTGTTTGGGGCGGGTTTAGTCCCGCCGCCGGTTGTTCCGGATCCTGCACCAGCTGAGCCAACCCTTCGGCGCCTCCAGCCAGCCACATCAGATCATCCGCATAATTCTCGCGCAGCATGGCGCATTGAACCTCATCAAAGGGCCGCCAGCGCCCCTCGCTCTGTGGCAGCTCTTGTGCTGTACCCTGCAAAAGATGGGCGCGCAGGTCTTCCAGTCGCATTGAGGCATTGAGCCGCACCCGCGCATGGGAGCGCGGGGCATCACAGCCAGTCAGCAGCGCCAGTTGCTGTTCGGGGCGGCCACCAAAGGTCTCAAACGGCAATACCTTGATGGCGACGCCCGGCATGGCGCAGGCAATATCGGTGATCACATCGCGCCAGCTGCGGCGACTTTCTGCGAGGTTTTGCAACTGGATTGCCGATGGCACCCGGTGGCCACGGGCCACCGCATAGGTCAGGGAAGAGGTCCAGAAGCTTTCAAGGCTGCGAATATTCAGCGCAACCGAGGTCACCTGACCGTCAAATGCCTCACCGTAGCGCGCCATGCGTTCCCCAACGCCTGAGTAAAGCCCCGAAAACCGCAGATTGGTCCGGGTGCTGCCAATGAGGTTTTCATCGCTGACGATCAGCTGCTCAATACCCCGTTCACGGCTTTGGTTGAGGTTCATCTTGATCCGGCCCCGCGCCCGTTTGGCGAGCGACTGGGCCCCGGCCAACGAGGGGGTTGGCAAAACCCCATGCAAAAGCCCGTTGCGGGTGCGACGCGGCCCCCAAAATCCGATACCCTGCGTCTCCAACTCATCTGCATTTTGGCGCAGATATTCCTGGAACGAGGTGGTGGCACAGCGGTGTGCCCCAAGGTGAAGACAGGTTTGCATCGCATTTCCAATTCTTTGGATGTGAGGCACGTTTTGTGCCCCTGGACAGGAAGGGTGCATCATCATTAGTCCCAGACCCTGTCAAAGCGATTAACGCATGTGGTTTTATTTACGCAGATAGGCCGATTGCCCATCGCATTTGGCCGCCATGCGCATATATTGGTCCCAACAGGAGAGACCATGAAACCAATCCTAGCCCTTGTTTTGTCGAGCCTTCTTCCGCTGAGCCTGGCCGTATCTGTGCAGGCTGCAGAACCGGATATTTCAGCCCTTGTGCATTCCGGAGAAGAGATCGATCTGGCCAGTTTCCAATGGCTCAAGCGGCCTGTGGTGGTCTTTGCCGACAGCCCTGAAGATCCACGTTTCAAGGAACAGATGGCCCGGCTCACTGCAGAGGCCGATGTCCTGCTGGACCGCGATGTCGTTGTGTTGACAGATACCAATCCTGCCGCAAAATCAGCGCTGAGGACAGCGCTGCGCCCACGTGGGTTCATGCTGGTTCTGGTCGGCAAGGACGGTGGCGTGAAGATGCGCAAACCGCATCCCTGGACGGTACGTGAATTGACTCGCAGGATCGACAAGTTCCCGGATCGGCTGCGCGAGGTAGAAGAGCGCCGCGCAAACTGAGTCCCTAGCTGTTGCCCCGCACGTAGATCAGCGCCTTGGCCTGGGCATCCACCACCATCATGGCGTGGCCATCGGGAATAAAGGCCATGCGGGAGGTCGGGTTCATGATCGCCTGGTGATAGATCGATTTTACCAATTCGCTCATGCAATTCACCCCGGCCAGCCCCGAGCTCAGCACGCTGATGCCATGGGGCAGATCGCGCGACATGATCGCCTCGACCAGCGTATTTGGCGATTTGCCGCCTACCTTGAACACCACCGGCTGGCCATTTGCCAGCATATTGAGCCCGGTATCCACCGAGCGCGCCGGTTCGATCAGCGAGGAAATGCGTGGGCTTTCGGTGTGAAACACTGCTGCTGTGCAACTGCTGCTGGATTCGAAGAAATAGGTATCGCCCAGCGAGACCCACTGAGAAAGTTGCAAACGCAGATCCGCTTCTTTGTCCAGCGCGCAGCCGGACAAAAGCCCCAATGTGGAAATCAGTATGAGTGCAGACCGGAGCATGAGCCACCTTGCGAGAAACCAATGCCCCTGATCTCGCACAGAAATCTGAAGAATTGGTGCACGCAGGGCTTGCGGCCATGGGAGCGGCAGGCATGGCACGACCCAGAGGTCGCACCTTAGAGCCAGACGCCGCAGCCGAGGGCAGAGCCATCGCCTGAGACACTGAACATATGCCTGCCGGAAGGATCACCCCTCAAATTCCATGATCACCTCGTCCACCGCCAGGCTGTCGCCGGCGCTGGCGTTGATCTTGGCAACCACGCCCTTTTTCTCGGCGCGCAGGATGTTTTCCATCTTCATCGCCTCAACCGTGCAAAGCGCCTGTCCCTCGTGGACTTCTTCGCCCACTTCGACATCGATCTTGACGATCAGGCCCGGCATTGGGCACAGCAGCAGCTTGGATGTATCCGGTGCGACTTTTTCTGGCATCAATTCAGCCAGTTCGGCCTGACGAGGGGTGCGCACACGCACCTTCAGATCCGCCCCGCGTGCACGAATGCGGAAGCCACCGGAAATCTTGCCAACCTTCAGTACCAGCGGAGTGCCATCCACATCCAAAGTCGCCAACTGATCGCCCGGCGTCCACTTGCTAGCAACCCGCATCTGGCTGCCGTCGTCGAACTGAACGGTTGATCCCAGCTGGTCGGCCTCGATCTTCAGAGCAATGCTTTGCCCCTGCAAGGAGACAACCCAATCCGAACCAACACGGCGTTCATGGTTGTCCATCCGCCCCGAAACCCGCGTGCGGCGGATCTCAGCAACCCGGTGCATGGCTGCAGCCGAGGCGGCAATCCGGCGCAGATCCGCCTCTGGCAGGTCAACCCCGACAAAGCCTTCGGGATATTGCTCTTCGATAAAGGCGGTGGTCATGGTGCCCTCAATGAAGATCGGGTGATCCATAACAGCCGAGAGGAACGGCAGGTTGTGGCCAATGCCCTCGACCTCGAATCCGTCCAATGCATTGCGCATGGCTTCAATCGCCTGATCACGGGTCGGCGCCCAGGTGCATAGTTTGGCGATCATCGGGTCATAATACATCGAAATCTCGCCACCCTCATAGACGCCAGTATCATTGCGCACGGCATAGCCCTCGCCTGCCGGGGCATCGCCCTGCCATTTGCCGTTGTCCAGCAAGGGACCAGCCGACAGCTCCGCCGGGGGACGGTAGCGGGTGAGACGACCAATCGAGGGCAGGAAGCCACGATAAGGATCTTCGGCATAAAGCCGGTTTTCAATCGCCCAACCGTTCAGCTGCACGTCTTCTTGTTTGATGATAAGCGGTTCGCCATTGGCGACCCGGATCATTTGCTCAACCAGATCCACACCGGTGATCAACTCGGTCACAGGGTGCTCCACCTGCAGACGCGTGTTCATTTCCAGGAAATAGAAATTCTTGTCGCCATCAACGATGAATTCCACGGTACCAGCCGAGGCATAGTCAACTGCCTGCGCCAGTGCCACGGCCTGCTCGCCCATCGCCTTGCGTGTGGCCTCGTCCAGGAAGGGGCTTGGCGCTTCTTCCACAACTTTCTGCTGGCGGCGCTGGATCGAGCATTCCCGCTCGCCCAGATAGATGCCATTGCCATGGGCATCGCAAAGTACCTGAATTTCGATATGGCGTGGCTGGGTGACAAATTTCTCGATAAAGATCCGGTCATCGCCAAAGGAATTTGCCGCTTCGTTCTTCGACGACTGGAAACCTTCGCGGGCTTCTTCGTCGTTCCAGGCAATCCGCATGCCCTTACCGCCACCACCAGCAGAGGCTTTGAGCATCACCGGATAGCCGATCTCGTTGGAGATCTTCACGGCTTCATCCGCATCCTCGATCAGACCCATGTGACCGGGAACCGTGGAAACACCCGCCTCTTTGGCGATCTTCTTGGAGGTGATCTTGTCACCCATCTTCTCGATGGCACCAACGGGGGGGCCAACAAAGGCCACGCCTTCGGCCGACAGGGCCTCAGCAAATTTGGAGTTTTCCGACAGGAAGCCATAGCCGGGATGCACAGCCTGGGCGCCAGAGGCGCGGATCGCCTCCATCACCTTATCAATCACGATATAGGATTGGTTTGCAGGGGGCGGGCCGATATGCACCGCCTCATCGGCCATTTGCACATGCAGGGCCTGCTTGTCCGCGTCCGAATAGATGGCGACGGTTTTGATACCCATTTTGCGGGCAGTCTTGATAACACGGCAGGCGATTTCGCCCCGGTTCGCGATCAGGATCTTTTCAAACATTGGCAGTCCCTTGTTCTTGTGTATGCCGGAATGCAAAACGCCGCAGCCGAGCCCTTGGCTCGTCCGCGGCGATTGCGTGAATTTCATGGGTCAGCCGGTTGGGCTGACCTGTCAGTCTGGGTTGCGCAAAAGCGCCCTCAGCATCCGCCGGGGCTTTCTTTGCAATAGATGAGATTGGCCGCTGTGCCGACCGCTGCTCCGGTGAGCAAATGCCCGCCCAACAAGGCAGAGCCAATGGCGCCCGCACCGGCGCCAAATGCGACTTGCTCGCCGGTGGTGTCGCCGCAAGCCGAGAGGGCTGTGAAAAGCCCCAGCGCAGAGGTGAAAAGGATTGCCCGCATGATGATACTCCTTCTTTTGGGGAGAGTTTCTTTCCCCTCCAAGAAGCAGGTGACAGGCGATCCAGCAATGCGTGGGTCGCAATTCCATCACTATGAGCAGGGCTATGCTCAAAAGCGCCGAACTCTCGGCGGGCTTTTGCCAGCCAGGTGGCTTTGCCCATCGAAACTGTGATTGATCCCAAAGCTGACATCATAGCAAAGCCCGCAGCCCGACCAGAAGTGCCAGCGCAAAAGCCCTGCCCACTCCAGTCTGCTCCTTCTGGCTTTGCCCAGGTCATCACAGAACTTTCCCTTCGAATGCATCCGGGAAAGAGCGCTGTGCCAGGTCCATATCAATGACCAGCAAGGCCTCGTAAGACGCCGGATCAAAGGGATCCTCGGCAGGCAGCACTTCGCGGCCAAAGAGCCAGCTCAACCGGCCGGCATCCAGATTGCCACGCTCAAAAGGCTGGTCGCCAAACTGCTGCAACAGCGCCTGCATAAAAGCTGCATCAGCGCGACGATCCGCAGGTTTGCGATCGCGAAAACGCTCCCGCTTGCTCAGCGGGGTTACCCCTTTGGGGTTGGGGCGGCGAACGATGAATTGAAAATCTGTTCCTGGCAAGCGGCCAGGGAACCCACGGTGCTTTAGCATGATGGTGCCTCCAATCCGGCACCCCGAGGGACGGCAGGGACCGGCCACAGGGCCGGACCCTTTTTGTCGTTACTTGTATTTGCCGGTATAGGCTGGCTCAACCGAGATGGGCTCGGGCTCAACCACAACGAATTCTTCTTCACGGTTGCCACAGGCGGCAACCAGCGCCAGCAGGCCTGCCAGCGTGATAAACTTGATGCTCTTGGACATTTCTGTCTCCTGACTGTGTTCTCGAGACCACCAGAACCTTGCGCCCTGTCCAGCCTCAACCTCAATTTGCAAAGGACCCTTTGGCCCTTCGCGGCAAGGATAGCTGGATTGGCAAGTGAATCACATCGAAAAGCGGCCCCGCCAAGGCCCTGTGGCCGCAAAGCCGCAAAAACATGCCGATCAAAAGAACACCGCGCAAGATCTTGTAGACGCATTAGAATGCCTCCCAAATACAGCGTTCTTGGTCCGGCCTATAGGCTTCAAAAAACTGCGTGGCTTCAGGATCCTGCGCGCCAAACTCCACAGGTCGGTCGGAAAAGGAGATCACCACCATTTTGGGGTTCAGATCATGTTGGCGCAGATAGTCCAGCGCCAGCGAGTCGCACAGATGGTCCATATCGGCCGCGCTTTTCTCAAAATCCAGCACCTCAGAAGCATCACCCAAAGCCTCTGCCTGGCGGGAAATGCCGGGAGCAACAAACCGAAACCGGGCCCAAAGCGCACCAGGGCTGTCATCCAGCAAAACTTCTGACAACAGCACTTGCTGCCCCGACGGCACGGTAACTGGAACAAAGGCGCCCGTGATATTTGCATCGTCCGCCCCAACCGGACCAGTAATCAGCATCAAGCCCGCAGTGCTGCCGAGCAGCATTCTAAAAACAGGGGGAAACCAACCAACCAATCCGCAGCCTCGCCCCCCAATGACTTGGGCTCCTCCGGGCGAGGCTGCTGGCGCTGCGCCATCGGCGCGCGCTGTCTGGTATTGGTTGGAGCGGATCATTGTCCAGTCTCACCCTCTTTGTCAAACCCTGATATAGATTTGTGCAAATCCACGTCTAATTGCCCAGTCTCTGGGCGCATCTTGCGCTGCCTTGCATGGCGCAGCCAGCGGTTGCGTTTCGCCTCATCTTCCAACACAGCTTTGATTTCAAAAGCGAGATTGCCCGGCACCCGCCCAGCAACACGGCCACCCGCAGTCACCAGCAAACCGCCGCCCCGCTCTTCAACCGTCACCACCGGAGAAAACCCGCGCACATTCTGCACCGCGCGCCACATGTCCTGCCGGATCTGTTGCGCCAGCCGCAAGGGATCAACCAAGGGCAAAGCCACACTGGATGAGACATCAAAGCGCGGCGGCAGTTGGCGCGCCACAGTCAGTGCAGCCTCCCCCCGCAGAATATGCCAATTCCCTTGCTTCACTTCACTCCAGCCCCCGATTGCGAGGCTGTCCCTGTCAACGACATCTCTTTACGCCCTCCCCAAAAGAGTCCTTTTTTGCGCAGGCCTTCTCATCATCTTTCCCCAAATATTCTCGGGGGTGCGGGGGCAGACAGCCCCCGCCAGACCAGCCGATCAAAGCGGAATGTTATCGTGTTTTTTCCATGGGTTTTTCAGAGACTTACCACGCAATGAGGCAAAGGCACGGGAGACCCTGCGGCGGGTGGATTTGGGTTGGATCACCTCATCGATAAAGCCGCGTTCTGCCGCTACAAAAGGATTGGCAAACCGGTCTTCATAGTCAGTCGTATGAGCCGCGATCTTCTCGGCATCTCCCAGATCTGCCCGGTGAATAATCTCGGTTGCGCCCTTGGCCCCCATCACCGCGATTTCTGCAGTGGGCCAAGCATAGTTGAAGTCACCACGCAGGTGTTTGGAGGCCATAACATCATAGGCACCGCCATAGGCCTTCCGGGTGATCACAGTCACCTTTGGCACTGTGGCCTCACCATAGGCAAACAGCAGCTTGGCACCGTGCTTGATAACGCCGCCATATTCCTGGCTGGTCCCCGGCAGGAAGCCTGGTACATCAACCAGAGTCAGGATCGGGATCTCGAAGCAATCACAGAACCGCACAAAACGTGCCGCCTTGCGCGAGCTGTCGATGTCCAGACAACCAGCCAGCACCATCGGCTGGTTGGCCACAACACCCACAGTCTGGCCTTCAAGTCGGATAAAGCCGGTGATGATATTCTTGGCGTAGTCTTCCTGAATCTCGTAGAAATCGCCTTCGTCCGCCACCTTGGTGATCAGCTCTTTCATGTCATAGGGAGAGTTCGGATTAGCCGGGATCAGCGTGTCCAGACTATCCTCAATGCGGCCCGGCTCATCAAAGAAGGGACGCACGGGCGGCTTTTCGCGGTTGTTGAGCGGCAGGAAATCCACCAGGCGGCGCACCTCTGCCAGGGCCTCAACGTCATTTTCAAAGGCGCCATCAGCCACCGAAGACTTCTTGGTATGGGTGGAGGCACCGCCCAGCTCTTCGGCGGTGACCACTTCATTGGTCACGGTCTTGACCACATCAGGACCGGTCACAAACATGTAAGAGGTGTCTTTGACCATAAAGATGAAATCGGTCATCGCAGGCGAATAAACCGCACCACCGGCACAGGGGCCCATGATCACCGAGATCTGCGGCACTACGCCGCTGGCCATGATATTGCGCTGAAACACCTCGGCGTAGCCCGCCAGCGAGTCAACGCCCTCCTGGATGCGGGCACCGCCAGAATCATTGAGGCCAATAATGGGGGCGCCGTTCTGGATCGCCATATCCTGAATTTTGCAGATCTTTTGCGCATGGGTTGCCGAGAGCGAGCCGCCAAAAACAGTGAAATCCTGGCTGAACAGATAGACCATACGACCATTGATCGTGCCCCAGCCGGTGATCACGCCATCCCCTGCAGGCTTTTGTTCTTCCATGCCAAAATCGGTGCAGCGATGCGACACGAACATGTCGAACTCTTCAAAGCTGCCTTCGTCCAGCAGAAGATCAATCCGCTCACGGGCGGTCAGCTTGCCGCGTCCATGTTGCGCGTCAATGCGGCGTTGACCGCCACCCAACCGCGCAGCAGTGCGGCGTTCTTCCAGCTCGGACAGGATATCTTTCATGGCACAGGCCCCCATTTAGAATTTGGCACACCCTACTCCCGCGCCCGATCAGACCAAAGCCAAAACTGGCAAATTTGCAAATATTTTGCATACGACACGTGAATATCTGTATAATTGCGAACCCCCGCATTGTTTCCAAACTAGATCCAATGCGACATATTTTCGCCATATTGCGTTCACTCTGTGTTCACGCCCTTGGTGACACTGTCGGGTTCTCTTCAGACAATTCGGGCAAAAACAATGTTAAATCGAGACCAAATCACCAAGGCCATGCAATACGAGCGCTTCCATGTCAGCAAACCGCTGAACACCACAGAAAGCGCTCCGATCCAGATAACCTATCAATATGCCGGCGGCAGCGCCCCCAAAGACCTGCCAAGCACCAGTAAAATTTCCGGCTGGCAGCCCTTCACCACCGCTGAGAAGGCCAGTTTTGAAGCAGCGCTGGCGCATATCGAGAGCTACCTCAATATTGATTTTGTCCAGGTCAAGCGCACCAGCGACCCAGATCTAAACGTAGGGGCCGCCCACTTCCCTGGCAACATCATTGGCAGCGGAGGCTACAACATCAGCTATCAAGGCGACACCATCACCAGTTGGGATGGCTTTGTTGCCTATGACACAACATTGGACCTGTCGTCCAACCGCTACACCGACCTAATACTGCATGAATTGGGCCATGCCCTGGGGCTGCAACACCCGTTTGAGGCCTCCCCCGCCCTGCCCAACGAATACGAAAGCAACCTCTATTCCCTGATGTCCTACACGGCAAATCCACTAAACGGCAAACACAGTGACGCCCTGATGCTGTTTGATGTGCTCGCTCTGCAGGACATCTGGGGCGCTGCCAGTCACAATGAGGGAAACAGCCGCTATTCTGGCTGTCGCACCTATACGGTGGACAGTCTCTGGGACAGCGGCGGCATAGATACGCTGGATGCCACCGGCCGCAGCACAGGTGTGACACTAGACCTGCGCCAAGGCGCTTTTTCCTCTTTTGATGCCGACCATGACGTGGTGATTACTTTTGGCACCGAGATTGAAAACGCTTATGGCGCAAAGGGAAAAGATCGTATCATTGGAAATGACCTCGACAACCTGCTGCGCGGCCATGGCGACCGCGACCTCCTGGTTGGCAAGGGCGGTGACGACCGCATGGAGGGCGGCTCTGGCGGTGACACGCTCTGGGGCGACCACGGCGATGATGTGATGTTTGGCGGCCGCGGCGGTGATCGGTTGCGAGGCGGCGCGGGCGAAGATCGGCTGATTGGCAACCGGGGCCAGGACCGGCTGGATGGCCAGGCCGGGGACGATCTGTTGATCGGTGGCCGTGGGCGCGATATCTTTATCTTCAAAAACCATGGCGGCAATGACACGGTCAGCGATTTCAAGTCCGGTAAGGATCGATTGAACATTCTCGGCCACGGGGACCGCGACGACCTGCTGGATCAGGCCCGCGATACGGAAAAAGGTGTGCTTTTCGACTTTGGCCCCGACGACAGCCTGCTGCTGGCGAATGTTACCCTGGGTAGCCTCGGTGAAGACTTTCTCATTTGAGGCGATCAGGCAATAGACAATCCCCAAAGGCTGAACTAAGCCCTTGGCATGCAGAAGCCCCACTCTCTCTTGCGCGGCGCGACCAGCCACCCGCATATCGCCACTCTCATTCTGCTTGCCGGGCTGTCAGCTCTGGCGATGAATGTGTTCTTGCCCTCCTTACCGGGCATGGCGGTGTATTTTCAGGCTGACTACCGGCTGATGCAGCTCTCCGTAGCGCTCTACCTTGGGGTGAATGCCGCCGTTCAAATCGTAGTGGGACCCATTTCGGACAAGATGGGACGCCGCCCGGTGATCCTCGCCAGTATCATCCTGTTCATTCTTGCAACGTTTGGCTGTATTTTTGCCCCCACAGCCGAGACATTTTTAGTGTTCCGCATAGGTCAGGCTGCGGTTGCCGCGGCCATGGTACTGAGCCGGGCTGCAGTGCGCGACATCTATGACACGGATCAGGCAGCCAGCATGCTGGGCTATGTCACAATGGGGGTTGCAGTGGTGCCGATGGTGGGTCCCATCTTTGGTGGCATCCTTGACGAAGCCTTTGGCTGGCAGTCTAATTTCTGGCTGCTCATTCTCAGCGCCGTGGCGGTTTACCTGCTCACCTATTTTGACTTTGGCGAAACCGCCACCAAAAGCGGCAAGACGCTTGTTGCACAGTTTCGAGAGTATCCAGAACTGTTTATGTCGCCGCGCTTTTGGGGCTATTCACTGGCCTCAGGCCTGGCCTCGGGAGCCTTTTTTGCCTATCTCGGTGGCGCGCCCTTCCTTGGCGCGCAGGTCTATGGGCTAAGCCCAGCGCAGTTTGGCTTTTACTTCGCAGCCCCGGCGATTGGCTACTTTTTTGGCAATTTCCTCTCCGGACGATACTCCATGCGCATCGGCATCAACAAAATGGTTCTTTGGGGCTGCATCGTAAACGGCATAGGCGTTGGCCTGTCGCTGACCCTGGCCCTGGTCGGCCTGGACAGCGTCACCAGTTTCTTTGGCTTCATGTGCTTGGTTGGCCTTGGCAATGGCATGGCTATCCCCAATGCTACCGCAGGCGCAATCTCGGTGCGCCCACATCTGGCGGGCTCTGCCTCGGGGCTGAGTGGCGCCATCATGCTGGGCGGCGGCGCCGGGCTCAGCGGCGTGGCGGGCTGGCTACTGGTGCCTGGCACCACTGCGGTTCCGCTGCTGTTGATTATGTTCGCCACCGCCATTCTGGGTTTGGTCTCTATCGCCCTGGTGATCAAACGTGAATGGGCTTTGGGCTAACTGTTAGGAGGCACTTAGTAGTGCAGTAACCGGAAGAGGCCGGTTGGTCCAGGAAGGAGCCGGAGGAAGCCTTGAAGAAAGGGCTTTCAGGGCTGTTTAACCGGGGTTGTAAGGCGAATAGGCTTTGTCTTTCAAACTCGGACCAATTGGCCCAAACAGGGCACCAAAGCGATTTTCGGACACTTGCCTCCCCCCTACCCCGCTACAGCCCTTAAAAACAAGCGCCTCTGTGAGCGATACTTGAAACGCGACTCTTGTCGGGTTCAGGGTATGGGTCTCGTTGCAATTCCTCCAACAACTTTTCCAGGAAAACCTCGGCTGAGGTCTTCCATCCGAGGCATTTTCGCGACGTTTTGTTAGGCCGGTCGCAGATCACCTTCATATCGTGACCCGTCGCTTCCTCCCGCGTCCTGTATTTTCGCCGTCTGATCTTTTCCCGCTTCAAGAGCTGAAAAGAAGCTCTCAGCTACAGCATTGTCATGGCAGTTGCCTCTGCGGCTCATCGAGTGTTCCAGGTTGTCCTCGCGCAGGAACGCTGCCCTTTCACGGCTGGTGAATTGCGCACCTTGATCTAAGTGGATCAGAAAGCCGGGCCTGGGCTTTCGCCGCCAGATTACCATCAGCTATGCCTGCGCTGCCAGTTCTGATGTTTGGCGTGACCGGACTGCCCAACCGACAATACGCCGCGAGACCAGATCAATGCTCAAAGTGTCCCGCTAGAACGAGCATCTACCAAGTTTCCGACTTACCCCGATTGGTTTCCCCTTCAGCACGGCCCATACTTGCAAAGTTCGCTTCCTGCGCTTTGCTGACCTTGGTGCGCAGAGCAGCATGTGAGTTTAGGTCTGCGAGGGCTTGAATGGCCGCTTTTGCCTGTCTCTCACGGAACCCTCGCACCCGCAGCGAAAGTCCGTTCCCGCCGATTCTGTTGAAAAACAACGTGTTGCATCCGCAGAAATTGGTGTTTTGATCTGCGCGCGAGTGCCTTTCTGGTCAGGCTTTTCTCGTTTGCTGCGGTGCAGGAAAGATCTTGGCCAGTTTTCTGAGGTTTTGGGC
>NZ_JBDWPJ010000146.1:0-10936 GCF_039971195.1 Pseudophaeobacter sp.
ACAGCATGGCGGCGTTAAAAATCTTCTCGCGCCCCATCTTATGCGCTCCCCCCAAATAGGCCTGACGGGCGCACCAGCAGCACCGCCGCCATCAGGATATAGATCAGCATGGAGGCCAAAGAAGCTCCCAGCGAAGCGGCACTTGCCGGCTCCATCATCAGCGCAAAGAGACGCGGTAGGAAAACCCCGCCCAATGTATCGGTCAATCCGACCAGCAGGGCGCCAACCAGCGCCCCCTTGATTGAGCCAATGCCGCCAATGACGATGACCACAAAGGCGAGGATCAGCACCGGTTCTCCCATGCCAACCTGCACCGATTGAATCGCACCGACCAAGGCGCCGGCCAGCCCGGCAAGGGCAGCGCCCAGCGCAAAGACCAGCGTGTAAAGCTTGGAGATATCCACCCCCAGCGCCGCGATCATTTCACGGTCGGCTTCACCAGCGCGGATCTGCACGCCAATGCGGGTGCGGGCAATCAGCCAGAACAACCCGGCGCCGACCACCAGACCAATCACGATAATCGCCAGACGGTAGAGCGGGTATTGAATACCCCCCGGCAGGGTCACCGGCCCGGACAGATAGCTCGGCACGTCCAGAAACAGCGGGAATGAGCCAAAGAGCCAGCGGGTGCCTTCGGAAAAGATCAGGATCAGCGCAAAGGTCGCAAGCACCTGATCCAGATGATCCCGGTCGTACAATCGCCGAATGACAGTGACCTCCACCAGCGCACCAGCCGCAGCGGCGGCCGCCAGACTGGCCATCAGAGCCAGCACAAAGGACCCGGTCCAGCCCGCCACAGCGGCGGCAGCAAAGGCCCCCACCATGTAAAGCGCACCATGGGCGAGGTTGATCAACCCCATGACGCCAAAGACCAGCGTCAGACCAGCCGCCATCAGGAAGAGCATGACCCCGAACTGTAAACCGTTCAGGACCTGCTCAAGAATGAGAATAAGAGACATGGGGGTTCTTTCCTTAGGTCGGGGCCGCGCCTTGCGCAGCCCCGCCTGTCGGGCTTTGCTTACATGTTGCACTCGGACGCATAGGCGTCCGCGTGATCAGACAGACCGGTAGCAATGATCTTGTTGGTGAAAACATCACCTTCCTGGATCACTTCGCGCACATAGATGTCCTGCACCGGGTGGTGGTTGTCGCCAAATTTGAAATCACCACGCACCGAGTCAAACTCAGCAGCCTTGAGCGCGGCCCGGAAGGCGTCCTGGTCTTTGACGTCAGCCTTGTCCAAGGCGCTGAGGATCAGGTTGGCGGTGTCAAAGCCCTGGCTGGCATAGAGCGAGGGCAGACGACCGTATTTGGCCTGAAAATCCGCAACGAAGGCCGCATTGGCCGCGTTGTCGATGTCCTTGTTCCACTGCGAGGTGTTCTTGATGCCCAGCGCTGCGGCACCCACGGCCTGGAGGATGCCCTGATCAAAGCTGAAGGCAGGACCCACAACTGGCAGGTCAACACCGCTGTCGGCATATTGCTTGAGGAAGGAAATCCCCATGCCGCCGGGCAGGAAGAAATAGACCGAGTCAGCTCCCGAGGCGCGGATCTGGGCGATCTCGGCAGCGTAGTCGGTCTGGCCGAGCTTGGTGTAGATTTCACCAGCCAGCTCACCGCCATACATGCGTTTGTAGCCGGTCAGCGCATCCTTGCCCGCCGGATAGTTCGGCGCCAGGATAAAGCTGTTTTTAAGCGCGGCGTCATTGGCATAGGCACCAGCAGCTTCGTGCAGGTTATCGTTCTGCCAAGCGACGTTGAAATAGTTTTTGTGGCAGCGCTTGCCCGCCAGAACCGAAGGGCCAGCATTGGGCGACAGGTAGAACACATCCTGCGCCGTTGCTGCCGGCACCACGGCCATTGCAAGGTTGGACCAGATGATGCCGGTCATGATGTCGACTTTCTCGGATTGGATCATGCGATCGGCAATCTGAACGGCGCTTTCGGGTTTGCGCTGATCATCCTCGATCACCACTTCCACATCGTCGCGACCCGCGGCTTCGATCGCCAGCATAAAGCCGTCACGCACATCCACTCCCAGACCAGCGCCGCCGCCGGACAGGGTCGTGATCATGCCAATTTTGGTATCGGCCTGGGCCGCAAGAGCCAGCGTCGAAACAGCTGTCGCCAGTGCCAGTGATTTCAAAATCTTCATTTTTAACGTTCTCCCAGTGTACTTCGTGTACTCAGTGTTTTGCCCCGCGTTGATCGCAGGTGCCATAGCGCCACTATTCCCGTATCAGCCAGGCGGCGCCAGTTTTTCTTGCCCAAATCCCGCCCCATCTGTCGTGGGGCTTACCGGGACCAGGGCAACGGCCTGCAACTGCAGAGCCGCTGTCTGGGTAAAACTGTAAGCGCCATGCGCCTTTTATTTCAAGATTAAAATATCGAACCCTAAAACATCTCCGCTGCCCTGCCCTGTTTTCAGGCAATCACCAGAGCCAGCCCAGAGCGGAAAACTGACCTCGCGGTCACTCTTCTATGAGGCAAGCGCAAAGACGTAAAACAGGCGCAAAGTGCTCAGCGGTAACAAAGTTGGGGTGAACATCTCAATGAACTAGGGTTCCGAACAGAAATAGGTTTTATTTCTGCGCCTTAGCTACCACTCCAGGAGCGGGATTGGGACTGCGCCGAGCGGTGTTTTCGACCAAGAGCCAGGGGAGCAACCGAAGGCAAAGCAGCGCAAAGGACAATGTCCAAAGCCCGGCAGACAGATCCACCCCGACATCCTCCAGCTGGACAATGACCACCCCCAGAATGCGAACCATGGCCGCCAGCAACAACAGGGCAAAGCCGATGGTCAACACCCTCCCTGCCACCAGCGCGCGCCCGGTATGGCCCAGCGAAGCCCGCATCATAACGGCCATAGTCATGCCGCCAACCGCACCGATTCCCAGTAAATGCACCGACGCAACCTGCTCCACCAGCCCAAAGGCGGCAAAGCCGGAAACCATCACCCCCAGAGGAACAAAGAAATAGGCGACATGCAGCATCACCAGCAAAGGTGAGGCCAGCACGGACAGACCGCGCCAGCGGGTCAGCCGGGCGACATGCAATACAGCCGCGAGCAGCAGCAACAGGCCAGAAACACCCGCCTCGGGTGCCAGAACCCAAGAGATGAGTGCCAGCACCCCAACGATAAGTGACAGGGCATCAAAGCGGGAAAAGGCAATGGGCAGGGCCGCATCCTTGCCCCGTTCTTTGACCAGCCAGTTGCGGGTAAAGCTGGGAATGATACGCCCCCCAATCAGCATGATCAAAAACACCAAGAGCGCGATTCCTAGACGCCGCCCATAGTCTGACGCTCCACTCACCATCACCTCGATGTGAAACAGGACATTGGCGACCGCCAACAACAGGACTGGCACCAGCACCTTGAGATTACGCCAGTTTTTCCCGGCAATGACCTCCCGTGCAATCATCGCCGCCACCAGAAACAAGAAACTGCCGTCCAGTGCCAGCACCAAAACCGGAGAGATCCCGTCAAAACCCCAAAGCACTATTCGCCCCAGGACCCAGACCAGACACAGCAGCGCCAGCGGCCAGCCCTTGATTGGCAATCGCCCAGTCCAATTGGGCACGGCAGTGAATAAAAACCCGGCCAGCACCGCGCTGCCATAGCCAAAGATCATCTCGTGGATATGCCAGTCCACGGATGAAAAATGCCCCGCGTAGTCTAGTTCCCCCCGCCAGATCAACAGCCAGAGTGGCACCACCAAAAGGGCAAAGACACTGGCGCCAGCAAAAAACGGGCGAAACCCATAGGAAAACAGGGCAGGACCTTGGAAAGGGGGGCGCGGTGACATTGGCGGTTCCTTTGCACTGGAGTGGATTAGCGCCCCTACGCAAGGGGGGCGCTCAAACCATAACATCTGCGAATTGGCCGATGATAACGGCCAACCGGGTGTTTTCTAAACCCCAGCTTTGATCTATCAACGAGGGTGGTACGTTGTTGTGCCACAAACTCGAATTCAAAAAAGCGCCTTTGCAGCGGCAGCTCAGGAGATCTCGTGGCCCAACTTGACGCAAGTCTGCTGACCACCTTGCCGCCCTTTTCGCAGCTGTCACAGGCACAAATCCGCGAAATTCTCGATCAGGCGAGCTCGAAACGCTATGCGGTCGAGACCGAAATCTTCCGCGAGGGCTATGAGGCCGACCGGTTCTATCTGCTGCTTGATGGTCATCTGCGGGTGGTACGCACCACTGTCGACGGCGAGCAGATCATTGCCCTGCATATCCCGCCCGGGCAGCTGTTTGGCATTGCGCCAGCGTTACAGCGCGACACCTACCCCGCCACAGCCTTTGCCGCCTCCGAAGCGCTGGCGCTGTCCTGGCCAGTGCGGCTCTGGCAGCCCTTTGTGCAGAACTACCCCGGCTTTGCCACCGAAAGCTACAAGACCCTCGGCGGGCGGCTGGATGAGATGCAGACCCGGATCACCGAACTGGCAACCCAGGGCGTGGAACGACGGGTGGCAGCGGCCCTGCTGCGGCTGGTCAGCCAATCCGGCAGTCAGGTTGAGGGCGGGGTTGAAATCGCTTTTCCCATCACCCGCAAAAACATCTCTGACATGACCGGCACCACATTGCATACCGTCAGCCGCCTGTTGTCGGCCTGGGAAAAGGCAGGCACTGTGCGCTCGGCCCGCAAACGCATTGTGGTCACAGACACCAATCGCCTCTCTGACCTGAGCAGTTCAGCAGGCTAGCCACAATCCACAGGGAGATCCAAAGACAATGTCAGACTGGTTAGGTTTTGCACTCTCCCTCAGCGCCTTTTTGGCCAGCCACATCATCCCCCGCATTGGCGGGATGCGCGATAAGCTGATCCAAAAACTCGGAAGACGGCTTTATTTTTCCCTCTATGGCGCGCTGTCGCTGGTGCTCTTTGCCTGGCTGATCGTCCAGGTCTCAGAGGCACCAAGGTTAGAGATTTGGCCCCAGCAGGCCTGGATGCGCTGGCTGCCAAATCTGGCCATGCCCCTGGCCTTTGTTCTGATTTTTTGCGGCTTGGGGCTACGCAATGCCCATACCCTCGGCGGCACTCAGAAATCCCAGTTCACCTCTGTTGATCCCGGCATCGCCGCCGTGAGTCGTCACCCGCTGCTGATGGCTTTGCTTATCTGGGCCGCGACTCATTTTGTAGTCAATGGTGACCTGGCCCATGTGCTGATGTTTGGTAGTTTTGCTAGCTTTTCCCTGATCGCCATGTGGGCGTTTGACAAGAAAGCCGCGCGGGAAATGGGCGACCACGCCGAGGCGTTTTTTGCAAAAACCGCCTGGCTGTCGCTAACGCCGCTACTGCAAAAGACCTGGTTGCACCGCAACCTGCGTGATCTGGCACCGCGCTGCGTGCTTGGGCTGTTGTGCTGGGCTTCACTGCTGCCGCTGCACGAAGCGATCATTGGGGTCTGGCCCTTCCCCTTGTAAGCCTTCCCCAAGGCAGATCCAGCACCTACAATCTTCAACTGGTTTTTTGCTGCAACCGATTAAAGCTCATCGAGATATGGGCCCGCTGGATATGAGCCACGGCCTCAACATCACCTGAGCGCAGCGCCAGTTGAATGGCCTCCAACTCGTGCTGAAAGATGCGGAATTCCTCTTCCAGATTCAGTTGCGCCTCTTCCGCGGCCCTGAGCCAGAGCCGTTTGGTCTGGAAATACAGGCGTTCCAACGTATGGCGCAGTGGAAGATTGTCTGTCAGCTGCAACAGCGCCTGAAACACATCAATATCAAACTGGGTAAAGGCCCGCGCGGTGCCGGAATGGACGATCTCGGCACCGCGCAGCACCAATTGATCAAACTGCGCGATAAACCCGGCATCCGGTGTGACCGGATCCAGCCGCGCGGTCAGGGCAATCAGTTCCACCCGCAGGCGGTAGACCTGCTCCAGCTCCGCAAGGTCGGCATCGGTGACAACAGTGCCAACACCATGCACCGACTGCACCAGGCCCTCGTCCTCCAGCCGCGCCAGTACCCGACGGATCGGGGTGCGGCTGGTGCCAAACTCCTCAGCCAAGGCCACCTCTGACAGGCGCGTTCCCGGTAGGTATTCGAGCAAACAGATCCGCTGGCGCAGCAGGTGATGCATCAGGGCATGTCGATCCCGCACTGACAGCCCTGCATCTTCCAATGCCTCTTGCGGTGAGGGGGTGTCGGTCACCTAAAGATATCTCCCAAGTCGCCCCAACACGGAGAGGCATTGATCCAATTGATCCAAAGCGAGGTATTCATCCGCCTTATGCGCCTGGGCAATCGAGCCCGGACCACAGACGACTACATCCATGCCAAGAGCCTGGAAAATACCCGCTTCGGTGCCAAAGGCAACCAGATCGGCGTCATTGGCACCAGTCAGCTCAGACATGATACGGCGGGCCTCGTTTTGGGCCATCGGCTCTAACCCGGCCACCTCGCCAATGGTTTCAAGGGTGATCGAAGCCTCAGGATGGGTCTGGCGCATGGCCGGCAAAAGCTCTGTCTCACACAGTTGGTGCAAAGCGGTTTTGACAAAATCGGCATCGCGGGAGGTTACTGGCCGCATCTCCCAATCAACCTGCGCCTTTGAGGCGATCACGTTATGCGCCACCCCGCCCCGCAGGGCCCCGACATTGACCGTGCTCCAGTGCGGATCAAAACGGCTGCCTTTGGGTGCCATCGCGCGCAGGCGCTGTTTTAGCCGCAACAGCTCCGCAACATAGCGCACCGCATATTCCACTGCGTTGACGCCCTGATCCGGCGCCGATCCATGGCCCTCAAGCCCATGGAAGTGAGTGCTGTATTCATAACACCCCTTGTGACCTTCGATCACCCGCATCTCTGTAGGCTCACCTATAATGGCCACCCCCGGCGTCAGCCCACGCGCCCTGAGATCCTCTGCCAGGTGCTGCGCGCCAAAGCAGCCAACTTCCTCGTCATAGGTAAAGGCAAAATGTATCGGCCGGGCGCTGACCTGCCCCGCATAGGCAGGCGCCATGGCCATACAGGCGGCAATAAACCCCTTCATGTCGCAGGTTCCACGGCCATAAAGCCGCCCCTCGCGCTCCTGCATCACAAAGGGGTCAGAACTCCACTCCTGATCGGTCACCGGCACCACATCGCTATGGCCGGACAACAGGATGCCGCCATCCACCTGCGGCCCCAGCGTCGCAAAGAGATTGGCCTTCTTCCCACAGGAAGAAGAGGTGAGATCAACCTTGGCGCCACACTCCTCAAGCAGCCCTGCCGCATAGGCAATCAGCGCCTGATTGCTCTCGCTGGACACAGTGGGAAAGGCAATGAGATCGCTCAGGATCTCACAGGTGCGCGCCCGTACATCCATCGCCCTAGCCTTTGACGAAGAGCTTGCGCTCCACATCACACAGGGTTTCTGCCGCGCCGTTTTCAGTGATCAAAATGGTCTCGGTGGTTTCTAACCCCCAGGTCTCCATCCAGAGTGCTGGCATGAAGTGAAATACCATGCCCGGCTCCAGTACCGTCTCATCTTCGCTGCGAATAGAGGCGCTGCGCTCACCCCAATCCGGCGGATAGCTCAGCCCGATGGGATAGCCACAACGCCCCTCGCGGTGGATGCCATGGCTTTTCAACACATCAATAAAGGCATTGGCGATATCGCAGGTGCGATTGCCCGCCCGTGCCGCCTGCAGGCCCGCCTCGATGCCTTCAAGCTGCGCCGCCTCGGCTGCAAGCACTTCTTGAGGCGGGGTACCAAGATAAACGGTCCGGCACAGCGGTGCATGGTACCGTCGGTAACAGCCCGACAGCTCAAAAAAGGTCGCCTCGCCAGCGCGCATTGGCGCACCATCCCAGGTGAGATGCGCCGCTGTTGCATCCAGACCCGAAGGCGTTAGCGGCACAATCGCAGGGTAGTCGCCCCAGTCATCGCCAACACCCGTGATGCCGGCATGATAGATATCGGCCACAAGGTCGTTCTTGCGCACCCCCGGCGCGGCGCGTTCAATGGCGGTGGCCATGACCTTTTCCGAAATCCGCGCGGCCTTGCGAATAAAACCGATCTCATCCTCGGATTTCACCAGCCGCTGCCAGTTGACCAGCGCAGTCGCGTCCAGCAACTGTGCATTTGGCAGCTCGGCGGTCAGCACTGCATGGGCCTTGGCGGAGTAATAGTAATTCTCCATCTCGACACCAATGCGGGCGCCTTCATACCCCAGTTCCCGGATGTGGCCCGCCAGATCCTGCATCGGGTGGCGCTCGGTTGATTGCACGTAGTGGTCGCCGTAGCCATGGATATTGTCAGCAGACATCCAACAGGTGCGTCCTGCCCCGATGCTGTCCATATAGCGCCCCCACCAGATCGGCTCTCCTTCCAGCCCCAGCAGCACCCCCTGATGCACATAGAAAGACCAGCCGTCGTAGCCGGTAAGCCAAGCTTGATTTGACGGGTCCGCCACAAACAACAACTCAATCCCAGCCCGCTGCATGGCGGCACGGGTCTTGGCGATACGACGGTCATATTCAGCGCGGCTGAACGGGGCATTTCCTGGGGCCACTACGTTATCCTTTCTGAGGTATAAGGAGTTGTGATGTGTACAACATCAAAAACATCATGGAGTTTTTTAAAGATTACTGCCAAGTTTCACCACAAAGGCAAGTGATTCATTTGCCGTTGTACACAAATATGCAAATTCTACGCGACAGAGACGGGAAGACATGATGCTGAAGAACGATCAACTGGACAGCTGGGACCGCGACAACTTCTTTCACCCCTCCACCCACCTGGCACAGCATGCCCGGGGGGAAAGCCCCTCGCGCGTCATCAAAACCGCCAGCGGCGTGCATATCGAGGATCGCGATGGCAATCAGCTACTGGATGCCTTTGCCGGGCTCTACTGTGTCAATGTCGGCTATGGCCGCCAGGAAATTGCCGAAGCCATCGCAGCCCAGGCGAAAGAGCTCGCCTATTACCACTCTTATGTAGGCCACGGCACCGAGGCCTCGATCACCCTGTCCAAAATGATCCTCGACCGTGCACCTGCCAATATGTCCAAGGTCTATTTTGGCCTTGGTGGATCGGACGCTAATGAGACCAACGTCAAGCTGATCTGGTACTACAACAACACCCTTGGCCGCCCGGAAAAGAAGAAGATCATTTCGCGTTGGCGCGGCTACCATGGCTCCGGCCTGGTCACCGGATCGCTCACCGGGCTAGAGCTGTTTCACAAGAAATTTGACCTACCCCTGGCCCAGGTACTGCACACCGAAGCGCCCTATTACTTCCGTCGCGAAGACATAAACCAGACCGAAGAACAGTTTGTTGCCCATTGCGTGGCCGAACTGGAAGCGATGATCGAGCGCGAAGGCGCAGATACCATCGCCGCCTTCATTGGCGAGCCGGTTCTGGGCACCGGTGGCATTGTTCCCCCCCCCGAAGGGTACTGGCCCGCCATTCAGGCTGTGTTGAAGAAACATGATATCCTGCTGGTCGCTGACGAGGTGGTCACCGGCTTTGGCCGCCTGGGCTCCATGTTTGGCTCAGATCACTACGGGCTGGAGGCCGATATCATCACCATCGCCAAGGGGTTGACCTCGGCCTATGCGCCACTCTCCGGCTCCATCGTCTCGAACAAGGTCTGGAAAGTCCTAGAGCAAGGCACCGATGAAAACGGGCCCATCGGCCATGGCTGGACCTATTCCGCCCATCCCATTGGCGCGGCAGCCGGAGTAGCCAACCTCAAGCTGATCGACGAGCTGAACCTGATCGAAAACGCCAGCGCCATTGGCGCCTACCTGCAGCAAAGCATGCGCGAAGCCCTGGGTAATCACCCCCATGTCGGCGACATTCGCGGCGAAGGTATGCTCTGCGCAGTGGAGTTTGTTCAGGACCGGGACCGCCGCCGCTTCTTTGACCCGGCAGACAAGATCGGCCCACAGGTCTCAGCCACATTGTTGGCCCAGGACAGCGTCATCGCCCGTGCCATGCCCCAGGGCGACATCCTGGGCTTTGCCCCGCCTTTCTGCCTCACCCGTGCCGAGGCAGACACCGTGGTCGCCGCCACCAAACGTGCAGTGGAAACCGTTGTGCCGCGCTAGCCCCCACCCCCGTCCTTGCTGCAAAATGATGCTGCTTGGGCGGGCGCATCTTTTACCGCTGCGCCCCTGCAATCCCCTTCGCAAAACAGCAACCCGCGTGCTACGCCTTGCCCGTTCAATCCGCAAAACACCAAGCAGAGGGTTACGCAGCGCGACTTCCAAACCCGCCAAGCATGTCCGGATTTTGCCTTGTGGTCGCCTTTCTGAGACCACCTAAAAAAATCCACGACCTCTCCCTTTTGCCTCTTGTCTCCTCGGAATTCCAAACATATACGGGTCAACGGAGACGTGGCCGAGTGGTCGAAGGCGCTCCCCTGCTAAGGGAGTAGGCCCGGAAGGGTCTCGAGGGTTCGAATCCCTTCGTCTCCGCCACCCACACTTTTTGTTCGATTTTCTTGGATGACCCAAACCGCCTTAAACCTCAGAAAACCTGAAACAACCTGCTAAATTTAGGTTTCGCTAGATTTCATTCGGTTGCCGATGTACGCTTTCATTGCGTGGTACATAAGGTGGTATGTCGAGTGGCGGCGCTGGGCGGGAAGCTAACCAAAAAGATAGTTGAGAATCTTGGGCCTGGACGTCATGGTGATGGAGCGGGGCTTTATCTCGTTGTTGACCCTTCCGGTGCGCGGCGCTGGATTGTACGTGTCACGGTCAAAGGACAGAAGAACGCGAAGGGTGCACCGCTGCGCACGGACTTTGGATTGGGTGGGGCTGATGTGGTGACGCTCAACCAAGCACGCGAGCGGGCCTTGGAATATCGGCGCATGGCAAAGTCGGGCCTAAACCCGCGATACAATGCCAAGCGCGAGGTGCCGACGTTCGAGGAACTCAGTCGCCAAGTGCATATTGACCGCCTTCCCACATGGAAAAATCCGAAGCACGGCCAACA
>NZ_JBDWPJ010000147.1:0-16813 GCF_039971195.1 Pseudophaeobacter sp.
TGACATTGGGGCGCAATGCACTTTCAGGCAGTGAGTGGGATCATGTTTGGCCGGTTGAAAGACTGGCGGCGCGTGGCAACCCGCTATGACCGGTGCCCCAAGGTCTTCCTGTCTGCCATCGCTCTCGCCGCAACAGTCATATGCTGGCTAGGAGACATGAGCCTAGGCGCACCGCATCACCGGTGTTATCAGGGTATGCCTAGGTGGCCGGATTGTTGGGAAATTGCAACCAAGCTAGCCCAGATGCTGCTTCAAACCAGCAGCAGCCTGTTCAATCAGATCGATGCAGCCCTCAAAATCGCGCGTGTAGTATGGGTCTGGCACATGATCCATCCCTGCCCGCGGCGCAAAATCCGTGAACAGCCGCACCGGGGTCGTATTGCCAGCGGGGCGTAGTGCTTTGATATCTTCCAGGTTGCTCTGATCCATGGCAATTATCAGGTCAAACTCGGCAAAATCCGCAGGTCCAAACTGACGCGCCCGAAGATCTGATATCTCCACAGCGCGTCGCCCCAGCGCCGCCTGCATCGCCTCGTAGGGGGGGGCCCCTACATGATAGCTGGCAGTGCCCGCACTATCGGTTTCCACCTCAGGACAAAGCGCGCGAAACACCCCTTCGGCCGCCGGAGAGCGGCAAATGTTTCCTAGGCAGACAAACAGAATACGGCTAGGCATATGGCTTGGGCTCCTTCTTCGTTGCGTTAAGGATATGCAACTGAGGCAGAAAGGAAAAGCGCATGGCAAAAGGCAGCACAGAGAAGATTGTCTTGCTCACCGGGGCGGGTGTTTCCGCCGAAAGCGGGCTTGGCACCTTTCGCGACGAAGGCGGGCTTTGGGCGCAGCACCGGATCGAAGATGTCGCCACCCCCGAAGGTTTTGCGCGCGACCCGGACCTCGTGCATGGGTTTTACAATGCCCGGCGCGCCCAGGCCGCGGCAGCGCAGCCCAATGCTGCCCATCAGACGCTGGCCCGGCTCCAGGCGCAGCATCCAGGTGAAGTGGTGATCATCACCCAAAACGTCGATGACCTGCATGAAAAAGCCGGCAGCACCGGTGTTATCCACATGCACGGCAGTCTCTCAGGCGCGCTCTGCGCTGCCTGCTCTCATCGCTGGCAAGCCCCGCTGGAAATGCATCCCACCGATCCCTGCCCGCGCTGTTCCGCCCCCGCCACCCGGCCCGATATTGTCTGGTTTGGCGAGATCCCGCATGCCATGCAGGGCATCGAAGCCCATCTGGCCGAGGCCGATCTCTTTGTCGCCATTGGCACCTCGGCCCAGGTCTATCCGGCGGCCAATTTTGTCGAGGCCGCAAATAATCACAGCGCCGAAACGCTTGAGTTCAATCTGGAACCCTCAGCCATGGCCTCTCTGTTTGGCCAATGCCGCTTTGGCCCTGCCAGCCAAACAGTCCCTGCCTGGGTGGCGGAACTGATAGGCTAGCCACAGACGGCAAAAGCCCGCCACTCAGGGCGGGCTTTGGGCGCGAAGGAGGGCTGCAGCGCAGCCTGACGCCGCGCCCGTCCCCCCTTTTGACTGGGGCCTAGTTGTTGGAGTGGTTGTGACCGCTGCCGTGGGCAGGCTTGCGTTCCAAATCAACAGGGATCTCGATGGCAACCTCACCGGCGTTTTTGAACACAAGGGTGACCGGCACTACATCGCCGTGCTTCAGCTCTTGGTTCAGCCCCATGAACATCACATGGTCGCCGCCGCGCTGCAGCATATGGCTGCCCTCGGCAGGAATGGCAAAGCCCTCTTCCACATGCACCATCTTCATCACGCCATCGCCGCTTTCCATATGGGTGTGCAGCTCAACCCGCTTGGCAATATCAGAGCGTGCCTCAATCAGCTGGTCGGCCTCAGTGTCCATGTTCATGATCTGCATGAAGGCCGCGCCGCTCGTCGACATTTTGGCCGACACGCGGGCATATTGATCATGAACCATGATCTTGGCACCATCAGCAGCGGCAACACCGGCAAAAGACACCACGGCAGCGGCCGCAAACAATAGGGATTTCAGGGACATTTCTGTCTCCTTTCTTAGGGTTTGGATTTGGAATAGAAAAAGATTGTGCGAGGCCTCGGCCTCAGATCAGCAGCGTCAGGCCAAAATGATCAAGCCAGAAAGATCAGGCTAGAAGGATCAGACCAGAGGCGTGCTAGGCAGACAGAGGCGGGGCCCGCGCCAAAGCATTCAACGCCTGCCCGCCAAGGGCCTGCGCAGAAATCAAAACGCGATCAAAGTCCTGGCCAGCATAGGCTGGTAGTGCCAGACCTTCCGGGCCTGCCACCGCATCCAACAGATGCATCACACAATCGGGACAAAAATGCGGTGCCTCCGTCGGCTGGCCATCGCTATCGACATAGATGGTGACCGGGCCTTCAGTGGCGCAGATGACCATCTGGCCATCAGCGTCGCGGGCCCCCTTCATACTGGCCGAGGCATGCCCCGTCAGGGTCACCGCCAGGGCCAGAACCAGGGCCAGAGATATCCGCAGGAATCGCGCCATGGCAAATCTATGCCCCTGCCCGCCCTGCGCTGCAAGTTGTAAATGAAATGTGCCTATAACGGCAAAACGCCGCGCATCCCGGGGATGCACGGCGTTTCAAATTCTGACGTGATCAGAAAGATCAAGCTGCGGCAGTTTGTGCCTTAGCGATCTCTTTTTTCACCTTCAACGCAGCTGTAGACAGCTCTTCGTCTTTGGCTTTTGCCAGGAAGGCGTCCAGACCACCACGGTGGTCAACGGTGCGCAGAGCAGCAGCCGAAATCTTCAGCTTGATACCGCGGCCCAGAGTCTCGGACTGCAGGGTCACATCGTTCAGGTTTGGCAGAAACCGGCGACGAGTTCTGTTTTTAGCATGGCTGACATTGTTGCCAGTCATCGGGCCTTTTCCGGTCAGTTCGCAACGGCGCGACATAGGTTCATCCTTCGTATCTGGGGCAGCGCCCGGGGATTGCCCCGAATCATCTGCCATATCTCAAAGGGCGCGGCCAATGGCGGCGCCCGAAAACTGGTTGGATGCGTTTAGGAGGAATCGCCCCGAGGGTCAAGCCATATGCTGGGGTTTTGTGGCAGCACCCCGGTGAAATGGCTCAAGCCCGCTCCAACCCGTGAATTTCTCCTGTGCTATAGGCGCTTCGTGATGACTTGGCCAGCCCCTGCCGGGTGGCTTTTGGCAACAATCAGATCTTAACCCGCAACGCCCAGGCCCTTGAGCATATCCTGCGCTGCTGCACCAGGCGAAATCTCGCCCCCAGCGACCCGATCCGACAGTTCCGCCATGCGGGTTTCTGCCCAGGAGGTTTTCAGCCGCGCCAAGAGCGCCTGGCGCACATCCTCGCCAAACCAATACCGCGCCTGCTCTGCGCGGGTGCCCTCCCAATGGCCTTTTTCGCGACGCCAGTCCGTCAGGGTCTTCATATCTGCCCAGGCATCTTCCAGACCCGCCTCTTCCAGCGCTGAAACCGTCTGCGCCTTAGGATAGCCTCTCGGGTCCTGCGGCCGTTTGCGCAGCAGGCGCAGCGCCCCGGAATAATCCGCACAGGTGCGCATCGCTGCAGACTTCAGATCGCCGTCCGCCTTGTTGACCAGAATAATATCCGCCATTTCCATGATGCCACGCTTCACGCCCTGCAGCTCATCGCCACCCGCAGGGGCCAAGAGCAGCAAAAACAGATCTGACATCTGCGCCACCACGGTTTCCGACTGGCCAACCCCGACGGTCTCTACCAGCACCACGTCAAACCCCGCCGCTTCGCACAGGGCGACGGCTTCGCGGGTACGCCGCGCCACCCCGCCCAGATTGGTCTGACTGGGGGAGGGCCGGATAAAGGCCGCCTTCTGACGGCTCAGGTGCTCCATCCGAGTCTTATCCCCCAGAATAGACCCTCCGGTGCGGGCCGAGCTGGGATCCACCGCCAGCACCGCCACCCGCAGCCCCTTGGCCACCAGCATCATGCCAAAGCTCTCGATAAAGGTGGATTTCCCCACGCCGGGTGTTCCCGACAGACCAATGCGCAGCGCTTGCCGCCCGGATTTGGCCAAAAGATCCAACAACTCGGTCGCCTCTGCCCGGTGATCCTCGCGGCCGCTTTCGACCAGAGTGATGGCCCGTGCCAAGGCACGGCGATCCCCATTTAGGATTTTCTCACTCAGCTCGGCGGTCTTCATGCCCGGTCTCCAGTCTTTTACGGCTCGCAACTTTTCCGCCCTAATTGACGCAGCCCAAAAGCCATTGTCCAGTGCGAAGCTGCCGCAGGAGGCAAATCTCCGGCCCCTGCCCCAACACCACCCCTGCTTTGGACTCCAGCACTAGACCCCGGTCACAGCTTTGGCGATAAGCAGCCCATGACACAAACCGCCATGCCCCGCTTGCCTATTGATGACGCCCTGCCCGCGCTGATTGCTGCCCTGCAACAAAAACGCCGCGCCGTGCTGCAGGCGCCTCCCGGTGCCGGTAAGACTACCAAGGTGCCGCTGGCCATGCTGGAGGCTGGTCTGACAGAGCAGCGCATTGTCATGCTGGAGCCCCGCCGCCTGGCTGCCCGTGCCGCTGCCGAGCGCATGGCAGAAACCCTGAGCGAGCCCATTGGCCAAACTGTTGGTTACCGCATCCGCGGTGAGGCAAAGACCAGCAAGAACACCCGCATCGAAGTGGTCACCGAAGGCATTCTGACCCGGATGCTGCAGTCGGATCCAGACCTGCCCGGCGTGGGCGCGGTGATTTTTGACGAATTCCACGAACGCTCCCTGAATGCCGATCTGGGCCTCGCCTTTTGCCTCGAAGTCTCAGGAGCTTTGCGGGAGGATCTGATCCTGTTGGCCATGTCCGCCACTCTGGATGCCGCCCCGGTGGCAGAGCTGATGCAGGCGCCGCTGATCACTTCTGAGGGGCGCAGCTTTCCAGTCGAAACCCGCTGGCTGGAACGCCCGCTGGGGCCACAGGCCCGAAAACTGGACGCTCTGTGTGATCTGGTGGTACAGGCGGAAAAGGACAGCCGCGACACCAAGAAAGGCGCCCAGATGGGTGGCGGTATTCTGGTGTTTCTGCCCGGTGAAGGCGAAATCCGCCGCGCCGCGCAAAACCTCACCAACCGCCTGCCCGGCGATTGCCTGATCCAGCCGCTGTTTGGCGCCCTGCCCTTCAAGGACCAGCAGGCCGCCATTCGCCCCGCCACTTCTGGCCGCAAGGTCGTTCTGGCCACCTCCATTGCCGAAACCTCGCTGACCATTCAGGACATCCGCGTTGTGGTCGACATGGGAAAGGCACGGCGCGCGCGTTTTGATCCCGGCTCTGGAATGTCGCGACTGGTAACCGAAAAGGTCACCCGCGCCGAGGCAACCCAGCGCCAGGGTCGCGCCGGCCGTGTCGCCCCCGGCATCAGCTATCGGCTCTGGACCAAAGGCGAAGAAGGCGCATTGGCCGCCTTCCCCCCGCCTGAAATCGCCTCGGCAGACCTCACCGGGCTGGCGCTGGAACTGGCGCTTTGGGGCGCTGCGGCCGAAGACCTCGCCTTTCTGACCCCGCCCCCCAGCGGCACCATGGCAGAGGCTCGCAGATTGCTACAGATGCTTGGCGCATTGAACGATCAGGCCCAGATGACCCAACACGGCAAGGCGCTGGCCAGATTGCCACTACATCCACGCCTCGGCCATATGTTGCTGAGCGTTGTCCCAGAGGACGCCGCCCAGGCCGCAGGGCTGGCCGCACTCATGGCAGAACGCGACCCGCTGCGTGGCGCACCGGTTGATCTTGCACTCCGTCTAGACGCCCTAAAGGATCCCAAGGGCTTTCAGCGCAAACGCCCCTATCAGCTCTCCTATCCGGTAATCGACCGCATTCGCAATGAAACCCGACGGCTGCAAAAACAAAGCGATCAAAGACAAGGTGGCACAGGCAGGCTCTCCCCCGCCGCCATAGTGGCGCTCGCCTATCCGGATCGGATCGGCCAACGCCGCAAGGGCGATCAGCCTCGCTATGTCCTCTCTGGTGGCAAGGGCGTGGTGCTGGATCCGGGCGACCCGCTGGCTTCGGCCCCCTTCATCGTGGCGCTGGACACCGATGGCAACCCGCGCGAAGCCCGCATGCGTATGGCCACCCAGATCACCCCGGCAGAGATCCACGATCTGTTTGGCGAGCAGATCACTTGGCAGGACAATTGCCACTGGTCCAAACGCGACCGCCGGGTGGTCACCCGCCAGCAGCAATGCCTTGGCTCCATCACTCTGGACGATCGCCTGTGGAAAGAGGCTCCTGAGGATCAGATCGCCCGGGCGATGCTGGAGGGGGTACGCGACCTCGGGCTACGGCTCGACGGCGCCGCGGCGCGTCTGGCCGCACGTGTAGAGCTGCTGCGCGCCGATGGCTTTGACCTGCCCGATTTCTCCCTCGAGGGTTTGTTGGCAAGCCTCGACGACTGGCTCCTGCCAATGCTGAGCGGAGTGAGGTCCGCTGCCAACTGGAAACAGTTCGACCTGCTCCCGGCGCTGCGCGCGGCCCTCACCTGGGAGCAAACGCAGGTGCTAGACCGCGAGGCACCGGGCAGTTTCACCACCCCCCTGGGGCGCAAGATTCCGATCTCTTATGATAGCGAAGCGCCCGAGATCTCTGTCCGCCTGCAAGAGCTCTTTGGCGTCACCCGACATCCCAGCGTTGGCGGCCTGCCCTTAAAAGTAACACTTTTGTCGCCGGCCCAGCGACCGATCCAAATCACCCGGGACCTGCCCGGATTCTGGGTCGGCTCCTACGCCGATGTGCGCAAGGACATGCGCGCACAGTACCCGCGCCACCCCTGGCCCGAAGACCCCACCAAAGAAGACCCAACACTGAGAGCAAAAAAACGACGCTAGAGAGGGGGCTTTACCCCCTCGCGCCGGAGGCGCTCACCCCCAGGATATTTTTGGCCAAATGAAACCAGGGGGTCCTTTTCATTTGGCCAAAAATATCCCGGAGCGCGAGGCAGAGCCTCGCATCAGATCATGGCAGGAATCCGGCGTTTACTCACGACCGTAGAGCAGGCAATCCGATACCCGTCGCTTCGAATCCGCCATCCGCCGCCAGGACCTGCCCGGTAATGAAACTTGCCTTGTCAGACAGCAGAAAATTCACCGCCGCTGCGATTTCCTCCTCTGTGCCATAGCGGTTGAGCGGCAAAGCATCGTGATAGGCCGCGATGATCTCGGGGCTGTGCACTGCCATGGCCAGTTTGGTCGCCACCGGCCCCGGCGCCACTGCGTTGACCCGAATGCCCAGCTCCCCCAGTTCTGCCGCCTGCTGCAGGGTCAGATGGGCCAGAGCCGCTTTAGAGGTGCCATAGGCCACCCGCAAAGTGCTGGCGCGCAGGCCTGAAATCGATGTGATATTCACCACCGCACCGCCACCTTCAGCAGCCAAAAGCTCGGTAAAGGCTTGGGTCATTAGAAAAGGTCCATCGAGATTGGTCTCCATCACCCGGCGCCAGCGTTCAAAAGAGGTTTCCCGGATCGGGCCAAAATCAGCCACCCCTGCATTGTTCACCAACCCGTCCAGCCGGCTAAACCGGACAGAGACCTCTGCCAGCGCGCGGGCCACATCTTCGGGCTTTGAGACGTCCGCTTCAAGGGCAACCGCCTGTGGCAGCGAGTCTACAGCCTTGGCCAGTTCCTCCGCATCGCGATCCAAAAGCGCAACCTGCCACCCCTCCGCGACCAGACCACGCGCCGTTGCCAGTCCGATCCCCCGCGCAGCCCCGGTGATCAATGCAGTTTTCATAGCCTCTCCCCCCTTGATATTTTGCGACATCTCACCCCGGTGCACGCCAAAAAGTCAAGCTGGCAAGCCCCAAACAGTCCACTTAGCCTTCGTAATTTGACCACAAAAACCGCAACTTAAACGGGCACTTCTGCCGTCTCCGCCAAGTTTTAAGATCTAAACTGGTTGTACTTTATCCACAGCCCCCCTATTTTAAGGCTCATCAAGGCAGACGCGATTTAGCCGTGCGCAGCACGCGCGCAGGTAAAATTGCCAAAAAAAACAAGGGCAGCCACAATGAGCAATCTTCTGCTTCAGGCCTGGGAAGGCATGATCAAGCCTATTCTGTTCCGCCCCAAGCGGGTGCAGGTTGCGGCGCTATGCCTGCGAACCAACAGCCGTGAGAAAGAAGTTCTGATGATCACCAGCCGCGGCACCGGACGTTGGATCCTGCCCAAAGGCTGGCCAATCAGTGGCAAGGATGGCGGTGAATCCGCCCTGCAAGAGGCCTGGGAAGAAGCGGGCGTTCAAAAAGGCCGGGTCGAAGGCGACCCGATTGGTGCCTTCAGCTATGAAAAAGAGCTGAAAACTGGCCTGCCCGTGGCTGTGGAGACATTTGTTTACACAATCTGCGATATCGAACTGTCGGACAAATACCCCGAGGCGCAGCAGCGTGAGCGCAAATGGGTCCCTTCGCAGGAAGCGGCCAACCTGGTACGCGAGCCAGAGCTGCAGGATATCCTGCGTCAATTGTGACACTCACGCGACATTTTTGTGACAGTAAAGCTTGCCTCACCCGGCAGGCTCACTTAGTGCGTCCCCAAACTGCCTGCCAAAGGGACGACCACTGTGAGCACCCCATCCAACGACGCCGATCACCGCGAAACGCTTGACCGCGACCTGCATCGGTTCTCGCATCTTGAAACCGCCACCCAATATGTGGCCCGCCCGATGATTGCCCCCGGCATTGCCCTGGTGTTCATCGTCCTGGCCGGTCTCGGCGCTGCCATTTTCTTTGGCGGCAGCCAGACCAACCTGATCGTGGTGGCTGCGGCGGTCTTTGGCGCCTATATGGCGATCAATATCGGCGCCAATGATGTTGCCAACAACATGGGTCCTTCGGTTGGCGCCAATGCCCTGACCATGGGCGGCGCCATTGTGATTGCCGCTGTATTTGAAAGCGCTGGGGCACTTTTGGCCGGTGGTGACGTGGTCTCGACCATCTCCAAGGGCATTATCGATCCGGAGGTGGTGGCCACCTCTGAGATCTTCATCTGGGCGATGATGGCGGCGCTGATTTCCTCGGCGCTTTGGGTCAATCTTGCCACCTGGATCGGCGCACCGGTTTCGACCACCCATTCGGTTGTGGGCGGTGTCATGGGGGCCGGCATTGCGGCAGCGGGCTTTGCCGCTGTCAATTGGGCCACCATGAGCAAGATCGCCGCCAGCTGGGTGATTTCACCGGTATTGGGCGGTGTGGTTGCAGCGCTGTTCCTGGCCCTCATCAAGGCCAAGATCATCTACCAGGAAGACAAGATTGCTGCAGCCCGGCGCTGGGTTCCGGTTCTGGTGGGTATCATGGCCGGGGCCTTTGCGTCTTATCTGGCCCTCAAAGGCCTGAAACGCATCATCAAGATCGACATCCAGACCGCGCTGCTGATCGGCACCATGATCGGCGCGCTGGCCTATGTCATCACCGCGCCGCTGATCAAGCGTCAGTCTGAGGGCATGGAAAACCGCAACAAATCCTTGAAGGTGCTGTTCCGTATTCCGCTGGTGATCTCTGCCGCGCTCTTGTCTTTTGCCCATGGGGCCAATGATGTTGCCAATGCGGTGGGGCCCCTGGCAGCCATCGTCCATGCTAGTGAGTTTGGTGATTTTGCCTCCAAAGTGGCGATCCCGACCTGGGTCATGGTGATCGGCGCCTTTGGTATTTCCTTTGGTCTGTTCCTCTTTGGCCCCAAGCTGATCCGCATGGTGGGCAGCCAGATCACCAAGCTGAACCCGATGCGCGCCTATTGTGTGTCGCTTTCCGCTGCCATCACGGTGATTGTCGCCAGCTGGCTTGGTCTGCCGGTTTCCTCCACCCACATCGCAGTTGGGGCGGTTTTTGGCGTTGGTTTCTTCCGCGAGTGGCATCATGAGCGCCGCGCCCGTCAAACTGCAGAAACACGCCCAGATGAAAAACGCATTGCTCCCGAGGAACGCCGTCGCCGCAAGCTGGTGCGCCGCAGTCATTTCATGACCATTGCCGCTGCCTGGGTGATCACTGTTCCGGCTGCTGCCTTGCTCTCTGGCTGCATCTATCTGGTTCTGGCGGGCTTCACCCAGTAACGCGCCACCTTGGCGAGATCACGACCTAAATCTGGCCGGGCTCCATTTTTGGCAGCCCGGCCTGTTTCATTTCGGCCTGGCGGATCAACAGGATAACCACATCGCAGATCGGTGTCTCAACCCCATGGGCCTTGCCGAGACGTTGGATCTCCCCCTGCAGGGCCTCGACCTCGGTGACCCGCCCCAGCATCAGATCCTGCGCCATGGAGCTGCGCGCGGTTGGGTCAATTGTCAGCATCTTGGCGGCAACCCGGCTAAAAGCCCAATCCGGCAACCGCAGGATATGCGGCGTCATCCAGGCGGGCAGCGGCGTGGTGGACACAGGGTCAATACCAGCTGCCTGCAGCACCCGTAGGGCCTCTGCCATTTGGTCGGCCATGACGCGCCGCCAGGCGAGGCTTTTCAGCTGGGCCGCCAGGGGAATTCCAGACAGGGCATTAAGGGCATTGTTGAGGTTGATCAGCAACTTGCCCCATTGAACCCCCTCTATGTCAGGGCTTTCGACAACCGCAAGCCCCGGCACAGAAATGCGGCGATGCCAATGTCCTGGTCCTGCTTCGATGACGATGTCCCCAGAAGAGGCCCGATGAAAGCCGGGCTGCGTTGAATGTCCCGCATCGTCACGTAGGTTAGCGGGGATCACGTTAAACGGCACCATGGCGGCGCGGACATCCCGCCCCGGCAACATCTGGCGCAACAAGACCACATTGGTCATGGCGTTCTGAAAACTCAGAACCGGCGCAGTGGGCGGCGCGTGCTGGGCAATCAACTGCCCCATGGCGGCGGTGCCGCTGGATTTTACCGCAACGATCACCAGATCCGCACCTGCCAGTACCACCGGATCCTCGCTACAATAAAGTTGCTGGGGGGTCACATGCGTCTCCAGGCCAGCATAATCCGTGAGATCCATCCCCTGGTGAGAGATCGGCGCCAGAACCCGCACCCGTCCCAGCAGGGCAACCGGATGCCCGGCTGCGGCCCAAAGCCCGCCACAAAAACAGCCAATCGCGCCGGCCCCGGCAATCACAATCCGCTGTGGTTTGGCGCCCTGCTCGCTCATGCTGCTACGGTAAACCGATCAAGAACCTCTGATGTGGGCAGCACCTGGCCAAAGCCCGCCTGCAAGCCTGACAAGGTCACCTCCAAGACAACCTCCGGGTCGAGATCCCCCCCCTTGCGGGCAGGCATGGCAAAGGCGATGAGCGCATCTTCGACCACTTCGATCTGAAAGCCCAGATTGGCGGCTGAACGCGCGGTGGAATTGACACAGAAGGCGGCAACACCTCCAACGATCACCAGATTGGTAATGGACTTGGCCTGCAGATCCTCTGCCAGCCCAGTGCCAACAAACCCCGAAGACCCGGTTTTCCAAATCACAGTTTCGCCCTGCGATGGCTTGGCGCAGGCCATCGGCTGGCCAGAAGGCAGATCACGGCGGAATTTGCTTTCGGGGCGGGGATCATCATGCATCACATGGTAAACCGGCAGGCCCGCGCGGCGAAACCCGGCCAGCAACTGGGCGATGTTTTCCTCCGCCTGTGGATTGGCGCGCGGACGCCCTGCCGCCGTCACATTTGCCATCTCCTCCTGCATGTCGACAATCAACAAGGCCCAGCCTTGATCCATCTGTCGGCTCTTGTCTTGATCCATGAAAAAACCCTCGCGCCATTCAATAACGCGAGGGTTGCAGAAGTTTTTCAAAATGGCCAGAGGCCGCCATGGGGTGGTGCTGCAAAGTGCGACTTCTGAGACACCAGCTACACTCCTCTGAGAAATCCCAGAGGTTAAACCCCCAGGCACCAGCGCATGACGGCCTTTTGCGCGTGCAGACGGTTTTCCGCCTCGTCAAAGATCACCGATTGCGGTCCATCCATCACCGCCGAAGTCACCTCTTCTTCGCGGTGGGCCGGCAGGCAATGCATAAACAAGGCATCCGGCTTGGCATGGGACATCAGCTCGTCATTGACCTGATAGGGGCGCAGCATATTGTGGCGGCGCTCTTTGGAGGACTGGCTGTCATGCATGCTGACCCAGGTGTCGGCCACAATCAGATCTGCGCCTTCCACGGCTTTGAAAGCATCGCGTTCGATCACCACTTTGGAGCCGGCCTTACGCGCCAAGCCAACAAATTCTTCTTCCGGATCCAGCTGCGCCGGACCGGTGAAGGTGAGATCAAAGCCAAACTTGGCAGCCGCATGCAGGAAAGAGGCGCAGACATTGTTGCCATCGCCCGCCCAGACCACCTTTTTGCCCTTAATAGACCCGCGATGTTCCTCATAGGTCTGAATATCCGCCATGATCTGGCAGGGGTGGGTGCGGTCGGTCAGCCCGTTGATCACCGGGACATCGGCATATTCCGCCATTTCGGTGAGCACGGCCTCATCAAAGGTGCGGATCATGATCAGATCCACATAGCGCGACATCACCCGGGCGGTATCGGCGATGGTTTCGCCATGGCCCAGCTGCATATCCTTGCCCGACAGCACCATGCTTTGACCACCCATCTGGCGCACCCCGACATCAAAGGAGATGCGGGTCCGGGTTGAAGGCTTTTCAAAGATCAGGGCAACCATCTGGCCGGCCAGCGGTTGTTCGTCGTCCGCCATGCCTTTGGGGCGTCCCTGGCGCGCCTGTTTCATCTGTTTGGCCTGGTTAATGATACCGTGCAAATCCGTGGAGCTGGTTTTGTGGATGTCTAGGAAGTGGTTCATAATCTGTCGCTTTTTCTGTCACTTAGAGGGTGGTGGCACGGCGGGGGCTGCCTGCCCCCGCACCCCCGGGAATATTTGGGGAAAGATGATGTTAGGTCAGCCCATTCAAGACTGTTCGACCTGGATCGCGGCCTGCTCGAGGCGGGAGATGGCCTCGGCGATGTCCTCTTCGCTGAGCGTGAGCGGTGGCAAGAGGCGCACCACATTATCGGCAGCGGGCACGGTGATTACCGCATTGTCATAGCCTGCCTGGACCAGATCCATATTGGTGACCTTGCATTTCAGCCCCAGCATCAGGCCAGAGCCGCGCAGCTCTTCAAAGACCTCTGGATGGGCGGCAACCAGTCCGTCGAGCCGCTGGCTCAAGAGGCCTGCGCGCCGGTTCACATCGGCGAGAAAACCCTCTGACATCACCTCTTCGATCACCGCGCAGCCCACGGCGCAGCCCAAAGGATTGCCGCCGTAGGTGGAGCCATGGGTGCCTGCGGTCATGCCGGAGGCAGCCTCTTCTGTGGCCAGCACCGCGCCTAAGGGAAAGCCACCGCCGATGCCCTTGGCCACCATCATGATATCCGGGGTGATGCCCGCCCATTCATGGGCAAAGAGCTTGCCGGTACGGCCCACCCCGCATTGCACTTCGTCCAGGATCAGCAGGACGCCTGCCGCGTCACAGATCTGGCGCAAGGCCTTCATTTCCGCATCGGGCAGCGGGCGAATGCCGCCCTCGCCCTGGATAGGCTCAACCAGCACCGCTGCGGTTTTGTCGGAGATGGCATTGGTCACCCCATCGAGATCGCCAAAACTCAGGTGTACGAACCCGGGCAGCAGAGGACCAAAGCCCTTGGTCATTTTCTCGGTGCCTGCGGCGGCAATACCAGCTGAAGAACGGCCATGGAAGGAGCCATCAAAGGTGATGATTTCCACCCGGTCCGGCTGGTCCTTCTCATAGAAATACTTGCGCGCCATCTTCACCGCCAGCTCGCAGGCCTCGGTGCCGGAATTGGTGAAGAACACCGTATCGGCGAAAGTATGCTCCACCAGCAGATCCGCCAGTTTTTGCTGCTGCGGGATCTTATAGAGGTTGGAGACATGCCAGAGATTCTGCGCCTGGTTGGAGAGCACCTCGACCAGTTTGGGATGGGCATGGCCCAGAGCGTTCACCGCGATGCCAGAGCCCAGATCCAGAAATCGGCGCCCGTCCGCCTCGAACAGCCAGGAACCTTCGCCTTTTACGAACTCCAGCGGAGCACGGTTATAGGTGGGCAGTACGGACGGGATCATCGGATCATCCTTTTTCGAGAAGTTGAGGCCAAAGCAGTGCATGAGCCGGGCCTGGGGGTCAATAATGAGAGATTGGTTTTGTGCCAAAGCGCCGCAAAAGCGTGTTGGGCATAGATCAACGGGGCCGAATTACGCCAAACGGCGTCGGCGTCGCAACGAGGGGATATGCGTGGCTTTGATCATAACCCGGCTCCATAACGGAGCATCTGGCAGAATGAAACCTCTTTTGTCACCTCGATCAGACATTTTGCACAGCGCGCGATGCAGCAGTCACAGCCCCCCTGCCAGAACTGGCTGCAATAGCGCTTGCATTGGCGGCGCAGCCGCCACACCAGTAGCGACATGAGCATTTCAACTCCGCAAAATCCGCCTCTGGCCGCCGCGCTGATCATTATCGCCACGGTCTTTATTGCTGCCACCACGCTTTTGGCCAAGGCGTTGGGGACTGATGCCCTGGGCGAAGCCCTGCACCCGATGCAGGTGAGCCAAGGGCGGTTCCTATTCGCTTTCATCTCTATTTCCATGGTGGTGGCGGCCCTGCGGTTCAAACTGCAGCGCCCGGCATGGCGGTTGCATATTGGCCGGACCAGCTGCGGCTGGCTGGGCATCACCCTGATGTTTGCCTCGGTGGCGCATATCCCACTGGCGGATGCCACCGCCATTGCCTTTTTGAACCCGGTTTTTGGCATGTTGCTGGCGATCCCTTTGCTCAGCGAGCGGGTCGGCCCCTGGCGTTGGGGCGCGGCTGGGGTGGCTTTGGTCGGCGCGATGATCCTGTTGCGCCCCACCCCGGACAGTTTTCAGCCTGCGGCCCTCTTGGCGCTGAGCGCTGCGATGATCATGGGGCTGGAGCTGATTTTTATCAAAAAGCTGGCCGGGCGAGAGCGCCCCCTGCAGGTGCTTTGGTTCAACAATGCCCTTGGCATGGCAATTGCCACAGTGGCGGTGCTGCCAGTCTGGCAGATGCCCAGCCTGGCGCAATGGGGGGCGCTAGCAGCGCTTGGCACACTGATGGCCTGTGCTCAGGCCTGTTTTGTCAACGGTATGGCGCGGGCGGATGCGTCTTTTGTGGCGCCTTTCAGCTATGCGACACTGATCTTTGCAACGCTGTATGACTTTCTCGGCTTTGGAGTGGTGCCGGATGTCGTCACTGTTGTCGGGGCCGGCGTCATCCTCACCGGCGCTGCGGTTCTCGCCTGGCGTGAGGGGCGTCAGAAACCCAAAGCTGTGACAGATATCACGGCTTGAGGCGATAACCGCTACGTAGCATGGCCCAGGCCAGCAGGCAGATGGCAAAACTGGCCCCCGCACAGATTGCCATACCCAGATAGGGCGAGCCATCTGAGGTCCCAATCATGCCAAAGCGCAACCCGTCAATCAGGTAGAACACCGGGTTGATCTGCGCCAGACTGTGCAGCACCGGCGGCAGCGCTTCGATGGAATAGAAGGTACCGGACAAAAACGCCAAGGGCGTGACTATGAAATTGGTGATCGCCGCCATCTGGTCGAACTTATCCGCAAAGACCCCGGCGACAATGCCCAAGCCCCCGAGAAACAGCGCTCCCAAAACGATAAACACCAGGGCAATCAGCGGATACGCCGGAATGATCTGCAGCACCAGCGCCAGACCCAGGGCAATGCCGCAGGCCACCAGGGTGCCGCGCACCACCGCGCCGGCCAGATAGCCCAGCAGGATCTCCAGACCAGACAGCGGCGGCATCAGCGTATCAACGATATTGCCCTGCACCTTGGTGATCACAATCGACGAAGAGGTATTGGCAAAGGCGTTCTGGATCACCGTCATCATCATGATGCCCGGGGCCAGAAAATGCAGGAAAGGCACCCCCATGACATCGCCCCGGTTGGGGCCAATGGCGAGGTTGAAGATCATCAAGAACAGCGCCGCCGTCACCAGCGGGGCCAAAAGCGTCTGGGTCCAGACCACCAGAAACCGAGTGATCTCGCGCCCGGCTAGGGTTTGCAGCCCCAGCCAGTTCACCCGGCCAAACCGACGTTCACCCAGCGCATTCTGATAGCCGATGTGAGGCTCGGACTGGTGATTAGACATGTTTTCCCCGCCTTGAGTTGTGCTTTCCCTGCATAGCTGCTGGGATCTGAGGCGCAAGGTCCCTTGTAACTCTGCGCCCAGTGATTAAGATAGGGGACTGAATACGGAACACGATGGCGGCCGCAGGATTCTGGGGCCGCTATTAGCTTGGAAAGGCAACAGATGTCCTGGACAGACGATCGCGTCGAATTGCTCAAGAAGATGTGGGGCGAAGGTCAGTCGGCCAGCCAGATCGCAAAAGAACTGGGTGGGGTGACCCGCAATGCTGTGATTGGCAAGGTGCATCGCCTCGGCCTGTCCAACCGCGCCACCTCTGGTGCCAAGGCCGCAGCAGAGCCCAAAGAAAAGCCAGCGGCGGCGGCCAAGCCTGCACCAAAGCCCAAACCGCAGCCCAAAACAGAACCCGCGCGCCCGGTGACACCGCCCCCGGCGGCCACGCCCGCCTCTGACGCGCGCCCCTTGGTGCCTGCCCGCAAGCAGATCATTCCGGCTGGTCAGCCGCTGCCACCGCAGCCTTCCGCCAATGAAATCAGCCCTGAAGCACTGGCCAAGGTCAATGAGATCGAAAAGAAGGCCAAGAAGCTATCGCTGATGGAACTGACCGAGCGCACCTGCAAATGGCCGGTGGGGGATCCCGCTACCGAGGATTTCTGGTTCTGCGGCCTGCCCGTGCAACAGGGCAAACC
>NZ_JBDWPJ010000148.1:0-11295 GCF_039971195.1 Pseudophaeobacter sp.
GCAGCATCTTGCGACGTTGGTTGAAGCCAGCAGCAATCACCCGCGACAGGGTGGCGGAATCTGCCGGGAACCGTGGCTCTGCCAAGGCGGTGAGATGCACAACCGCGCTATGCACTTTGGGAGGGGGGCTAAAGGCCTCGGGCGGCAGGGAGAGCACGATACGGGCCTCGGCCCGCCACTGGGCCAACAGGGCCAACCGGCCATAGGCCTTGCTGCCGGGCTGGGCCACGATGCGTTCTGCCACCTCACGCTGGAACATCAGGGTCAGGCTCTGCCAGAAGGGCGGCCAGTCTTTAGGGGTCAGCCAGCGCACCAAAAGCTCGGTGCCGACATTATAAGGCAGGTTGGCGGCAATGCGCACCGGCGGGGTAAGATGCGCCAGCGGGTCGATATCCAGCGCATCGCCGTTGATCAGCTCCAGCCGGCCCGGATATGCCTCTGCGATCTCTGCCAGGGCCGGCATGCAGCGGCTGTCTTTTTCGACAGCCAGCACCCGGCGCGCACCTTCAGCCAGCAATCCGCGGGTCAACCCGCCGGGGCCAGGGCCAATTTCTAGCACGTCGCATTCGCCCAGATCCCCGGCCTGGCGGGCAATCTTGGAGGTCAGGTTGAGATCCAGCAGAAAGTTCTGCCCCAACGATTTGCGGGCCAGCAGCTGATGGGTGTCGATGACCTCGCGCAGGGGAGGCAGGGAGTCGATGGCGCTCATGTCTATATGTCCAGGGCGCGCGGCCTTGCGGGGCGCCAGTCAAAGAAAGGGTGCGGTTGGGATAGGCAGTGAGTTCGGGTGCGTCAAGTGGGCGAAGTGCTGTGCTGCGCCATGGTCTGAGCCAGTTTCAGCGCTTCTATCAAGCTGGATGGATTGGCCTGGCCGGTACCGGCGATGTCAAAGGCGGTGCCGTGGTCAGGCGAGGTGCGGATAAAGGGCAACCCCAGGGTGACATTCACGCCGCGATCAAAGTCCAGCGTCTTGATTGGGATCAGCGCCTGATCGTGATACATGCAGATCGCAGCATCATAGCGGGCGCGGGCCGCGGCGTGAAACAGAGTATCCGCCGGATGTGGCCCGGTGAGGGTCAAGCTGTCCGAATTCAGCTCGCGGATGAGATCATTGATCCACAACAGTTCCTCTTGTCCCATGGCGCCACCTTCGCCGGCATGGGGGTTCAGCCCGGCGACCGAAATGCGTGGCTGGGCAATGCCAAACTGGCTGCGCAGCCCCTGAGCGGTGATCGCAATCACCTCGCGCAGCAGGTCAGGGGTCAGGACGTGCGGGACGTCGCGCAGCGCGATGTGGATGGTGGCGGGAACCACCCGCAGGGCAGGGCTGGCCAGCATCATCACCACGCGGGATCTGCCCGCCAGATGCGCCAGAAACTCGGTATGCCCGGGAAAGGCAAAATCAGCACCGTCGATCAGGGCCTTTTTGTGAATTGGTGCCGTGCAGAGCGCCGAGGCCGCGCCGGATTTCACCAGATCAACCCCGCACTCGATGGCTTTGATCACCCCAGGCGAATTTGCGGGATCTGCCCGGCCTTTGACCCTGTCGCCAGCAAAATCCAGGGGCAGCACGGGCAGCGCCGTGGCGCAGGTAGCCAAGGCTTCGTTGGGGTGTTGGATCAGCTGATGTGGCAGATCCGCGGGCAGGTGGCGCGGGTCCCCGATCCAAAAAAACGGGCAGCTCTCTTGCAAGAGCTGCCATGCTTTGGTGGCGATTTCAGGGCCAATCCCAGCCGGTTCGCCACAGCTGAGGGCGATGGGCTGAGCACCTGGACCGGTCATTTCTCGATGATCACTGCATCCGCCCGAAGCTGTTCGATAAAGCTGTCCGAGAAGGAGGCCAAACGTTGCTGAACCAGCGCATTGGCGATGGTTTCGCGGCTTTCTCCTTCGCCCAGCTCACCGGTGCGGCCACAGAGCATCAACAGCATCAGGGTTTGACCGTTGTTGCGGGTGAGGTTGAGAGAAATCTCATTTGGGTCCAGTTTCGCCAGCTCGATGGCGATATCCTGCGAAATCTCATTCGGTGCAAGGCTTAAGCGGTCCAGCACACTTGGGTCTTGACCCTTGGCTACACCATACAGATCGTCACATGTATCCAAAGACGTGGCTATCTTTTGACCGGTGGCCTGTGCCTCTGGGCTGCGCCCGCCTGGAATGTAATAGGCTGCATAGTCAATTGCGGAATATCGCTGCTTGCTGCCAGTGACCTCGCGCACACCGCGCATTTGGAACATCGCAACTGCTCCCTGAAGCGGCAGCGGCTCGGTGATCTCGCCAGTGTCCAGCGCCAGCACGACGGGCTGCAGCTGGGGGGGCAGTTTTGTCAGGTTCATCCAAGGCAGACGCCCACCGTTGGAACGACTGTCAGAGGCGGAATACTGAGTCGCGGTGGCCGAGAAGGCCTCAAAGGAAGTCATTTGGGCGACATGGTCGGTCAGTTGCTGAACCTGCTCAGCATTTTGTTCGTTGAGCGGCACGATCAGTTCAGACAGCAGAACCTGAACCCCCCCCGATCCGGCCTGGCCCATGGCACGGTCTATCTCTGCCTCGGTGGGGCGGGCGCGGGCCAGAAAACGAGAACCAACGTATTCACGCCAGCCAAGGCCAATGCTGGTAAAGTCGCGCAGGGTTTCGGGCTCGACGCCGTTTTCACCAAGAACCTTGATGAATTCATCGAGGCTCAGATTGGCACGACCGGCCAGTTCGGTCATGCCCGCAGTGACGTCTTCAGCTGTAGGGGCAATGCCAACCCGGGCCAATTCCGCCTGTTTGAGACGATCTTTGATCAGTTCGTTCTTTGCCTCGATCTCTGGATTGCCGGGGCTGCGCAGGATGACCATGAAGAGGGCCCGCTGTTGCAGCTCGTAATTGGTGATTACTGCGTTGTCGACGATCACCGCTGGTGCGAACAGCCCTTGAGCGGCCACAGGGGAGGCGCCTGAGGAAAGGGCAAAGGCCAGAGATATGGCGGCTGCCGTTCTGGAAAAGCTCCGGATCAAGGAAACGGAGAAGGCTTGGGTCAAGAATGTCTGCATGATCGCCTGTACTGTTTGCTGCCGTTATTAACTGAAAACCCGTTCATCGAAATTGAAAAGCCAAAATCGGTCGACGGATCCACGCTTGTTGTTGAGGTATAACGACGGTTTACCGAAAGGTCGACCGTCACACATTCATTGCTATAAGCTAGGCCGAGACCTGCCCGTGTGGCCCGCGCATCTGAAATATCATAGCGCAGATTGGCGCTGGCTTTCCAGTTGGCTGAGACTTCATAAGAGCCATCAAACCAGATCTCTGACGTTTCCTGGTTGCGATTTTCCTCCGGGTCGGTGCCAAGCCAGAGATAGCTGCCAGACAGGGCGATCTGGTCGCTATACCAATCGCCACGCACCTCGGCTTTGGAGAAGTTCATGGAGTTGTTGAGCAAACCCCGCGCTGTTAGCGCGATGCCGTCATTGAATTTCAACTGACCCGCCAAAAGGATGGCAGAGGATGTTCCACCCAGTCCGGAGCTTTTGGTGAACCGGGTGTCTGCATCCTGTCGCAACACCTGACCAACAGTGGCATAGGCCTGCCAGCCTGTGCTGGCATAGCGCGCCCAGTTCACTCCATAGGCAAGGCTCAGCCCGTCTTCGCGTGCATCAGCAGCTGGAAAGCGGGAGAGAGCCAAAAGATTGCCCTGATCAAACTCAACAAAGTTGCTCTCATCTTGTGCTGCGTCTTTGCCATGCACATTGCTCCATCCCAGCTGGACAATTGGTTCCAACAACTGGGTTGCACCGCTGGTGTCCGTTTTGGACATTGGCAGACGCAAAGTCAGGGCCGAGCGCGGGGTGATGCGCGAGCTGTGCTCCGAGTAATAGGAATCATCATAGGTGGTGAAGCCATCGACGGCTGCCCCGACTTGCCATTCCAGTTCCAGCCCATGCGACAAGCGCCAGTTGCGTCGCCAGTCCAGGTCGGCAGTGAGCCGCCCCTGGTCGCGGCCATTTGCCGTGGTCTGATTGCCCTCGAGGTCTGCAGTTCGATTGTGCCCGTGTGCCTCTAGCGTCAACCGGGTCTCGCCGCCGATGGAGCTGGGGAAATAGCGTTTTTGAAAGTAAATTTCGCCGATCGTTGACGGGATCAAATCCTGGTCTTCGCTGTCCCGCAGGGTTTTGAAATTTATCAATGCGGCACTCAGCAGGCTGTCGCGGTCCGCACGCGTCAAAGTGATTTCAGAGCGCAATCGGTCAAGGTCCGGCAGGCTGTAATCCGCGATATAGGCGTCATCGGATACCGTTTTGATATCAAATTCCAATTGGAAGTCGCGCGGCAGGTCAAATCGGCCGGTTGCAAACAGATAGCCTCGGTTGTCTCCGGGTTGCAGATCATCGCGGGTATGGGCGCCTTCAAACTCGATTTCGCCGTGTCGAAAGGCCTGACGATAGCGAGCTCCGAGGGTGCGCGTGCCGCTGGAAACATAGGGCGTCAGGGTCAGGTCGCGGTGATCTCCCAGGGTAAAGAAATAAGGGATTTTGACGCCCGTTCCCAGGTTCGACGTAGTGCGGGTGGAAGGCACCAGAAAGCCACTGGTGCGCTTCAGAGTTGGATCTGGCAGTCGCACAGCGGGGAAGTAGAAAACCGGCACGTCCAAGACGCGGACCTGGGCGCTTTCAAAATAGAGTTGCTGTTCCACCTGGTCGTGGATCACCCGTTCGGCCCGGATTTGCCAGAGCGGCGGCTTGCCGTCGTCGCAGACATGGCAAGAGGTGACGGAGGTCTTGTAAAGCTGGGTATAACGGCCGCCAACCCGGGTCATTTGCAAGGAGGCCAGTTGCAATTGCTGCTGAAACACCATCCGGGCGCCGGTCAGCAGCCCATTGAGCAGATCCCGGTCCATTTCGGCGGCATCGGCCAGAATTGTAATTTCCCCGCTTTGGTCAATGCGAATGGGGCCTTCGATCTGCAGCGTGCCGCTGCTTTGCTCAAAGATGATCTGTTTGGCCTGCAGACGAATGTCGCCCTGGAAAGCTTCGACATTGCCCTTGGCAATCAGGCGACGTTCCGGGGTGATAAAGACCTGATCCGCCACCAGAATCGCTGGTTGGGCCGTTTCAGTCGAGGGCGCGACCTCCTGCGCCACAATTGGCGGTGCCAGGACGAGCCATGGAAGAACCACAGAGAGCATCAGAGCGCGGCGCATGTTATCCGTCCTCAGCATGTAAAAGCAGTCCCATTGTCAGCAAAATGGCAGCTACGGGCGGGGCCCAGGCGGCAAGAGCGACCGGTATCTGGCCGTTCTCTCCCAAAATCTGCGCAAAGTTTCGGATAAAGTACAGGCCAAAGCCCAATAAAACTGCAGTAAGCACCGCAAGGCCAGTGCCGCCAAACCGGGTGTGGCGCATGGTAAAGGCGGCGCCGACCAACACCATGGCGATCAGGAACAAAGGCCGGGCCAGTTCAACCTGGTACCAAACCTGATAGCGTTTGGTCGAAAATCCGGCCTCAGCAAGATCGCGAATGGTGCTCGGAAGATCATAGATCGAGATTCCATCGGCTGATCCCAACCGGTCGCGGATTCGATCCTGGGTAAGCGAAGTCGGCAAGCGCAGCTCGGCATGGGTTGCAGCGGTTTTCTCTGGGTTGAGCCCGGCGGTCAGGTGCCAGACTTTCACTATCTTCAACAGCCATTCTTCACCGTCCAGTTGGGCACTTTCTGCGATGATGCGGCGGATCGGACCGCCCCCCGGCGCATAGGCAATGATGGTCACGTCATAAAGAATGATATCTTCGCGCCCACCACCATAAGAGGCCGCATGCACCACGGATTGGCCATTGGGACTGCCCTGGCGCAGCCACAGCCCCTCTCCGGACAGCGATAGCACCGAAGGCCCCCCAGTCCGGTAGGTGTCCGCAAGGGTCTTGTAGCGGTTGGTGGTGGCGGCAACGATTGGGTTCAGGGTGCTGACGGCGAGCAGCCCCAGCAGGGCAGCCATCAACACTGGCGCGGCAAGGGCGCGAATGCCAGAACGCCCTATGGCGCGTGTCACCACCAATTCACTGCTGCGCGCAAGGCCGACAAACAGGACGATGGTGGTCAGAATCATGATCAGCGGCAGGAATTCACTAAGTGCGGCAGGGGCATTCAGCAGCGTTAGCCCAAGGATCTGACCAGCGCTGATATCAACGGTATCAAAACGGCGGATTTGCTCATTCAGGTCAATCAGAATAACCAGGGTCATCAGGACACCGCAGATGATGGCGAACCACTGCATGAAACGGCGGGCATAATAGAAATCCAGTTTCATGGCCCGGCCTCCGTTTTGCCCGGGCCAGCACCAAGCGCAACCGTCGGTGCCGGACGGCGGCGCGCAACGGGGGGACGGGCTGCCAGTTGCAAAAAGGCAAGGGCAATGAGTATTCCGACGCAGGCCGGCAGGTAGACCAGTGGCCAGAGTTGGGGGGCATTCATTACCGGCTCGGATACCACCCCACGCAGCCCCTCGACGACAATCAACAGCAAAAAGGCCAGCAGGGCCTGGCGCCAGACGCCAAACCGTGAATAGGACCCAAGCATCAAGGCTGAAAACCCGATGAGGGCTACGGCCACGCAGATCAAAGCGCGCGCAAAGCGAAGGTGCAATTCTTCGGCCAGGGCGCCAGCGCTATAGCCTTCGGTCTCAGTGATCGCCGCGGGATCGCGCAGCAGTTCCCGGCTTGGGATGGCACGAATGTTGCGCTTGTGATCTGTGGACTTGTTGGTCAAGGCGCTGATGTCATATGAAAAATCAGAAAAATTTGTGGTGGAGAGCTGTTGCTTTTCGCGGTCCAGCCGCTGCGCCATGCCATTGACCATGATCAGGTGGGTCTTGCCAGCCTCACGCACCAAAAACGCCCGCGTGCCAGTATAGGTCACACTTTGCTCCGGATCGCGGCGGTCTGACAGAAAGACATCATTCAAGGTGCCATCGCTGTCAATCTGGCGGATGTAAAAGGTCACGCCCTTGGCGGGATGCAGGAAATTGCCTTCGGTCAGAAGCTTGGCAGTGATGTTGCGGGAGACTTCCTGTTCGCGCAGCGCCAGCTGGTTGATCGAGTTGGGCAGTAGGAAATGGGTGAGAATCGACATCATCAAGGCAGTGATCAGCCCAAAGGCCAGCGCCGGTTTTGCCATTTGCCAAGGGCTGGAGCCGGTGGCGCGCAGCACTGTGAGTTCGCTTTCGCTTTGCAATCGGTTGGTGACCCAGACCGCCGAGGCAAAGACCGCAACTGGTAGCACCATCCGAATAAGGTTGGGCAGGGCAAGGGCGGTGAACTCCAGAAAGACAAGCGCAGTCTGACCGTCGCCAATTAGACGGTCAAACAGCACCACCGCCCGGTTTACCCAGAAGACAGCAACAAGAATTAGCGCAAAGAAGCCGAAGAACAGCAGATATTGCGACAGGACATATCTGTCGAAGCGTGACACTCGATCCCCCCAGACCCTGCCGTTATCGTTTTGTGGAACCTTAGAGGATTTGTTTCCCGGGGAAAACTGCAATCTGCGCCAATACTGAGATCGCTGTTTCCGTCGGCAAAGAGCCGCAGAGATGCGGTGCCCCTTGGGGCTGGCCATTGCAACGGCAGCGGGTTACCTGTTGACTTAACAACAGAGACTTGACCCCGACAGGAGCCCTCAGACATGAGCACTTTGCCCGCCATTCGATTTGCCGATTATGACCCCAAGGAATTGTCTGGCATGACCGGTCATGTGGTTGTTCTGGTTACCCCAGAGGGGGTTATGGATCAGGCGGCGCGCAGTGCCAATCGGCTCACCAAGGGCGCATTGGCGCGGTTGATTGCGGACCCCGGCTTTGCAAAACACAAGCCCGGAACGGTGATCTCGCTGTGCTGGCCCGCAGGCATGGCAGCCGAGGCGCTGTTGGTTTTGGTGTTGCCACGCCGTGTCACCCCGGTAGAGGCCCGTCAGGCCGGCGCAAAACTGGTCGGTGCAGCGCCTGAAAAATCGCTCACGGTGATGGCGGGATCAATGCCAAAGGCGGCGGAACTGGCAATGGGCATTGCCCTGCGCAGCTATGGTTTTGACAATCACAAATCCACTGCCGAGGCAAAACCAGCATCGAAAGTGACTATCGCGCATAAGGCCCATGAGGAGATCTCGGCAGCTTACGCGCCGCTGGCAGCGGTGGCCGAGGGTGTTCACATGACCCGTGATCTGGTCAACGAGCCTGCCAATGTGCTGACCACAACCGAATTTGCCCGCCGAATCGAAGAGATGTCTGAGATCGGGTTGGAGATCGAAATTCTGGATGAACCCGCCTTGGAAGACCTGGGCATGGGCGCGCTTCTTTGTGTGGGGCAGGGTTCTGACAGCCCCTCCAAGGTTGCCATCATGAACTGGAAAGGCGGTACCGAAGGCGAGGCGCCTCTGGCATTGGTTGGCAAAGGCGTGGTCTTTGATACCGGCGGTATTTCCTTGAAACCGGCTGCGGGCATGGAAGACATGACCATGGATATGGGCGGCGCTGGCGTTGTAGTCGGCACCATGAAAGCCCTGGCTCTGCGCAAGGCGCGTGCCAATGTGGTGGGGCTAGTTGGTCTGGTGGAAAACATGCCTTCGGGCAATGCCACCCGTCCTGGCGATGTGGTGACCTCGATGAAGGGCGATACCATCGAGGTGATCAACACCGATGCCGAGGGGCGGTTGGTGCTTTGTGATGTGTTGTGGTACACGCAGGAGCGGTTCAAGCCTGCGGGCGTCATCGACCTGGCCACCTTGACCGGTGCGGTGATCATCGGCCTTGGCCATGAAAACGCAGGCGTTTTCTCCAATGATGACAGCCTTTGCAATGGATTCCTCAAATCTGCTAAGGCGACGGACGAAGGCGCCTGGAGACTGCCGCTGGGGCAGGGCTATGATGACCAGTTGAAATCCCGGATTGCCGATATGAAGAATGTCGGTGGCCGTCCGGCGGGCTCGATTACAGCGGCGCAGTTCCTACAACGCTTCATCAAGGACGACATGCCTTGGATCCATCTGGATATCGCCGGGGTGGCCTCGGTCAAATCCGCCACCGCCTATGCGCCCAAAGGGGCCACCGGCTGGGGCGTTATGGCGTTGGATCGTTTGGTGCAAGACAGGTTCGAGATGGAATAACACAGCCATGGGGGCCGCCTATTTTTACCATCTGACCCGCCGTCCACTGCAGGAAACCCTGCCGGTGCTGTTGCAAAAGGCCCGTGGTGCGGGCTGGCGCATAGCCGTGCGCGGGCAAGATCTTGACCGGATGCGCTGGCTGGATGACAGCCTGTGGCAGGGCAGTGACGACAGTTTTCTGGCCCACGGGTTGGCGGGCGGTCCCCATGACGCGCTGCAACCGATCTTGCTGACCACAACAGCCGAGAGCGCCAATAGGCCGGAATGTATCATGACGGTGGATGCAGCTGAGGTTACCCCCGAAGAGGTGCAGGCCCTGGAGCGGGTCTGTATCCTGTTTGATGGCAACGATCAGGACGCGGTCCAGCAGGCGCGCGGACAGTGGAAAGCGCTGACAGGGGCAGGCTGCGCTGCTCAGTATTGGTCCGAGGAAACTGGCCGCTGGGAAAAGAAGGCGGAAGCCTGACAGGCTCTGCTTTTCTGGCTGTCAAAACCCCGGTAGCGGCCATCATTTGTTGAACGCTTCGCAGCTACGTTTTGCCAACAGTGCAACCTTCTTGGAGTGAGAGTTTAGGTTGGCCTCAGTCTGCCAGATCCCTGGGCTAAAACACATTGAGCGACGTGAATCCCAGTTTTCTGCTTGGGTGTTTGTCTCTTGCAATCTGTGAAAGGTTGTTCCAGCAGCTTGCCCTGCACCAATGCCAATTGTGGAGACTGCAAGGTAACAAAATCGCCGGAGGACTGGGTTGGAACAACTTGGGTCTGCTGGCAGATGGCAGGCGGATAGGTACCTCCCATTTCCTTTTAGGATACTTTGCTAGGAGCCTTTCAGTGAAATCATGCAACTTTGAGGCATCAGGAGACCGTTAATTCCATTCGAAGTAAGGGTTTCTTAGCTGGTTTTGCAAATAGTGAGGGTGACTAGCTAGATTCTACGCTTTCCGCGACTGCGGACGGAGGGTGAGGGGCATCAAAAAGAGATGCTTCAAACGGTGTGAGTGCAGATCAAATGGTGTCGTCCGGCTGATCTGAAGTGAGTATGATGAGATGAGAACGAGCAACGGAAATGATCCAGTTCGAAAATGCTTTGGCGCTTTTGGGCGGCCACAGCAGACCATCTTTTCTCTGACAGCTGCCGCTGCTCAGTGGGGGAAACAGGGATTTGCCATCCTGTTCCTACTCTTTTTCCTTTTGCCAGCCAACAAAGCAGCTGCCGCCACCGGCGAACTGAGCTGCAGAGTGTTTGACGAATTAACTACTCTCGTTCATCTGAGCGAAGAGTTTCTGGATGATGTGGAAACAGGCGCTGATACAGGGGCCGCTGGTCGGCTTTCTCAGTTCCTCAGGCAAACTCCAGTGGTAGACCTGCGCATGCGCCTCTCTGAGAACGGTTTTGACAAGATCAGCGGTCCCACTTCGAAATACATGGCCCTGCAAAAAACCCTGTTGAAGATCCGCTCTATCGGCGGCCAGTTCAAAGCTGCTGAAACTGCACGTAAACTGCGGTCGCGCGCGAAAACAGATGCTTACCGCAAGGAGCTGGTGTCTTTGCCCTGTATGGATGTCAACGGCAACCTGCGTGCCTTTGGCGATACCTCCAGTGATTTCCTGGTCTCGACCCAGACAGCAAGCATTGGCGCTGTTTCTATTCTTATTTTTGGTGTCATCGCATTTATCCTAGTTGATCGCATCCACAAAAAGAACTCCGGCAAGAAAAAGCGCTTTCTCTGCAGTGCGGATTGTCATGTTAAGGCCCCGGATCAGGACGAGAAATCCGAAGCTCAGATTGTCGATGTGAGCCAGATTGGGGCAAAGGTGAAATCCGAAGCGGCCTGTTCTGTCGGGGGAGACATTGAGGTAACGATCCCGGAAAAGAAGATGGTCTTCCCTGAGCACACGGTGATCTATGACAGCTGGACAATTCCGGCTCGGGTGCTTTGGCGTAAGGGCGATTACCTTGGTTTGGAATTCAAAGGGTTGCTGGAAAAGGATCATCTGGAACAGCTGGTCTCTGCCAGCTGAGGGCCTTGTCCCAAGCAGGATGCCAATTTCGCCGACCACCAGCAGGCAGTTAGCGTGTTAAGACTAAGGCGCCGTTGCGAATTTCAATGCTGGACCAGCGCTGCAGGTAGCTCATGCCCAAGAGCGATTTTTCC
>NZ_JBDWPJ010000149.1:0-4297 GCF_039971195.1 Pseudophaeobacter sp.
GTGGCGCCGCTCTATGATCAGGCCAAGGTGCTCGCCAATACCCTGATGGAGGAACCTGCGGTTTTCACCCCAAAGGAACTCTCCACCAAACTCAAAGTCACCGGCTGTGATCTGTTCAGCGCGGGCGATTTTGCGGCTGGAGAAGGCCGCGAAGACATCGTCTTCCGCGATCCGGCGCGCGGCGTTTATCGCCGGTTGGTGATCGAAGACGACGTGATCGTCGGCGCGGTGATGTATGGCGACACGGCAGATGGCAACTGGTTCTTTGGCCTGATCCGCGACAAGACCGATATCTCGGATATGCGCGACACCGTGATCTTTGGCCCCGCCTATCAGGGAGGAGCCCCCTCGGACCCGCTCTCAGCCGTTGCAGCCTTACCGCGTGACGCGGAAATCTGTGGCTGCAACGGCATTTGCAAAGGTGAAATCGAAGATGCCATTGCCGCCGGCGCCACTGATATTGGTGCCCTGCGCAGCCAGACCAAGGCCTCGGCCTCTTGTGGGACCTGCACCGGGCTGGTGGAACAGGTGCTTGCGGTCACACTGGGCGATGACTTTGTCATCCCCACCGTGCAGCCAATCTGTGGCTGTACCGATATGACCCACGAAGACGTGCGTCGCATGATCAAAAGCCAGGAACTGAAATCGCTGCCCGCCGTCTGGCAGGCCTGCGACTGGAAAACCCCTTGTGGCTGTCATGTCTGCCGCCCAGCCCTGAACTTCTACCTGCTGGCCGACTGGCCGCTGGAGTATGAAGACGATCCGCAGTCGCGGTTTGTCAACGAACGCAAACACGCCAATATCCAGAAAGACGGTACCTTTAGTGTGGTGCCGCGCATGTGGGGCGGCATCACCACCCCGGATGAACTGCGCGCCATTGCCGATGCGGCGGATAAGTTTGCCGTGCCCACGGTCAAGGTCACAGGCGGTCAGCGCATTGATCTGTTAGGGGTCAAAAACGAAGACCTGCCCGCAATCTGGGATGATCTCAACAAGGCTGGCATGGTCTCGGGCCATGCCTATTCCAAGGGTCTGCGCACGGTGAAAACCTGCGTTGGCACGGATCACTGCCGCTTTGGCACCCAGGATAGCACTGGCCTCGGCATCCAGCTGGAAAAGGCGCTTTGGGGCTCCTGGACGCCACACAAACTCAAACTCGCCGTCTCTGGCTGCCCGCGCAACTGCGCCGAGGCCACCTGCAAGGACATTGGCATTGTCTGCGTCGACAGTGGCTATCAGATCAGCATCGGCGGCGCTGCCGGCATGGACGTGCGCGAGACATCTCTGCTCTGCCAGGTCCCTACCGAAGAAGAGGTGATGGATGTGGTCAAGGCGGTGACGCAGAGCTACCGCGAGAATGCCAAATATCTGGATCGCATCTACAAATGGATGGACAAGGTCGGTCTTGACTGGATCCAGGAGCAGATCGCCGATCTGGAAGCCCGCGCTGCATTGGTCGCCCGGTTCGACCTGTCGCAAACCATCTATCGCAAGGACCCCTGGGCCCAGCATGTTGCAGACTCTGCCCCCTATGAGCCCCTTGCCAATCTCACCCTGGAGGCCGCCGAATGAGCAACTGGATCGATATCGCCGCCCTGGACGCCGTGCCGCAACGTGGCGCCCGGCTGATCAAAACCCTGCATGGCTGCGTTGCGGTGTTTCGCACTGCGGGGGACGAGGTCTTTGCGCTCGACAATGCCTGCCCGCATAAAAACGGCCCCCTGGCCGATGGTATCGTGCATGGCAAATCCGTGACCTGCCCGCTGCACAACTGGGTGATTTCGCTGGAAACCGGCGAAGCTCAGGGCGAAGAGGGCCAGGTTGCCACCTATCCGGCCAAAGTGGCAGAGGGACGCATCCTGCTGGATGCGGATTTCCTGCAACAGCGGGCCGTTGCATGAACCTGACGCGTACCACCTGCCCCTATTGCGGCGTTGGCTGCGGCGTACTGGCTGGCGCTGATGGCACCATCAAGGGCGATCCTGAGCATCCGTCAAACTTTGGACGGCTCTGCTCCAAAGGTGCTGCCTTGGGGGAGACCATTGATCTGGAAGGCCGCTTGCTGACCCCGCAGATCAAGGGGCGCGCGGCATCCTGGGACGAGAGCCTTGACCTGATGGCGGAGAAATTCAGCGCTGCGATCCGCGATCATGGCCCTGACAGTGTGGCCTTTTATGTCTCCGGTCAGTTGCTGACTGAAGACTACTATATCGCCAACAAGCTGATGAAAGGCTTCTTTGGCTCGGCCAATATCGACACCAATTCGCGGCTTTGCATGGCCTCTTCTGTGGCCGGGCATAAACGGGCCTTTGGCAGCGATACGGTACCCGGTACCTATGCCGATTTGGAAGAGGCGGATCTGATCGTGCTGGTCGGGTCCAACCTCGCCTGGTGCCATCCGGTACTGCATCAGCGTATTGCCGCCGCCAAGGCGGCCCGACCTGAAATGAAGGTGGTCAATATCGACCCGCGCAAAACTGCCACCAGTGATCTGGCGGATCTGCATCTGCGTATTGCCCCCGATGGCGATACTGCGCTGTTCAATGGATTGCTGGCGCATCTGGCTGACACTGATCAGCTCAACCAAGACTATCTGCGCAATCATGTTTCGGGCCTCGAGCCCAGCCTGGCGCAGGCGCGGCTGGGGGATCCGCTGGACAGCGGTCTCAGCGCCGAAGAGCTGGCGCAGTTCTACCAGCTTTGGGCCGGTACCAAAAAAGTCGTGACCGTCTATTCCCAGGGGGTCAACCAGTCCAAATGCGGGACCGACAAGGTCAATGCCATCCTGAATTGCCACCTCGCCACCGGCCGGATTGGCAGGCCTGGCTCTGGCCCGTTTTCCGTTACCGGCCAGCCCAATGCCATGGGCGGGCGCGAGGTCGGCGGCTTGGCCAATATGCTGGCTAACCATCTGGACATCGAAAACCCCGACCACCGTGCCTCTGTTCAGAAGTTCTGGCAAAGCCCCACCATCTGCAGCCAGCCGGGTCTCAAGGCCGTTGATCTGTTTCAGGCCTGCGCCGTTGGCAAGATCAAAGCCTTGTGGGTGATCTCCACCAACCCCGCTGTCAGCCTGCCCGATGCCGAGGGAGTCGCCACTGCCATCGCCAAGGTGCCTTTTGTTGTGGTCTCTGACATTATGGCACGCACAGATACCGGCGATCTGGCGGATGTGCTGCTGCCTGCTACTGGCTGGGGCGAAAAAGACGGCACCGTCACCAATTCAGAGCGCCGCATCTCCCGCCAGCGTGCCTTTCTGCCTGCCCCCGGCGCCACCCGCCCCGATTGGAAGATCCTCTGCGATCTGGCCGCACGGATGGGCTGGGGTGCAGCCTTTGACTATGCCTCCCCGGCGGAGATCTTTGCTGAATATGTCGCCCTGTCAGAGGCAACAGCCGATTTTGGTCGGGATCTCGACCTGAGCATCTTTGCCGATGTGGACTATGCCAACCTGCTGCCAACCCAATGGCCGCAAAACGACAAGCGTTTCTTTGCAGATGGAGGGTTTTTCCACCCCGGAGGCAAGGCCCGTATGCTGCCCGTCAGCGCCCCTGCTTTGGGGGAACGCAAGGGATTCACGCTGAACACCGGGCGCAACCGCGACCAGTGGCATACCATGACCCGCACCGGCAAAGCCCCCCGTCTGGGGGCGCATCTGGCGGAACCCTATGTGGAAATTCACCCCAAGGATGCCACGGATCTGGAGCTGACAACTGGCGATCTGCTGCGGCTCAGCACTGGCTACGGAGAGGCCGTGCTGCGCGCCCTGATCACCGAACGCGCCGCCCCTGGCCAGCTGTTTGCGCCGATGCACTGGACCCGGCAACAAAGCAGCACGGGCTGTATCAACGCACTGGTTGATCCGCTGGTTGATCCGGTCTCCGGCCAGCCGGCCTCCAAACACACCACGGTTGAGGCCACCAGGTTTGACGCGGGCTGGTATGGCTTTGCAGTCTCGTGCGATCCCATTGCCCCCGCAGGAGCCTATAGCGCCGTGGCCCGGTCCTTGACCGGCTGGCAAAGCGAATTCGCCGGAGTAGACAGGCCAGACAATTGGCAGCACATGGCGCAGGATCTGCTCGGCCTTGGTGACTGTGACGTGACCGAGATGGTGGATCCCAACCAGCACCAGACCCGGCTGGCTTTTTACCAAGGCGAGACCCTGGTGGGTCTGTTCTTTGCCGGCCCCGATCCGGTCTCTCTGGCGCGCGCCTTTGCAGTTTCCTTGATTGGCACCACCACGCCGCCTTTGCGGGCGCTTGCCGGGCGCAGCGGCGCCGATCAGCCTGATCCAGGC
>NZ_JBDWPJ010000150.1:0-22354 GCF_039971195.1 Pseudophaeobacter sp.
TCTGGCGACAGCGCCTTGCGTTCCTGGTAGCCCAGCTCGATCAGATCAACCAGGGCCGAGGGCGCGCTTTCAGTGCGGTCCGCCACTTCCTCGGTGAGCTTTTCGGCCACAACCTCGGTATCGCCTTCCAGCTCAGCAATAGCTGCCTCAGCGAGATTCAGTTCAGGCACATACTCCATTCCTGTCCGGTCAACAGAGCGCAGAATCGCCTCGGCAATATGCAGGTCTCCGGCTTCAGCGAACAAAGAGCTGAGCTGTGGTCCAAAGTTCACTCGCAGATGCACCGGCAGTTTGGCAAAACCCAGCTGGATCGCATCGGTATTGGCGGTCTTGCGAATATTGTTGTCAGCCAGAACCGACCAGAGCGCAGCGTCGCTGTTACAGCCCTGCTGCCCAGAGAAGGGATGATTGATCCCCAGCTCTTCGCCATCCAGCAGATTTGCCATGGCAAGAAGCGTCGCTTGTTGGTCCGGATCGATCCGCCCGGATGGCAACATGGTCAGCATTGCACGGGCTTCAGCTCCGAAACCAAAATAGAGGTAGAGCTTTGCCAGTGCACGCACACTGGCGGGGTTGATATCATCAAATTCCCGCACCAAGGCCCCCCGCAGCGGGCCAAGCTGATCGGCAAAAGAGCTGTCATTGCCCCAGTTGTAGATCGCAATGCGCCGTTCGGGCAGGCAGTGATCCCCAACCGAGCTTTCCCCGATGACCGGGGCCATCAAACCGGTTTCGCGGTCCACAGCGGAGGTCACGGAAATATTGGCCAGCGCATCCAGGGGCCGGTCCGACCGGCCCAGAGGATCCAAAGCCCGGTTTCCAACAGGCGCTTCGCCTTCGGTGACCACCACATCCAGCAGGCCTTGGTTGGCGGCGCGGCCAATTTGCTGCAACAAACGATATTCTGAGGCATTTACCGTTGCGGCGCGGGCGCTTTCTTCCATATCGAGCAGCAGATTGACATCAGGCAACCCCTGTTCGACCTCAGTGGCCTCTGCCATGTCTTCCGGGAGGACCTGATCTCTCGTCTCGGGATCGGCTGTCTCTTGGGGCTGATTCAACCCTAATTCAGCTTCGAGCCCTGCCGTCAAAAACGCAGCACCGCGCGAGGAGGCTTCAACGGGCTCTGCTGTTTCAACCGGTGTAGGCTCTGTAGCGGCCATGTCCGTCTCAGCCGCGTCCTGTACCTCGGTCTCGGCTTCGACTGGGACTGCCGCCTGAGTCGATGGACGCAGCGCCAGCTGTGGCTGCTGAATAACCCGGCCTCGCTGCGCGGCATTAGCGGTGGAATTCAGATCCAGAGCCAAACGCGCATCCGCTATCGCCCCTTGGGTCATATTGAACCGATACCCTGAGGGAGAGGTCACTGGAGGTGTTGCAGGCTCTATCGGAGCCCCCATCGCCAGATCACCAATCGACAACCCGGTGGCTGGTCTGATATTTGGCGCATTGCCCTGTCTGGACTGCGCCAGAGTGCCGTCGCCATCGGCAATATCAATCACCAGATAGCCATCGCGTTGCACATAAGAGCTCAGCTCACAATCGCAGCCGAGGTCAAACCGCAAAGGCTGGCCAGTGCCGTTCTGTGTGAGGTTCTGCAACCGATCGCGGGGGATCAGGTCAAAGACCCGCGAGGTGTCAAAAACCGCCGAAGACGAATTAATTTTTAGGTTTGCGACCCGACCATTCTGGTTCAGGGACCACTCAGCGCCATCGGGCAGGCGCATCACCAGGCGCGAGAAGCCATCATGTTCGCCCGACCGGGCCACGATGCTCTGCGCCTGGGCTGAGCCCGCCGCCAGACTAAAGGCGGATATCGCAATTGCGCGCCAAATCATGCTGCTTCCTGTTTCACCGATCTGAGGGCTTCTTCCAGTTCAGAGAAGCCGGGACGGATATGCGAAGGGGTGTTCTGGCGGCCAACTTCGATACAGATGGCGGCCGCGTGGTTATGCAGGTTTGCAACCAGCACTTCGCGGATCAATTTGTAGAAATGGGAATCTTCCTCGGTGATGGTTTTCACCTTGTCGGCAAAGGGACCCACCAGGCCATAGGCCAGAAAAACCCCAAGGAACGTCCCAACAAGCGCACCACCAATCATCTTACCCAGAACTTCTGGCGGCTGATCGATCGAGGCCATGGTTTTGATAACACCCAAAACCGCCGCAACAATCCCTAGTGCCGGAAGACCATCTGCCATGGTCTGCAGGGCGTGGCTGGAATGCAGGGCGTGGTGATGATTCGCCTCCATGCGCTTTTCCAGAACCTCTTCGACCTGATGCGGATCATCATAGTTCATCGAGGCCGAGCGCATGGTATCACAGATCAGGTTCACCGCTTCGCTATCTGCCAGAATCTTGGGGTATTTGTTGAATACCGAAGAATTCTCCGGGTCCTCGATATGCTGTTCCACCTCAACCGGGTTGGCCCGGGCGATGCGGATCAGCGAGAACAGCAGGCAGAGCAGATCCCGGTAGTCATCAGATTTCCACTTGGGACCTTTGAACACTTTGCCCAGGTCTTTCAGCGTATGTTTGATGCCGCCCATATCGTTGCTGATCAGGAAGGCACCAACCGCGGCGCCGCCGATCATCATCATCTCAAAGGGAAGCGATTTTAGAATAATCCCCATTTTGCCACCGGCCAGCAGATAGCCGCCGAACACCATGACAAAAATAACCAGGATGCCTACAATTCCGACCATAGGGTCACTCCAAATTTCATTGCTTTAAACAACCCTAGGCGAGTCTGATTAAGAAAGCCTGAGCGCTAGAGGCATGTTATTCCTTGGGAACACCGCTGTTGCGACCGGCCATGACAACGCTGATTGTATAGGCCGCTTCCGGGCTAAGACCGGCCATGATGCCAGCGGCCGCTTCGGGGCGCATACGGGCGAGGAAGCCTGCAGCAAAATTCGGGTCCATCTCTTCAAACAGAGCTGCCGATTCTTTAGGCTTCATCTGCTCATAAACCGTGGTCAAGCGGCCAACATCCGCTTCGGTGGCTCCATCGGCCAGCGCCAAAGTGGTGCGCAGTTCTTCTTCGGCCATTTCCAGAGCCGCCAGTTTCCGGTCAATCGCCTCGTCGGCGATTCCCAGAGCCTTCATACGGTCTTCGATTTCAGCCTCACGGGCCGCCAGCGCCGCTTCGCGCTCTTTGAAAGCGGCAAGCATGGCCTGCAGTTCCGCCGAAGTTGGCATGCCTGCCGCCTGCAATGTACCGCCATTGCCCTGCGATTCGCCGGCGTTGTTTTCCAGGCTGGAGACTTCCCGCGCGATCGCCGGGCCGGCCTCCATCCCGAGACGCACCAGTCCGGAACCAATCAACAACAGCGCCAGCATCATCAGCGCATTGCTGCGGCTGCGGCCTGGTTTCTTTTCTTTTTTGGGTTTTGCTTGCTTCGCCATTACGCCACCCGGCTCTTATCGCGGTTGTGACGGACAAACATCACACCAGCGGATTGGTTGGCATCTTCAACCGGCGCTGGCTCTTCTACCACCACTTCGGTTTCATAGGCCACGGCCAGGGCATCATTTTCTTCTGGCTGGGGCGCCGCCGCCCGTGCAGGCTGCGGAGCTGCCGCTGTGGCTTCGGGCATATCATGCATCGAGGCCATCATCAGTTCCAACCGCTGCGCCACCGATTCGGCCCGGCCAGTGAGCTGATCCAGCGCCTGGGTGGAGCCCTCTGTGACCTGACGCGCCGAGGCGAAAGATTTGTTCAAGTCATCGACCTGCGAGGACAGCACAGCAACAGCGCCGCCGACACCCTTTTCCAGGTCATTGAACCGTTTCAACCGGCGCGAAAGCACCAAACAATAAAAACCAGCCCCGAGGGCCCCCGCCGCAAGCAGGATATCTGCAATAATGTCCATCCCGTTCTCCTAGTTCAGTACGAATTCCATGATCAGCAAATCTCTGACACGCCCCTGTCCGGTGGCTATGTTGATTCGCCGCAGCATCTGCGCGCGCAGTCTTGGCAGGGCCATCGGATCCGACAGATCCTCCAACTCCAAGGCGCGAAGATAGCTATTCAGTACATCGACTACACGGGGGAGGACTTTTTCGACCTCGGCCTGGTGGATCGCATCCACCTCTAATTGTGCGTTGAACCTCAAGTGTTTGATTCCGCTGGCTTTACGCAGCGTAATCACGATCGGTTCCATCTCGATGAAGGCAAGACTAGCAATATCTGCCGCCGTCTCACCACTATCTACGCCTTCTGGCGCTTCTACAGCCGCATGAGTCTCTGTGGACTCAGCGGGTTGACCAAAGGGAAGCATGCCGGACGAGACCGCAAAAAAGCCCCCTCCACCACCTGCAATTGCAAGGACGGCGCCTATGATCATAGGCAGTTTGCTTTTCTTGTCAGTTGCGTCTTCTTCCGCATTCACTACAGCGTCTGTCATGGCTTTCCCTAAAACGTCGTGCAAAGCCTTCATAACCTCTGAGGAACTAACCGAATGTTAAGCCCCCTCGGTCAAAAAGGGGGCACGCCGGACAGAATGCCGGTGCGACGGAGGTTAAATTGCAGCAGATCAAGAATGTCTGGACTGGTTTGGATACGCGCAAGCGGCTGATTGTGGCAGGAGCCACTGCAGCTGTCGTTGCAAGTGTGCTCGCGATGTCCCATGTGGCGAGCAAGCCAACAATGAAATTACTCTATGCCGGGCTGGAAAGCGGCTCTGCTGGGGATGTGGTACGGTCACTTGAGCAGACCGGTACACAATACGAAGTACGGGGCGGCTCTATCTATGTGCCCTCTGACCGCCGGGACGAGCTGCGGATGACGCTCGCTAGCGAAGGCCTGCCAGCAAATGGCGGCCGCGGCTACGAGCTGCTCGATTCGCTCACCGGTTTTGGCACAACATCGCAGATGTTTGACGCCGCTTACTGGCGGGCAAAAGAAGGCGAACTGGCCAGAACCATTGTGGCCAGCCCTCATATCAGTCAGGCCCGCGTCCATATTGCCAATACTGGCGCCAATCCCTTTCAACGCACCGTTGATCCTACAGCCTCCGTATCTGTGGTGCCTCTGGGATCTCCTATTACTCCAGCTCAGGCAAATGCGATTCGCTTTCTGATTGCATCCGCCGTGACCGGGCTGGCGGTTGATAATGTCGCTGTGATTGATGCCAATGGGGCCCTGATCGGGTCGCCAGAAGCCGCCGCTGCTGCCGGCGCGGGCACCGATGATCGCTCTCAGTCGATTCGCGAACGCGTCATGCGTTTGGTCGAAGCGCGCGTCGGACACGGCAATGCCGTGGTCGAGGTCAGTGTTGATACCGTCACCGACACCGAATCGATCCGCGAAAAGCATGTAGACCCTGCAAGCCGCGTCGCCATCAGTACCGATGTCGAAGAACGTGCCGATGTGTCGAGCAACCAATCCGGTGAGGTGACCGTCGCCTCTAACATTCCGGATGGGGATGCGGCCTCTGGCCAGGGGTCAAAGAACAACACCACCGCGACTCGCGAACGGGTGAACTATGAGATCTCGGAAACCGAGAAAGAAATCATCCGTGGGCCCGGTGCCATCAAACGGCTGACCGTTGCGGTGCTGATCAATGGCAGCACAGTAACCAATGCCGCAGGCGAAACGGTGTTTGAACCCCGCCCCGAAGAAGAGCTCTCCGCGATGCGGGAGTTGATTTCAGCGGCCATTGGTTTTGACGAATCGCGCGGCGATGTCATTACTCTGAAGTCGATGGACCTGCCCAGCATTGAACCTGCGGGCACGGCGGTAACCTCCTCGTTCATGGACAATATCTACATCGACGCCATGGCGCTGATCCAGATGGCGGCGCTGGCGCTGGTCACTCTGGTGCTCGGTCTCTTTGTGGTGCGACCGATTCTTGCCGGCAAAGGCGAAGGCATGCCAGCGCTTGCCGGACCCGATGGCGATATGATGGGCGGCCTGCCCGATCTGCCTGATATGGGCACTGCCCCAGGCATGGGTGACTTCCTGATGAACCCGGATCTTGGCGCCAATATCGCCCTGGATGGTGAAATCCAGGATGAAGGCGGCCAGTTCGGCGGCATGGGCGGCGGTATGGGTGACATGGGTGGCATGGGTGGTCTTCCTGCCCTTGGCGGCGGTGGCGACAACCCAGTCGATCGTCTGCGCGACATGATTGGCGAGCGCCAGGAAGAAACCGTCCAGATCCTGCGTGGCTGGCTGGAAGAAAATGAGGAGCGTGCCTAATGGCCATTGCCCACCTGCTAGAAGATTTTGGCCCACCGGCCGTGATCCCTCCCACTGCTTTTCCTGAAATCTCGGAAGAGGCCGTCGAAGAAGCCCGGCTTGCCTCTTTCGAGACTGGATATAGCGCTGGCTGGGATGATGCGGTAACCGCCAAGGACAAAGAAAACGCTCATATTTCCGCGACGCTGGCCAGCTCGCTTGAGGATCTGAACTTCACCTACCAGGAAGCGCAGACCCAGCTCATCGAATCGCTTGATCCGATGTTCAAGGTTCTGACCAGCGCGGTTCTGCCCGACACTATGGCCGCGACTTTTGGCCATCACATTGTCGATCAGATGGCGGATATGGCCAAATCTCATACCGATCAGCCAATGAGCATCTTTGTCTCACCGGGCGAAGCGGGCGCGGTGCGTTCGCTGCTGCCCGATAGTTTCTCCACCCCGGTTCAGGTTCAGGAAGACGAGAATCTTTCGCCGGGCCAAGCCTATCTGCGTACCGGTACTTCGGAACGCGAAATCAACAGTTCGGGTCTGGTTGAATCCATTCAAGATTCAATTGACGCCTTCACCTATCACGTCAAAGAGGACAGCCAATATGGATGACGCCGACGATCTCAACATGAAAGCCACCGACGCCAGCAACCCTTTTGTTTCGGTTCCCGTCGAAGTGGTTGTCTCGGTTGGCAAGGCCCGCCCTCTCGTGCGCGAACTTGTCGGCCTGGGCGAAAACGCCATTCTGGCCTTGGACAAACGCGTCGAGGATCCCGTTGACCTCTATGTCGGGGACCGTCTGGTTGCCCGTGGTCAGCTCGAAGAAATGGATGGCGATCAAGCCGGTCAACTGGCGGTGCGCCTGACCGAAATCGCCGATTTGCAAAACGGTCTGGGATGACACGCACAGCCTTAATCCTAACTCTCCTTGTCTCCTGCGTTGCATTGATGCTGCCGCAGGCGGCAATGGCGCAGGAGCTGAGCCTGTCGATGGGCGAGGGTCAGTCGATCTCTGCCCGGTCGATTCAGCTCATCCTGCTGATCACTGTCCTCAGCCTGGCCCCCGGCCTGCTGATCATGATAACCTGTTTCCCCTTTCTGGTGACCGTTCTGTCAATCCTTCGCCAGGGTCTCGGCCTGCAGCAGGCGCCGCCCAATATGATGATGATCAGCCTGGCGCTGTTCCTCACCTATTTTGTGATGGAGCCAGTGTTCACCGAGGCCTGGCAGGTTGGCATCAGCCCACTGATCGAAGAACAGGTCGATGTGGAAACCGGATTGATGCGCGGCCTGGAACCCTTCCGTGCATTCATGGCCAACCGGCTTGATCCTGATACTTTCTACGCAATTTCGGATCTGCGCCCCGATATGGAAGCGATGAACCCAAGCCCGGAAGCGCCGCTGTCGGTGCTAATCCCCAGCTTCATGCTCTCCGAGATCTCCCGCGCCTTTCAGATCGGCTTTCTGGTCTTCCTCCCCTTCCTGGTCATTGACCTCGTGGTGGCGGCTGTTCTGATGTCGATGGGGATGATGATGGTGCCGCCAGCGGTGGTCTCATTGCCGTTCAAACTGGCCTTCTTTGTTGTGGCTGACGGTTGGAGCCTGATCGCAACCGCCCTGGTGCGCAGCTATTATCCCTAGCCATTAAAATAAGACATAAACTGCATCTTGTTGTGCAGGACATGAGCCAAGCCCCGGTCGAAACACCGGGGCTTTTGCCTGTCGAGTTGCCGCGCACCAAAACACCCCTCCAGCGATCGCCCCAAACCAACAAATTTCTTGCATGATGTTACACTATAACATTACATGATTTTCTGAAATCAAGCAGCCTCAGATAGCCAAGGAAACCCATCATGAAAGACTCATCCCCTCACGACGCCAGACTTCCGGTCACGGTGCTGTCCGGCTTTCTGGGTGCCGGCAAGACCACGCTTTTGAACCGGGTTTTGAACAACCGCGACGGGCGACGCGTGGCCGTCATCGTCAATGATATGTCCGAAGTGAACATCGACGCCGATCTGGTGCGCGAAGGCACCGAATTGTCCCGCTCCGAGGAAACCCTGGTCGAGATGTCCAATGGCTGCATCTGCTGCACCCTGCGCGATGATCTACTGCAAGAAGTACGGCAGCTCTCAGAAGAAGGCCGATTTGACTACCTGCTGATCGAATCCACCGGTATCTCTGAACCTCTGCCGGTAGCGGCCACCTTTGATTTCCGCGACGAAGCGGGCCAAAGCCTGTCAGATGTGGCACGGCTCGACACCATGGTCACGGTGGTGGATGCGGTGAACCTGCTGGAGGATTTCTCCAGCCATGATTTCCTCACCGATCGCGGCGAATCCCTTGGCGAAGGCGATGACCGCAGCCTGGTCAGCCTGCTGACGGAACAGATCGAATTTGCCGATGTGGTGATCCTCAACAAGGTCGCGGATGCCGGAACCCAGCGCACGGACACCGCCCGCAAGATCATCCGCGCCCTGAATGGCGATGCCAAGATCATCGAGACCAATCATTCGGATGTATCGGCGGAGGCGATTCTGGACACTGGCTTGTTCGATTTCGACACCGCCCACCAGCACCCGATGTGGGCCAAAGAGCTCTATGGTTTTGCCAATCACACCCCCGAGGATGAGGAATACGGCATTGATTCCTTTGTTTACCACGCCCGCGCGCCCTTTGATCCGCAAAAACTGCACGCGGTTCTGAAAGGTACCCTGCCCGGTGTGATCCGCGCCAAGGGGCATTTCTGGATTGCGACGCGCCCGGACTGGGCCGCAGAGTTCAGCCTGGCGGGGGCGCTGTCCTCTATCTCACCGCTGGGGCGCTGGTGGGCCTCGGTGCCAGAGGAGAACCTGCCGACCCATCCGCAGGCCCAGGCGGAAATCGCCCGAAACTGGGTGGAACCCTGGGGAGACCGCCGTCAGGAACTGGTCTTTATCGGCGCGGGGCTGGAACGCGAGGTAATCTGCGCAAGGCTCAATGCCGCCCTAGTGCAGGCGGATGAATTCGAGCCCTGGAGCTGGGCCGATATGGCAGATCCCTTCCCGCAATGGGGGCAGCGTTGATGCAGGAGACCCTTCTGCGCAATGTGCTGCAGAATGTGCCCACCGGGGTCAGTGTTACCGAGATGGCAGAGGATCTATCGGTGATCCACCGTCACGACTGCGCCGCCGCGATCTGGAACAGGGCCCCGATGCCGGAATTTCAATCCTGGATCGACGGGTTGGACCCTGAGGTGCTACCGCAAGTCCGGCTAATACTGCGCCCCGATGCTGTGCAGCGCAGCGTCACGCATCTCCTCGACAGTGCCCAGACTCCGCCCTGCGCGCAGCGCGACCGGCTAGGAGAGGATATCTCTGCCCTAGCGGATCTGTTCGCGCGGATCATGCGCGTGCGCTATATCCGGTTGCGCCTGGATGTGGTTCAGACCAATGCCTGCAGGAAATTCCATATCGATGCGGTGACCGCACGGCTTGTCTGCAGCTATCGCGGCCTTGGAACGCAGCTCGGCGTTATGAACGGCAATGCAGAACCGCAGCCGCTGGTGACCGTACCCACGGGTGCCCCGGTGGTTCTGCGCGGCACCAAATGGCCGGAATACCCCAGATCCGATCTGGTTCACCGCTCACCGCCAATTGAAGGCACTGGCGAGACACGGCTGATTGTCGTGCTTGATCCGGTAATTGATCCCGACATGGAAATCTAATGACGTGAACACCAAGGCCCCGGACCGTGATTGACGGTCCGGGGCTTTTTTCATCGTCTTAGTGGCCTTGCGGGGAGATTAGCGCACCACAAATTCGGCGTGCAGTGCCCCAGCTGCCTTCAGGCTTTTTAGGATATCGATCATATCGCGGGGCGAAACACCCAGCGCGTTCAGACCGGCAACCACTTCAGAAAGTGATGTGGTCTCACGCACTTCGGCCAGCTGGAGACCCTCTTCTTCGTCGATCGCGGCAGTGGTGCGCGGCACCACGACGGTTTCGCCATCGGCAAAGGGGTTGGGCTGCGATACCAGCGGCGCTTCTTCGACCCGTAGGGTCAGGTTGCCCTGCGCCACCGCAACCCGGCTGATCCGTACGTCGCTGCCCATGACAATGGTGCCAGAGCGTTGATCCACAACCACCCGCGCCTTGCGCTGGGGTTCCACCAAAAGATTCTCCATCCGGCCAACTGCATGGGCCGTGGAGCGGGCATTGGTGCGTCGAATGTCGATCTCAACAGTGCCGGAATCGCGCATCAGGGCGACACCATTGCCAAATTCATTGTTCACCGCACGCTCAATACGCTCGGCCGTGGTAAAGTCAGGCTCCCGCAGGGCCAGGCGCATGGTGGTCAGCGACGAGAGGTCAAAACCGATTTCCCTTTCAACCCGCGCACCCGACGGAATGCCACCGGAGGTCGGAACCCCCTGGGTAACACTGGCACCTTCGCCTTCGGCGACTGCACCACCTGCAAGGATGGTCCCCTGAGCAACCGCGTAGATCTGTCCGTCAGCCGCGTTCAGCGGCGTCATGATCAGGGTGCCGCCCAGCAGGCTTTTGGAATCCCCGATGGCAGAAACCGTGACATCCACAGTGCCGCCAACGCGGGCAAAAGGAGGCAGGGTTGCAGTCACAAAGACCGCCGCCACGTTTTTGGGCCGGAATTGTTCGCCGGTCACATTGACCCCGAGACGTTCCAGAATATTTGTCATGATCTCTTCGGTGAAGGGCGAGTTTCGCAACCCGTCGCCGGTACCGTTAAGGCCAACCACAAGGCCATAGCCCACCAGGTCATTGCCCCGGACCCCATCAAATTCAACAAGATCCTTGAGGCGGATTGAATTGGCCTGCACCAAGGTCGGCAGCAGCAGGCAAGCAAAAAAGAGGCGTAGGAATTTCATCATCACATATGCTTCACAAGGCTGAGTTGGGCACTGCGCGCAGTCACCGTATACAGGATCTCCAGCTGGGTCTCTGTCTGCTTCAGCTTGGAGGAGGCTTCATACTGGTCCGCCAAAACAATTTCATTGAAGGCCAGGCTGAGCGTGGTCTTGCTGGCCAGGTTACGCGTGCTTACGCGTTCAAGCTGGGCTTCGATGAAGCCAATGTCAGCCTGTTTCTCGATCAGCTTATTGGTGCTATCGCCCATTTCGGTCATCCCAGCACGGGTCAGTTCCAGCTTGACCTCATCCGTCAGAGCCAGCGAAGGCTCATCCAGCAGGGCCAGGATCGCATAGCTCTGCAAGGCGTGTTTCAGGTCTGGATCATCTGCCCGCAGGTCAAGGGATACGGATTCGCCATCGCCGATCTCGACAGGGGAAATATTGTTCGTGGACCCGTTGTACATCGCCGTATCAAACCCGGTTGGATCGGCGAACCAATCCTTCACAGCCTGGATAATGTCGGTTGACGTGGTCAAACCCGCTGTTTCGCTCAACAGCTCAGTCATCAGCGTATCCGCGCCATTTAGGGGCGTGGTGCCCGTCGCAGCGCCTGCAAACAAGGAACGGCCACCGGCCCAGCCATTCAGGGAACTGATGGCCGCATCCATCTGCCTGTCAGCTTCTTTGGCAAAACGATCTGCATCGCTGGGGGTCAGCGTGGTCGAAACAGAGAGGATGTTATCACGCATCAGCTGCGTTCCCTCCTGCATCCGCGACAGGTTGCTCTGGATGCTCAGCGCAAAAAGCTTGGTCTCATTGGTGGCAACCGTCTGGCTTTCGATGCGGTTCAGGTTGTTTTCAATATCCGCGAGAAAGGAAAAATCCCCGCCCAGCTCTTCGGTCAGATCTGCTTTCTTACCGGTCGAGACTTCTTGCGACAAGGTCGCCAAATCCAGCTTCAGCTCTGCGTTGCGATTGCGCAGGAAACTATGCGTAGTGAGGTCACCGTAGGAATTATAGATCATTCAATTAGATCCTCAGAAGAGATTGCATCATTTCATCGATCGCCGAGAGCATCTTGGCGTTTGCGGCATAGGCATTTTCGATGACCATCATGTTTTGCAGTTCAGCATCCGAATCCACCCCGAGCGCCAGTTCAGCCTTGGCCATTTCGGTATGGCTGGTGGCGGCAAAACTCAGGGAGTTGTTGGCACTGTCGCTATCGCGGGCGAAGCGCGACATGACCGAAGCACTGAGTGTGTTCAGATCCGAGCTGATGGTCCCAAGCTTGATGGTGGAGACAGTCCGGTTTTCGCTGATGACGTCAGAATAGGCGTTCAAAAGGCTGGCATTGCCGGGTTCGCCTGGCGTCGCCGCATAGAGACCATCGCGAAACCGCCAGGTTTCAGCCTGACCATCCATGGCAACCAGATCGTTCAGCTCCAGACGCGCGGCCAGACCGATGGTATCAGCCGGATCAAAAAAGCCGCCCGCGTCGGTGAAAATGCCAGCATCAGTCAGACCAATGGTGCCATCCAGTGCCGGGTCCTGAAACCGTTCGACCAGATCTCGTGCCATCGCGTCGAGATCATTCTGGGATTCAACGGCCACATTGTCGCGAATATCAAACTGGGAAATCAAAGTGCCGCCCCGCAGGGGACCAGTCACGGTGGTATCCATTGCAAAGCCATTGATCTCCAGCCCAGAGAGAAGTCCATTGGCTTGGGTCATCTGCGGTTCAATATTGCGTTTGGCGTCAAAGCTGATCTCCGCTGCCTTGCCATCCAGCAAGGCCACACCGCCCACGGAAATCAAGGCAATCCGCCCCTGATCCCGCTGCACCACATTGACAGGAATTGCCGCGTTCACCTGGTCAACCAACAGATCGCGCTGATCTTCCATGGCTGTTGTCGAGGCTCCCGCGGCCTGCGTCACGACAATCCGCGCATTGAGTTTTTCAAGCTCTTTCAGCTGGTTGTTCAACTGGTCAACCTGAACATCAATCGATGATTCTGCCGCTACACGCAGCTTGTTCAACCCATCGGCGGCCGCAGTGATGGATTGCACGATCAGACCCGCTTTGACCGACAAGTCATGCAGTCGTTCGGTGGAATCCGGGCGCGAAACGGCCTCAACCAGGGCGGCATCAAAGTTCGAAATCTGGGCAGTTATTGAGGTACTGTCATCCACCTTGCCAACCAGGCCAGACATTCTTGCGTAGAAGTCTGCATAGACCTGGGATTTGGAATGCTCTGCTTCGGCTTTACGGGCCGAGGATTGCAGAGCCGGATCGATATTGCGTTCCACATCGCCGATCCTGACACCGGGGGTGACCCCATTGGTGTGCAGGTTCAGCGTTTGCGAAGAGTAGCCTGGCGTCAGCGCATTGGCCAGGTTCTCCGAGGTTACTTGGGACAACCGCGCATTCGCAGTCAATCCGGTCATCGCGGAGTTTAGTGCACTTGTGATGGACATGTCAGGCTGCTCTTTCTAAGCCGGTGTCAAAAATCAGCGAAGCTTATCGCTTAATGTTGGTGGTTTCCTGGAGCATCTCATCGACGGTCTGGATCACCTTGGCGTTGGACGAATAGGCCCGCTGCGTCTTGATCATATCCGTCAGCTCAGTCGCCACATCGGTCGCTGATTCTTCACGAGTGTTCGAGGCGATTTCACCAGTTGGTCCGGTGCCCGCATCCCAGAGGAAATAGGTGCCGCTGTCCGAGGAGGGCAGATAGGTCTGGTTATCCATCGCCTTCAGGCCGTTCAGGTTTGGCACATCCACCAGTGGGATCTTATAGATCACCCGGCTTGCACCGGAATCATAGTTGGCGCGCACATAGCCCTGGGGATCAACTTCGACTCCAACCATGGTGCCCACCTCGGAACCATCCTTGGTGATCGAGGCCGGAGAATAGGTATCCGACAGCTGGGTCAGACCATCGCTTTCGCCAGGCATGCCAATGGAGATCTCCATGGGCCCACCCGCAACGGTCACCACAACACTGCCGGTCGCCGGATCATAGGGGCCACCAGAAACGGGTGTCACTGTGGCCAGCGAGCCGCCAGCCGTCCGGCTGTCGTTGAAGGTCACGGTGTATTCGCCGATTGTGGCACCACCAGAAGCACTGTCAGTCACAACCATGGTCCATTCATTCGAAGAACCGGTGCCAGGAACCGTTGGTGTAAAGGCAATGCCAAGGGTCTGCGAGCTGCCCAGGTTGTCATAATATTCAACCGTCAGGTTTTCGACTGTACCCGGAGCGCCAGCAACCGTCCCTGTTGCCGGTAGGTTTACACCCAGGCTCACAGCGGTTGTTGGCTCACCTGTCATCTGGTTCATATTGTACTGAACCGGCTCCAGACCTTCGGCCGTATCACGCGGACCATCGGACACAGTCCCATCCGGGTTTGCAGGCCAGCCGAGCAGAACCAGACCGGAATTTGTTGTCAGATAGCCATCAGCATTGGTGCGGAAAGAGCCGGTCGTGGTCATCATCATGGTCGGGGAACCACTGTTGGCTTCGACATCTGTGAGCGAGGCAACCGGCAGCATGCCACGGCCACTTACCGCCAGATCGGTGGCATTGTTGGTGCCAACCAGCGGGCCACGCGCATCAACCAGACGCATGTTGCTGCCAGACACACCGCCAGCAGAATACTTGCCGCCGGAAGAGCCGACCACCAAGGAAGAAAAATCCGTCTGGACCCGCTTGTAGCCAGTGGTGGAGGAGTTTGCGATGTTATCGGAAATTGCGGCCAAAGAGCTCGCGTGTGCACTCAATCCGGAAACACCGGCATTCAGGGCGGAAGAAATGGTCATGTTGCGCCTTTCTGCTGCAATAAAACGTTCTTGCAGCTAGAGGTAGCGCATCAGCACTTAACGGGCGGCTAACAGATAAAATGCAAAGTATCTGCTGCCGCCCGAGGGTAGTGTTCTAAGGGAATTAGTCGCGCAATAGGATGATTTCCACGCGGTTATTTCGCTCTGCCATTGGATTTCGTACCGCCAGCTTACGATCCGCATGCCCGGTGATCCGGTGGATTCGGTTGGATTTCATCCCACCCGATTCGAGCAGGGTCCGGGCGACATTGGCCCGGGCATGGGACATTTCCCAAACCGGGTTCTGTGCCAGAACCACCGGATGCGACTGAATATGGCCACTGATGGCGATATTATTGCTCACATTCCCACTAACACGAGCAACCATGCGCACCAGATCTCGGAACAACGGGGTCGGCTCGGCGGTACCCGGCTCAAAGAGAGAAACACCCTCGGTTTCAAACAGCTCGATGATCAGACCTTCGTCGGTGACCCGCGTAATGATGTGACGCGACATCTCAACCGAGACCATGCTTTCACCGCCACGGCCCTGAAGCTGTTCTTCGATGGCGCGGTACTGGCTGTCTTCTTCAGCCCGTTCCGCATCGCTGACACCGGTCTCCCCCTGGGCCTTTTGGGCATCCATTGGGTTGAGTTCTGTGGCACCTGTTCCGGACTGCGGCTGGATATCTTCGGTAAACATGCTGTCGCCCTGGAAGGCGCCATTGCCCCCCCCCGAAACCCGGCTCAGCGGAATAGAGGGCGAAAAATAATCCGCCAGCCCTTTACGTTGTTTCTCAGTTGTTGCGTTCAACAGCCACATCAACAAGAAGAAGGCCATCATGGCCGTCACAAAGTCCGCATAGGCCACCTTCCAGGCGCCCCCATGGTGGCCACCGCCACTAACGACTTTTTTCTTCTTGATGATAATGGGCGCCATGTCATTTTGTGCGCTCATATCCACCACCACTAATTTTCACCCATTCCTTGGGTATCATCTGGGGTGTTAACTGACGCTTAACAGTTAAATTTGCCGGCAGTTAAGGCCTTTAAAGAGAAGGTTTTGCCGCTGTTCGCACCAGGGAACTGACAAATCCACGCAAACTTGGTCCATCAGGTTTAAGATCACGTCTATTCCCTGCGCCCAAAGAACAGCTCCGGGCGCAGGTCAGGTTTCTTAGTCTTCCAGAAGAATCGCGCCAAAGGCCTCGCGCAGCTTGTTCTTCAGCACCTTGCCAGTGCCACCCAGCGGCAGCTCGGTGACAAAAACCACCTTGTCCGGGATCTGCCAGCTGGCCACCCGACCCTCAAAATGCGCCAGCAGATCAGCCTCACTGAGGTCAGCGTCGGACTTGATCGCAATCACCACCGGACGTTCGTCCCATTTGGGATGCTGCGCCGCAATCGCTGCCGCCTGAGCAACCCCAGGGTGCGACATGGCGATATCTTCCAGCTCCACCGTCGAGATCCACTCGCCACCGGATTTGATGATATCCTTGGAGCGGTCGCGGATGATCATATAGCCATCGCCATCGATGGTGGCGACATCACCGGTGTCGAACCAGCCATCCATGGTCAAGGCGCTGTCATCATGGCCAAAATAGGTATCGATGATCCAATGGCCACGGATCTGCAGCTCGCCCTGGGTTTCGCCATCATTGGCCAGCACATGGCCGCTTTCATCCACAAGCCGCAGCTCAACACCGTAAGGCGGACGGCCCTGGCCTTCGCGCAGGCTGCCCTTTTCCGTTTCCGAGAGATCCTGGTGTTTTTGCAAGAGGTTGTTCAACGTTCCCAGCGGGCTGGTTTCGGTCATACCCCAGGCATGGATCAGCTCAACCCCGTATTTGTCACGGAAGGCCGGGATCATCACGGTTGGCAGCGCCGAGCCACCAACAACAGTGCGGGTCAGGCTTTCAGCCTTGCTCCCGGTCTTCTCCAGCGCCTGCAACAGGCCCATCCATATGGTGGGAACGCCCAGCGCCAATGTCACCTGCTCGCCGTCAATCAGCCGCACCAGGCTTTCGCCATCCAGGTTCGGCCCCGGCAGCACCAGTTTGGCGCCAACACCGGCGGCAATATAGGGCACACCCCAGGCATTTACGTGGAACATCGGCACCACGGCCATGACCGTATCACGGGCCGAAATCGCCAGCCCATCGGGCTGATTGCCCCCCAGCGAGTGCAGCACCGTGGTGCGGTGGGTGTATTGCACCCCCTTTGGGTTACCGGTGGTGCCGGATGTATAACACAGGCTCGAGGGCATGTTCTCGTCCAGCTCCGGCCAGCTGTAATCTGCGCCCTCGGCATCGATCAGCTCGTCATAGAACAGAATGCCCGGCACCGCCTCGGCGGCGGCCTCATCTCGTGGGCCCATCAGAACGATATGTTTGATGGTCTTGAAATGCCCTTTCAGCTGGCCCACCGCCGCAACAAAGGTCGCATCGATGAACAGCACCTGATCGGCGGCATGGTTGATGATGTAGATCAGCTGTTCCGGCTTCAGGCGCGGGTTGATCGTGTGGCAGATCATCCCTGCCCCGGCGACGCCAAAATAGATCTCCAGATGGCGGCGGTTGTTCCAGGCGATGGTGCCGCAGCGCTCGCCCTGAGCCACGCCCAGACGTTCAAGCGCGGCGGCCAGTTTGCGGGCGTTGCTTTCCACTTCGCCCCAGTTGGAATGCACCACCTCGCCTGAGGTCTCGACCGAAGTCACCGTGGTATCGCCGTGGTAGCGGCCCGCATGTTCAACCAAAGAGCTGATCGTCAGCGGTTTGTGCATCATCTTGCCAAGCATTGCGCTTGCTCCTCCAAATTATTCTGCAGCCAAAGCTGCCTGGCCACGGATCAGATCCGCAGCCTTTTCTGCAATCATAATGGTGGGCGCGTTGGTATTGCCACCAATCAGCCGCGGCATGACAGAGGCATCCACCACGCGCAGCCCCGCCAGGCCCCGCACCTTCAACTCCGGATCGACAACAGCCATGTCGTCCTGCCCCATCTTGCAGGTTCCCACCGGATGATAGATCGTATCTGCTCGCGCCCGGATGTGCTGCTCCAACGCTGCGTCATCCGGCTCCCCGTCGATAAACAGCTCTTTATGGATGTAGCCCGCAAGCGGCGCGGTCTGCATCAGCTGCCGGGTCTTACGCGCGCCCTTCATCAGCACTGCCAGATCCTCTGGGTCGGACAGGAATTGCGGATCAATGCGCGGCGGCGCCAGGGGATCCGCCGAATTCAACCCGACAGAGCCGCGCGATTTTGGCCGCAGCACGCAGACATGGCAGCTGAACCCATGCCCCATATGCAGTTTGCGGGCGTGATCATCGACAATGGAGATGACAAAATGCAGCTGAATATCCGCCCGGTCCAGATGGCTCTCGGTCTTTAGGAAAGCCGCCCCTTCGGCAAAGGGGGTAGAGAGCATGCCCGTTCCCGATTTGCGCCAGTCCGCTATATGTTTCAGCAGCGAAAAACTGCCCGGCACCGAGATGCCAAAGTTATCGCGATCTTTGCTTTTGTAGGCCAGGGTGAAATCGAGATGATCCTGCAGGTTCTGGCCTACGCCCGGCAGCTCGTGCACCATCTTGATGCCATGGGGTTCGATATCCTCGGGTCGTCCTACGCCCGAAAGCTGTAGCAGCTGGGGCGAATTGAACGCCCCGCCGCAGAGGATCACCTCGCGGCCTGCCGAGACCTCTTTGTCCTGCCCCCCCTGCCGATAGGCAACGCCGCTGGCGCGTTTGCCGTCAAACTGCAACCGGGTGGCCTGCGCCTTGGTCAGTACCGTCAGATTGGGGCGCTCCATCACCGGATGCAGATAGGCCGCCGCCGCCGAACAACGCTCGCCGTTCTTGTCCTTGGCATGAAACTGGGTGACCTGGTATTCACCGATGCCTTCGTTGTCGCCCGCATTGAAATCCGCCACTTCGCGGATCTGCATGGCCTGTCCGGCCTCGATAAAGGCGCGGGTAATGGGCCGGGGGGATTTCTGGTTGCTGACCTGCAGCGGGCCGCCACCGCCATGGGCGCTGTTTTCACCGCGCTCATTGTTTTCTGCCCGTTTGAAATAGGGCAGCACGCCCTCCCAGTTCCAGCCATCACAGCCCAGTTCGGCCCATTCGTCATAGTCCCCGGCGTGACCCCGGACATAGAGCATAGCGTTGATGGCACTGGAGCCGCCCAGCGCCTTGCCGCGCGGCTGGTAGCCCTTGCGGCCGTTCAACCCGGCCTGCGGTACGGTTTCAAAGGCCCAGTTGTTGATCTTGGGCTTGCCGGGCAGCATCGCCACCACAGCCGCAGGCGCACGCACCAGAATACCGTCACCCTTGCCGCCGGCCTCGATCAGGCAGACAGAGACAGAAGCATCTTCACTCAGCCGAGAGGCCAGGGTCGCCCCGCCAGAGCCACCACCAACAATAACGTAGTCAAACTGCATTCTTTCCCCTCCCAGTTGTATCTGTCTAGAGCAGACCCAAGCAATGGGACCCTGTCCAGTTTTACACAGCGTAACATAAAAGGACGGCCCGGCGGGGAAGAGGTGGGTTAACCCGTCTGACGGCGCAGGAAGTCAGAGACGCGGGACAGGCCCTGGCGCAGGATGGCCTCGGAATTGGCATAACCAATGCGCAGATACCCCTCCATATTGAGCGCCGAGCCCGGCGTGAACATCACCCCGGTCTCCTGCAGCAGCGCAATACAGAGATCCCGCGACGGCATATCAAGGTCATAGCGCAACAGCGCCGTGGTGCCCGAGCGCGGCTTCACCCAGGAAATCAGCGGTTCCTGCGCCACCCAATCGGCGAGGATCTGCAGATTGCCACGGGTAATGGCCTGGCTGCGGGCCAGCACTTGGTCGCGATGTTCCAATGCCAGGGCGGCAAAATGATCATCAATCATGCCCACCGAAATCGTATCGTAATCGCGGTGGATCGAGACCTGTTCCAGCAGCGCCTCGGGTCCGGCGATCCAACCCAGACGTAACCCGGCCAGGGAATAGGCCTTGGACATACCTGCCGTGCTGATGCCTTTCTCGTAGAGATCCGCAATCGAGACGGCCATTCCCGACCCCTCTTGATCGGTGCCGCGATAGACCTCGTCACACAGGATCCAAGCGCCGACGCTACGGGCAATTTCTGCAATTTCCAGCAGCATCTCCCGGTCCATCAGCGCACCGGTTGGGTTGTTGGGGTTGTTCAGCGCAATCAGCTTGGTATCCGGCGTCACCAGCGCCCGCAGCGCATCCAGATCGGGCAGGAAGCCGTCTTCTTCGCGCAGTTGCAGTGGCTGCACCTCGGCCCCGAGACTTGCCGGAATGGAATAGTGCTGCTGATAGGTCGGCACCACCGCCACCACCCGGTCGCCACGCTCCACCAAGGTTTTATGCACCAGCATATTGGCGCCGATGGTGCCATGGGTGGTGATCACATTCTCAGGGGCTTGGCGGTCATACAGCGATGCAATAGCCCGGCGCAGCCGATCCGAGCCCTCGATGGCACCATAGGTCATTTTCATCGACAACAGATCGGACAGATCGCGGTCATTCTTGCCCGTGAGGGTCAAGAGCTCGCCAATGGTCAGGCTCTCAACACAGGTTTCAGCCAGATTCCACTCGCAGCTGTTTTCCCATTCGTTCATCCAGATTTCGACGCCAAAGGGTTCGATATGCATGTGGCTTCCCTGCTCCAATGATGCGCCGATCTAAACCGGCTTCATCAGGGCGGGTCAATCACATCCTGTCAGTTCTTTGCCTCAGGTGCCGCATCAGAGCCCTCCTCAGATGTGACCTCTTCAGCTTCAAGGTCTTCGATCTCTGCCTCCTCTGGCACCACCACGGCGCCAGCTGTCGCAGTCCCGGTGATCAGTGGCAGCATATGGGCCCCGGTGGCGCTGGCCAGTTCCGGGGTTTCCGGACGCTGCCAGCTGAGGGTGTCAAAGCTGCTGCAATGCTCGCAGACAGGCGCCCAATCGGCATGAATATGGTTGCAATTGCTGCACAGCCACTGCGGCCCACGCGGCGCGTTCAGCGCCCGCGCCAACCAGGCCTGGGTAACGGCATTATCCGCGCCCTCGCCCTTTTCAATCGCTGCCATCAGCGTCAGTGCGCGGGCATCCGGTGCCCGTTCCACCAGGTCACCCAGGGCGCGACGAGCTTCAGGGAAATCCTCGGCGACGATATGCAGCTCGGCCATCACCAGACGGGTTTCGTCATGATGCGGTTTCATCCGCGCCAGCTGGTCAAAACGTTTCACCCGCTGGGCCGGGGTTTCTTCCGGTTCGACCTCGGCAAAAACATGGGCCAGATCGGGATGCGGCTGCGCCTCCCAGGCTTTTTTCACCACCTTGATGGCATTGCGCTTCTTGCCCTGCTCCAGATAGGCGCGGGCAGCCAGGGTGGCGGCGGGCACCAGATCGGGTGACAGCCGGTTGGCTTCGATCGCCTGTTCGCGCTGCTCCAGCGTCGCGTCCTCATCCGCGATCCCGCGCGAGGCAGAAAGCGCCAGAACCGCATCGCGGCGTTTGAAAACATCGCGCGGCAGGGTGCCGGACTTCAGCTTGGCCGAGAGGGTCTTGCGCGCCCCTGCCCAGTCCTCGGCCTGGGCCTGCAGTTGCAGCAGCGTGTCCTGCACCTCTTCGTGTTTGGGACGCAGGGCCAGGGCCTTTTCCGCCAGTTTCAGGGCGGTGTCGCTATCCCCTTCAGAGAGCTTTTGCTTCATGATGCCGCGCACCCCGACAAAACGGGTGTTCTGATTGGCCAGCAGACGCTTGTAGGCCTCGGCCGCCTTATGCGTGTCGCCTGCCATCTCCGCCGCCTGGGCGGTCAACAGATCGGTGAGCTCGGGCTTATCCAGGTAGCGCGCCGCCTTGGAGGCCTTGGTCAGCGCCAGGCGTCCTTCGCCAGAGGCCAGCGCCATCATGCCATCAGACAGCGCCTGATAGCCCTTTTGCTCGCGGCCCTTGTCAAAATAGCGCGACATCGCGGTTTCATCGCCGTTGAGGAACTTCAGCGTGGCAACCAGCAGCGTCAGCAGTTTTAGGAAGACCCAGACGGCAACAACCAAGAGGCCCAGCGCCATAACGGATTGCAGCGCCCCAAGGGTATATTCTACCCCGGCCACGGTGATCTGCACCCCGCCAGCGGTTTCCATCAAAATACCCGCACCAAAGGCCAGCAAAGCGACAAGGGCAACAAAAACCAGAATTTTAAACAATGACCAGAGCATGGCAGCTTCCTTATTTGGCGTTCAGGCTTTGGGCCAGTTGATCAACAGCGGCCAGAGCGGCCAGTCGGGTTTGTGCAGCGGATTGCCAATCGGCAAAGGCGGTTTGAGCCGCCTCGGGCAGGGCCTCAATCTCGCTCAGGGCCGTGGTGACATCACCAGATTGCAGCGCCGCCTCGGCACGCGACAAGACCGCATCGGGGTCGTCGCCTTCCTGCGGGGTGACCGAACGGGCCCCGAGGTGGCGATTGAC
>NZ_JBDWPJ010000151.1:0-36700 GCF_039971195.1 Pseudophaeobacter sp.
TCCATTTTGCCTTGATTGACCCAGATCCGCAGGTTTTGGTCGCGGATGTCTCCCAGGGCCAGCTCCTCTACCCGAACCGAGGCCGTACGCACTTCGCCATTGGCCGTATTGGCCCGCCCCAGATAGGCAAGGTTTTCTGGATCTATCCCAGCCCGGCGCGCATCCTCCGCCGTGAGAACAACCTCGCTGGCGCCGGTATCCACCAGGAAATCGACAGGGGCCCCATTGACCGCGAGCGTCAGGTAATAATGGCCGTCAGCTGAACGCGGTACCACCACCCGGCCCTGATCTGCCATCACCGATTGCTGCGGTCGTACGGTCTGGCGGATATCCTCCCACAGCCCGTATCCGGCGATCACTCCGAGAAAGATAAAGACCCAGATCGCCAGTTGCTGCACTGTGGAGCTGAGGCTTTGGCGATTGTGTACAAAAGCCCAGGACCCAACGACCAAGAGCAGCAAGACAAGGTAGATCAGGCGGCCAAAGTCCAGGTCTTCCATTGATGAGATCCTATTTGCTTGAGCTTCGGCTTCAGGCGCCAGCAAATCCAAAATCACGCAGCCCGTCCAGAACAAACTGCACGGAAAGCGCGGCCAAAAGCATGCCCAAGAGGCGGGTCACCACATTGATGCCGGTCTTGCCCAGAGCGCGTTCAAACAGGCCAGAGGCGAGAAACATCGCCAACATGACCAGCAGCACAGCAAAGACCACCCCCATCACCATGGCAAATCCTTCGAGCCCCGGTTTTTGCCCCGACAAGAGGATAACGGTGGCAATTGAACCAGGGCCGGCGATCAGCGGGATCGACATGGGGAAAATGGACGGATCTTCGACCTCAGTGGCCTCTTCACCCTGGTTCTCTCGCCGTTTGGTGCGCCGTTCAAACAGCATGTCCAGCGCGGTGAGGAACAGCAAAACGCCTCCAGCTACGCGAAACGCCGCCATTGAAATACCGGCAAAGCCCAACACTGCCTCGCCAAAACCGGCAAACAGTGCCAGCAAAAACATCGCAGTAAAGGCAGCACGGATTGCAATCGAGCGTCGCTCGGCCGGGGTTGCTCCCTGCGTGAGCGCCAAAAAGATCGGTGTTAGGCCAATGGGATCAATGATCACAAAGAGCGTCACAAAAGAGGTGATCAAAAAGGCGGTGTCGATCATAGAGCCTCGGCTTTTTCCAGCTTCTCCAGCGCCCGCATCCAAAGCAGCTCAGCCCGTTCCAGCGCTGTGATCACTTCGGCATGTTTGCCCTGCCAAACCCGAGCCTCGTCTTTTTTCTCTGGCTCGTAAAGTTCTGGATCCGCCAGCTTGCTATCCAGCTTGTCCTTCATTTGGGTCAGTTTGGTGACGCGCTCTTCGGATTTGCGCGCTTCCTTGCGCAGGGCCAGGATAGCCTCTCGCGAGGGGCGGGCAGCTTTTGGCTTTTCTTTCTTAACTGGCTTGGGTTTGGGGGCTGGCTTGTCTTTTTCCAGCAGCAAGGCCCGATAGGAGGCCAGATCGCCTTCATAGGGCTTCACGGTTCCCTGGGAGACAAGCCAGAGCCGATCCGCCACCAGGCTGAGCAGATGCATATCGTGGCTGACCAGAATAACCGCGCCGGTATAGGCGGTGAGCGCCTCGACAAGGGCTTCGCGGCTTTCAATATCCAGGTGGTTGGTCGGCTCATCGAGGATCAGCAGATGCGGCGCGTCCAAAGTGGCCAGCAGCAGCGACAGCCGTGCCTTTTGCCCACCAGACAGGCGTCCGACCGCAGTATCCGCCTGATCGGCCCCCAGACCAAAGCCAGCCAGCCGCGCGCGCAGCCGCGCCTGCCCCTCGGTGGGGCGTTCGCGCAGCAGATGCTGCAGCGGTGTTTCGTCAATGTAAAGCTCATCCACCTGATGCTGGGCAAAGAACCCAATGCGCAGCTTGCTGGATTGGCTCATCTTGCCGCCCATTGGGGCCAGCCGCGCAGAAAGCATCTTGGAGAGGGTGGATTTGCCCTCGCCGTTTTTACCAAGCAGAGCAATGCGGTCATCCTGATCGATGCGCAGATCCAGATTGCCCAGGATCACCTTGCCATCATAGCCTACCTTGACGCCCTCAGTGGCGATAATGGGGGGCGACAGCTCCTCCGGCGTGGGGAAGGTGAAAACAGTGCGCGCGGCATCTTCGGGCGCACGGATGGTCTCCATCTTTTCCAGCATTTTGACCCGGCTCTGCGCCTGTTTGGCCTTGCTGGCCTTGGCTTTGAACCGGTCGACAAAGCTCTGCAAATGGGCGCGCCGCGCGTCTTGCTTCTTGGCCTGGGCCGCCTGGTTGGCCCGGTTGGCGGCACGCTGACGGGCAAACTGATCATAGTTGCCACCATAGTAGGTAACCTTGCGATCCTCGAGATGCAAAATACCGCCGACAGAGCGATTGAGCAGCTCGCGATCGTGGCTGATGATGATCACGGTATGGGGATATTTGACCAGATAAGCTTCCAGCCACAGGGCCCCTTCAAGGTCGAGATAGTTGGTCGGTTCATCCAGTAGCAACAGGTCCGGCTCTGAAAACAGCACCGCCGCCAGGGCCACCCGCATGCGCCAGCCCCCGGAGAAATCGGAACAGGGGCGCTGCTGCGCCTCCTCATCAAATCCCAGCCCCTTCAGAATCGAAGCCGCACGGGCCTCCGCCGACCAGGCGTCGATATCTGCCAGCCGGGTCTGCACCTCTGCAATGCGGGTCGGATCGGTCGCGGTCTCGGCCTCGGCCATCAGCGCTGCCCTCTCGGTCGCCGCTGCCAACACCGTGTCGATCAGCGAAACATTCGACGAGGGCGCTTCCTGCGCAATGCCGCCGATCTGCGCCTTGGAGGGCAGCGAAATCGAGCCGGTTTCCAGCGCCAGCTCGCCCCGGATGAGGCGAAACAGGGTGGTCTTACCGGTGCCGTTGCGCCCCACAAGCCCCACTTTATGGCCATTGGGAATGGTGGCACTGGCCTCTTCGAACAGAGGGCGGCCTTCAACCGAATAGGTGATATCTTGAATACGTAGCATGGGCTCATCCACTGTCTGACAGGCGGCCACTTGTCAATGGCATCCGGGCTTTCTCAGCCGCTTCCTGTAGCCCGCCAAACCCCCGAGCACTTCGGAGCCCCTAGACATCACCTTTCTGCAAATATTCCGGAGTGTGTGGCAGAGCCTCACATCCTCAACCTTGCCAGCCCATGCCTGCCCAGAAACAGTTTGTGGGAGGGGGGGCGCTTGCCGCTGGCCTCCGGCAAAGATTGTTGCTAGTTGAAACAGGACAGTTTTGTTCTCCTTTCTTTGCCTAAGCGCCTGAGGTGATCCATGCGGGCCGCGCAGACAGCCCCACATCTTGTGACCCTGATTTTCAGCACCGCTCTGGCGGTCCTGTCGCTCAATATGTTCCTGCCCTCGCTGGCGCGCATTGCTGAGGATTTTGGCACCAGCTACGGTTTGGTGAACCTGTCGCTGGCGGGCTATCTGGGCATTTCCGCAGTCTTGCAACTGATCATGGGACCGCTCTCCGACCGTTTTGGTCGCCGCCCGGTGTTACTGGTCTCAATGATGATTTTCACGCTGGCCTCGCTTGGCTGCGTGCTGGCCGAAAACATCTGGGTGTTTCTGGGTTTTCGCATGTTGCAGGGCATGGTGGTTGCGGCGCAGGTTCTGTCACGCGCTGCCATCCGCGACATGCATTCCGCGTCTGAGGCCGCCAGCAAGCTGGGCTATGTCACCATGGCCATGGCCCTGGCACCGATGCTGGGACCGATGCTGGGCGGGGCTTTGGATATGCTTTTTGGCTGGCGCTCCGGCTTTGTGTTGTACACACTTTTGGGTCTTGGGGTGCTGGCGCTCAGCTGGGGCGACTGGGGAGAAACCAACCACAACCGCTCTGCCACCTTTGGTGCACAGATGCGCAGCTACCCAGAGCTTCTGGCTTCGCGTAGGTTCTGGGGCTACAGCTTTTGCCTGGCGTTCTCAATTGGCGGGTTTTACGCCTTTATCACCGGCGCACCCTTGGTGGCTGCGGCCTGGTTCGACCTCAACCCGGCGCAATTGGGCCTTGGCATCGGCATCATCACCGGTGGCTTTATGGTGGGAAATTTTGTCACGGGCCGTTTGGCGCGGCGGGTACCACTGATTACCCTGATCATCGCCGGGCGGCTGTCGGCGGTGCTGGGGCCTTTGGTTGGCCTCAGTCTGTTTTTGGCCGGGCAGGGAGCAACCCTGGTGTTTTTTGGCTCCGCTATTGCGGTGGGTTTTGGCAATGGGCTGACAGTGGCCAATGCCAGCGCCGGGTTGATGTCGGTGCGACCGCATCTGGCGGGCAGCGCCTCGGGGCTGTCTGGCGCCATCGTGGTGGCCCTGGGCGCAGTGATGACCACTGTGACAGGGGTTTTGGTGACGCCAAGCAGCGCGCCTTTTATGGTCTTGTCGATCATTTTGATTTCCAGCTGCTGCGCCCTGATGGCAGCGCTCTACGTGCGCTGGCTCGATATTCACGAACCACTTGAAGAGATCGCCTGACACCGCGCCCTTTCCGCTGAGGGCAATTTCGACATCAGATCAACTCTCCCCTTCCCATGTGTCGACAGGCATGTTAGGCGGCGCGCGATATTATGGCGCAGATTGCTGGCGCCGATCTTTCAAATGGAGAACGCCCGATGGCTCTGCAACGCACTTTCTCGATCATCAAACCCGATGCCACCCGCCGCAACCTGACCGGCGCAATCAACGCCAAATTCGAAGAAGCTGGCCTGCGCATCGTTGCACAAAAGCGTATTCACCTGACCAAAGCCCAGGCTGGCAAATTCTACGAAGTCCACGCTGAGCGTCCCTTCTATGACGAACTGTGCGAATTCATGTCCTCTGAGCCAATCGTTTGCCAGGTTCTGGAAGGCGAAAACGCCATCGCAAAGAACCGTGAAATCATGGGCGCGACCAACCCAGCAGACGCCGCTGCCGGCACCATCCGCGCCGAGTTTGCTGAATCCGTTGGCGAAAACTCGGTACACGGTTCCGACGCGCCAGAAACTGCCGCTGTTGAAATCGCCTACTTCTTCTCCGGTCTTGAGCTGGTCGGCTAAGCCACCGCTCTGATCAGAGTACGAAATTTTGGGTCGCGCTGGGGTTCTGGCGCGGCTCTTTTTTATGGGCACCCGGCACCACCCATCCGAAGAAAGCCTAGCAAGGCTACGAGTGAGTAGGTTTTTCAATCACGCCAATTTGGTTGAGAATGCTCTCAAACTCTGAACGGCCCTTATCAAAACTGGAGGCTTTGATGGCATCAAACCTCTTGCGCAGGACCTTTTTCTCCTCGCCTTTGCAATCATTCCAGGGGCGGCCCTGCAGTGCCATGACCAGAACGTAGTAGCCAATGAAATGCGGCTTACTGCCGGTTTGCAGCAAGCGGGCGTAGGCCGCATCAGCGCCCAGGCTGCGCAGTTCTTCGGCACTGTGAATGCCCGCGCGGTTGCAAGAATCCTCATAGGCGGGGCCGAGGTAGCGGATGGAGGAAATGGCAGTGGACATATGGGGAACATATGCCGGTGGCCCTCCGCTGTCACCCTCAAACTTTCCGAAATCCAACATGGTGAAGACGCCTCATCTTGTTGACACGTAATCATTATTACCTGAACCTGAGACCATTACTTGGGAGGGGTAAGAGTGCAAGAACTGTCAGCGTCAGCGCATCCGGTGGATATCCAGTCTTTTGATCTGGCAGACCCACCTGCGGGTTTTGTGGAAGATCCCTTTCCGTTTTACGATGCGCTTCTGGCTGAGGCTCCGGTCCTGTCGCAGCCAGATGGGTCATTTCTGATCAGCCGTCACGAGGATCTGGATCGCATCTACCGGGATACTGCCCTGTTTTCCTCTGACAAAAAGGCCGCCTTTGGCCCCAAATTTGGCATCGGCTCGCCGCTGTTTGAACATCACACAACCTCGCTGGTGTTCTCCGACCCGCCCCTGCACAGCCGGGTACGTTCGATCATGAGCTCGGCGCTGACGCCACGGGCAATTGCCCGGATGGAGCCGGGTTTGATCGCGGCGGTTGACCTGCTGCTGGACGCGATGGCGGGGCGCGCGGAGGTGGATCTGATCGAGGATTTTGCCTCCTGCATTCCCATCCAGATCATTGGCAATCTCCTGGATGTGCCAGAGGATGAGCGGGCGCCGTTGCGGGATTGGTCCCTGGCCATTCTGGGCGCGCTTGAACCTTCGCTGAGCGACAATGAGCTGGCCCGCGGCCATCAGGCGGTGACGGAGTTCAAGGCCTATCTGCAAGATCTGGTGGCACGCCGTCGGGCCGCACCTGGGGATCCGGAAACCGATGTCTTGACCCGGCTCATCGGCAGTGAAAAGGACAGCGAAGGGCAGGGGTTGAGCGAGATTGAGCTGATCCAGAACTGCATATTCATCCTCAACGCCGGACATGAGACCACGACCAATCTGATCGGCAATGGGCTGGCGCTGTTGCATGACCACCCGGCGCAAAAGGCGCGGCTTTTGGCGCAGCCTGATCTGATCAAACCTGCAGTCGAAGAGATCCTGCGCTTTCGCCCGCCCAATCAGCTGGGCAATCGTGAAACCACTGCCATGGTTGAAATCGGCGGCGTGACCATTCCGCGCGGCCGTATCCTGCATCTGGTGATTGGGGCGGCGAACCGCGACCCAGAGGTCTTTGACAACCCTCAGGAATTTGACATTGCCCGCCGCCCCAACCGGCACCTGGCCTTTGCAGGCGGACCGCATGTCTGCGTTGGGCTGACCCTGGCGCGGATGGAAGGCAAGATCGCGACTGAGCGATTCCTGGCGCGATATCCTGACTACCAGATCCTGCCGGGAAGATTGGGGGGAGGGCGCATGCGGTTTCGTGGCTACGCGAGCCTGCCAGCAAGGCTGTCCCCGAGGTGACCTGCCGAGGGCGGCAGTGTGGGCTTTTGCCAGACCACCTGGTGTGGGAAGGGTGGCTCAGAACAAGCCGGCTTCTTTGGCGATCAGGGCGGCCTGGGTTCGGTTCTTAGCGTCCAGTTTGCGGCACAACGTGCGCACATGCAGCTTGATCGTCACTTCCTGAAGATCCAGCTCGCGGGCGATTTCCTTGTTGGAATGGCCCTTGCACAGGCCTGACAGGACTTCCAACTCTCGCGGGCTGAGCTTTTCAGCCAGGGGGTGCTGCGAGGGGTTGGCGTCTTCGCGCATCAGATCAACCGGGACGTAGATCTCTCCGGCTGCCATAAAGCGCACGGCATTGAGCAGTGATTGCGCGCCCATGGTCTTGGGGATGAAGCCGATGGCACCAAGGCTCAGTGCTTCTTGGGCTGTTTTTGCAGGTGCGTTGCCGGACAAAATCGCAACCCCCTTGCCATTATTGGCAGAAAGCGCCTGACTCAACCCGGCCAGCCCGTTCATGCCGGGCATCTGGTAGTCCAGTAAAACGAGGTCAAAGGGGCCATCATTTTCGATTTTTTCGAGCGCGCCAGAAAGATCCGTCGCCGGAATTACCTCTGCCTCACCTTTGTTTTCGAGGTAGGCGGAGATGGTTTCACGAACCATATCGTGGTCGTCTGCTAACAAAATACGCATGAATACCCTGGTTCTGTTCTGTGTCCTGTCCCCAGTCTACAGTTGGAAGTGTTTAAAATCCATCAAGTTTTTGATCTTTTCAGAGCCCACATTCGCGGGCGGAGTTACTCTCCTTTTGAACCCGGTTTAGGGCTCAAGGCGCCTGTTTTGCAGGGCTTCTCTGCCAGATACCTGCCTTGGACTGCCCGCCATTGGCTTTGCAACCTGGCCCGCAACGATCCAGAACAGGCCAAGAAGAGACCAAGGATCATCAGCTTACCTATACGTAAGGATAGGAGGCTATCCGCAGGTGCGGATGAGCGTGAGCGCTGAATGTGGCAGTCTGTCCAAATACTTGGTTTGCCAACTCCTTTGGTGTGCCGGGGACCATTTGTGTTTGGGAGACGTGCAATATGATTGGCTGGAAGATTTCCTTGCCGCGAGCCACTCTGGCAGGTTTTTTTGCTTTGGGCATCCTTGGGCTACTTGGCACGGGCGTTGCCCAAGCTGAAGCGCGGTCCCAGTATGGTGCCAACTCTGGAAAACAGGGCCAGAATGAGCAGATCCTTCTGACGGTGGAGCTGGAAGAGGAAGGCACAGTAGTTCGCCGCTTGTCCTTGAGGGATCTTCAGGCGCTGGGGGTTGCGAGTTTTGAAACCCAAACCATTTGGACCACGGGGCCACAGCAGTTCACTGGCGTTCCACTGGCCACTCTGGTGGCTGCGCTCAAACCTGCCGGCACCAGTATCGAGGCCCGTGCGGTTAACGATTATATGGTAGAAATTCCGCTGTCCGATGCAGTGCCCGGCGGTGCCCTTGTTGCCTACGAGCGTAACGGTAAAACAATGTCGTTGCGCGATAAAGGACCTCTGTGGCTGGTCTATCCCTATGACAGCAATCCAGCTTATCGAACCGAGGCTGTCTATTCGCGTAGCATTTGGCAGCTGGATACCATTACGATGAAGACGTCGAAGGAGTGATTTAGGACGTGACGCAATCCCAAGTGCCCGATACAGCCGTTGACACCGCCGAAGGACGGGCTACCAAGGCTGGCAATATCTGGAAATTGTTGCAGATCGACAGCTGGCCGCGCCTGAGCAAGGCATTGTTGCTGCTGGCTCTTTTGGTGTTACCGCTGCTCACTTTGCAATCTGTTCGCCTGGGTCATGAGGTTGTCCAACGGCTAGAAGGGCTTTCTACGGCAGCAACTGACAATATGCAGTGGGTGTTGTCGCAGGCGGAGGTTGATCATCTCAAATTGGTAACTACTGTTGAACGGGCCGACAGGCTCAGCGATCTGGCAGCCCTGCGTCTGCAGTTTGATATCTATTACAGCCGTATCCAAACCTTTGCCGAAGGGCCGCTCTTTGCGGATCTGCGTGGCTCGCCTGAGGGTGGCACATTGCTGGGGCGGCTACAGGGAAGGTTGGCCGAGCTGGTGGCACTGATTGATGTCGCGGACCAACAACTGTTGCAAAACCAGAGGCATATCCAAACACTGCTGGAAGATAACGGTGAAGATGTGCGCGCATTGGCATTGTTTGGAGTGGTCATCCAGGTCCAAAGCACCGAAAGCAAGCGTCTGGCTCTTTTTACCATCCTGTCACGCCTTGCTATGGTGATCCTGACGCTTTTTGCCGCGCTTGCCATAACAGCGTTGCTGCTGGGCTGGATGTATCGGCGCGGGCGTGGCCTTTCTGAAGAGCGCAGCAAGGCAGCATCGCGCATGGAGGCTATGATTTCTTCCTCTTTGGATGCCATTCTCATGGTTGATCAGGATGGGGTCATCCTCGCGTTTAATGGCGCAGCCGAAACCATTTTTGGCTACAGCAGAGATGAGGCGATTGGTGCTAGCATGGAGCAGTTAATCATTCCGGCGCATCTCCTAGAGGCGCATAGGATCGGTATGAAGCGGTTCTTGGAAACCTCTGTTCCCCGACTGGCCGGCAAGGGGCGGGTGCAGATCGAAGCCAAAAGAAAATCCGGAGAGGTCTTTCCGATCGAGGTCTCCTTGTCGATCAGCCGCAGCCAGGCAGACCTGGTCTTTGTGGGGTTCATTCGCGATATCTCGGACCGGATTGCCGTCGAAGAAGAGCTGCGCAACGCCCGTGATGATGCCCTGGCTGGGGAGCGGGCCAAGGCCAATCTTTTGACCGTGATGAGCCATGAAATGCGCACCCCTCTGACCGGCGTTTTGGGGGCAATCGACCTGCTGCGCCATACCGGTCCAGACGCAGAGCAGGAGCGTTACCTCAATGCGATGCAGGTCTCGGGAGAGCTGCTGCTGCATCACGTCAATGACGTCTTGCAATTGTCCAGCCTCGAAGCGGGTACCGAGCCCGACAGCCTGCGTCCCTTTGATCTGCGCGAGTTGATGAATGGCCTGATTGAAAGTCAACAGGCCCATTCAAGAAGCCGAGGCAACGTGTTGACCTTGAAATATAATGTCAGCGGTCCCGACATGGTGGCTGGGCGTCCCCGAGCTCTGCAGCAAGCTCTGTTGAACCTGATCGGCAATGCCATAAAATTCACCCGCGACGGGGCAGTTCTGGTGGATGTGCAACGCTGCGCGGCCATGGATCAGATTGAATTTCACGTCTCCGATACTGGCGAAGGGGTGGCCCCCCAGGATCTCAAACGGATCTTTGAAGATTTTATCACTTTGGATTCCAGTTTTGGCCGCGACAGCGAGGGAACCGGGCTGGGCCTGGCGATCACCCGACGTATTGTCGAGGCAATGGGCGGAACGATTTCCTGCGAAAGCGAGTTGGGGGAGGGCAGTCTGTTCTCATTGACCCTGCCATTGCCAAATGCGCAAAGCCTGCCGAGCAAGGATCCAGCGGCCGAGCCCGCGCAGGCTCAGGCGGCCAGGGTTCTGGTGGTGGAAGACAACGATATTAATCGCGAACTGTTTCAGCAGATGTTGCAGAAACAAGGACACAGGGTGACGGTGGCCCCTGGCGGGGCCGAGGCCGTGGCGGCCTGCAGGGCAGAGGCGTTTGACCTTGTTCTGATGGATATCAGCATGCCGGAGGTGGATGGTATCGAGGCGATCCGCCGTATCCGCGAAGCCCGTTTGGCGGAGGGGATCGATATTGTGGCCCTGACTGCTCATACAGCCCCCGAAGACCATGCCAGGATCCTGGAGGCTGGCTTTGCGGAAGTTACCACAAAACCGATCAACAGGCAGGAACTGACAGCATTGGTTGCACGGCGTTCGGCGACTTCCAAGGCAGTGGAGGATCCTGATGCCCAATCAGAAATCGACCAGTTCTTTGAGGCCCTGGGGCGCGAGCGGGGACGCGAATACCTGCAGGCCTTTATCGATGAGGCGGAGAGTTTCTTGGCAGATCTGAAGGAGGTCGACAGGCTCTTGGAGGACCACCGCAGGGAAGCCCATCGCCTGGCGGGCTCTGCGGCTGTTCTGGGAATTTCCGGTCTGCGAAACGCGCTGCTCGAAGTGGAGATGCAGGAAGACACGTCTCGGCCGCCTCTCGCGGACCTGATGCTGCATTGGAATTCTTCAAAAACCCTGCTTGCCCCGCATTTGATCCCCTTCGAGAAGGTCTGAACCCAAGGGTAAACGAAAAATTCAGTCATTGCGATGCGGAGTGTCGGCACAGCAAAGAAATCTCACAGTTTTTTTCCGACAGCGGTGAAACCATTGTGGCGCTGCTTCTCGCCGTCGAGGCAGGCGCGGATCATTGCGAATTTAGATTGAAGGCGGTCGTGTTTCATATGTTACGCCAACACGGTGGGATAGACGTTGCGGTGAGGCAACGGTCCGAGCGATTTAGCGAGACCAATTTGAGAGGTTCAGAGGGAAACGCGCATAGAATCTAAAAAAATATCTCATCACTTCAGGGTCTGGAACTGGGCGGTCTCACAAAGCCGTCCCAATGGCGCGACTTTGCCTCGGCCTACCAGATCCACCAGATGGGCAAAGACATTGCGCTCAGCCGCTGGCAAAAGCGCCTCGGGGGTTTCTGTATAGATCGTCCGGGCCAGTTCTGCGGGGCTGGCTGGGGCTTGGTTGAGATTGGACAGGATGTCAGTTTCGCGGCTGTTGCGATGGGTGATCAGCCAATCCAGTCGCTGTTGTGGCGCGCTGACCGTGCCGCCATGGCCGGGATAGAAGACCCGCCAATCTCGGGCGCGCAGGCGGGCGCAGGAGGCCATGAAATCGGTGAGATCTCCGTCAGGAGGGGAAACCAGCGAACTGGCCCAGCCCATCACGTGATCGGCCGTGAAACAGGCATCCCCCAGGGCGAGGGCGATGTGGTTGCCCAGGTGGCCCGGAGTATGGATCACTTCCAATTGCCAGTCCGCGCCGGTGAGCAGATCCCCATCCGCAAGCAGCCGGTCGGGGGTGAAGCTATGGTCAATCCCTTCGCCGCCGCTGGACATGCCAGCCTCTACGAGGCCTTGCATCACGGCACTGCGCCCGGTGCTGGCGGTGCCATAGGCATAGACCGGCGCGCCGCAGCGCGCTGACAGGGTGCGGGCGAGGGGGGAGTGATCAAGGTGGCTATGGGTGACGATGATATGGCTGATCGTCTGGCCCGGCAGGCAGGCAGCCATGATGGCCTCCAGATGGGCGGGCATATCGGGGCCGGGGTCAATCACCGCCAGTTCGGTGGTGCCGATCAGATAGGTATTGGTGCCGCGATAGGTCATCGGAGACGGGTTGGGCGCCAGCAGCCGTCGCACACCTGGCTCCAGCTGCTCTGGCACGCCGACGGTTGGGTTGAAATCATCGGGAGCCTGCATCTGTTTTGCCTTTTCTTTGGGGCAGAGAAAAACGCCTGCCCATGGGGAGGTTTGTGGCACTTAAAGCAGCGGATTACTGCTCTTCACAGTCCGTGCCTGCGGCGCTAGTCTTAGCCTATGTTCTTCCAATGGCTCAAACAATATCTGCCGCGCAGTCTCTATGCCCGTGCGGCATTGATCCTGGTGATGCCCATCGTTGCCCTGCAGCTGCTGGTGACAATAGTCTTTATTAAACGCGACCTGGAGGATGTCACCACTCAGATGACCACAACCGTCTTGCGTGAGATTGATCTGCTGCAGCAGCAGGCTGGAGAGACCTCTGATCCGGCGCTCTATCTGCTGCGGTTGGACCCCTATCTGGCACCGCTGACCATGACCGCCCGCTTTGTGGAGCCGAATGCCCCCCGTCCACGTGACGCGCTAAGCTGGAACGAGTTTTCCGGTCGGGTGGTGCGCGAGAAACTGCAGCGTGAGCTGGAGGGGTTTGTTGCGGTGCAATTCCCAGAGAACCGTGCCTTCCTGCTCTACATAAAGACCAATGCCGGAGTGCTTGAACTGGGGTTGAACCGGCGGCGTTTGACCGCCGCGGCACCGCATCAACTGATTGTCACCATGGTGTTCTTTGGCTTCCTGATGACGGTGATATCCTTTGTCTATATGCGCAACCAGCTGCGTCCGATCAAGAAACTGGCCGATGCGGCGCAGGCCTTTGGCCGCGGGCGCAATGTGGCCTATTCCCCGCGCGGCGCCATCGAAGTCCGGGTGGCCGGCAGCGCCTTTTTGGACATGCGGGCTAGAATTGAACGCCAGATTGAACAGCGGACCCTGATGCTTTCAGGCGTGAGTCATGACCTGCGTACGCCGTTGACCCGGTTGAAACTAGGGCTGGCGATGATTGACGAAGAGGATGCAGAGCCGATGCTGCGCGACGTCAGCGAGATGCAGGCGCTGCTGGATGCTTTCCTTGATTTCTCGCGCGGGGCCTCGACCGGAGAGCCAGAGCCGGTGGATCCGCAAGAACTGGTGATTTCGGTGGTCGAGGACTGGCGGCGCCAGGACAAGGACGTGATGCTGGGCGAGTTGAGCGGCGAGGGGACGGTTTTGCTTCGGGCACAGTCCATGCGCCGGGCCCTGGAAAACTTGATCTCAAACGCCGTGCGCTATGGCACCCGGGCGCGGGTCTCGGTGGCGCTGACGGAAAAGTCCCTGCGCATTCGGGTCGAGGATGATGGGCCGGGTATTCCGCCAGCGCAGCGTGGCGAGGCGGTGCGCCCCTTTGCGCGGCTTGATCCGGCCCGCAATCAGGACCTGGGTTCGGGCGTTGGCCTGGGCCTGGCGATTGTCACCGATATTGCCCGCGCCCATGGTGGCATGCTGCGGCTCGGTCAAAGCGAGGCTCTGGGGGGGCTGCAGGCCGATATCGTAATCGGGCGCTAAGCCCCCCCCCCAGCACTTTGAAAGAACAGGGGAACTCCGGGCAGTTGTCACAGGCCTAGTTGCGGGCGTGGAAGATGAAGCCAATGAAGTTGAGTAGGAGCTGTGCTGCCAGAATTTGCGTGCTTTCGCTGGGGTCATAGGCGGGGGCCACCTCAACAAGATCAATGCCCACAACATTGCCGCGCTGGCAGAGCCCCTGCAGGATCTCCAGCACATCATAGTAGAGGAAGCCGCCATGGCTGGGTGTGCCGGTGCCAGCAGCGATTGAGGGGCAGAAGGCATCAATGTCTATGGTGACATAGTATCGTGCGCCCTTGGGGATACGCTCCAGAACCGCCTCGGTGCCCAGTTTGCGTACCTGCCGCACCGATAGAATGTCAGAGCCCCGCGCCCGGGCGTCGTCATAGCCGCTTTTGGCGGTGGAAGAGACATTGCGGATGCCAAGCTGGGTCATGCCAGAGACATAGTCTTTTTCAATGGCGCGGCGCATGGGATTGCCATGGCCATTGGTGACCCCGTGGCGGCTGTCGACAAAATCCAGATGCGCATCAATTTGCACCACATGCAGCGGGCCGTTTTCAGCGCAGTCCCCGGCAAAGGCGTTGATACAGGGAATATTGATCGAATGATCACCGCCGATCGTCACCGGCAGGGCGCCTGCCGCCAGGATCTTACGCACGCCAAATTCGATATTGGCGTGGCTTTCCTCGGTTTTGGTGTGGATGATATCGGCATCCCCGAGGTCGACCATGGTGACATCTGCACCAAGATAGGTGGCGTCATCCTCATGGTCATAGGCACCGGCATGGCCAAAACTGAACAGGGTTGACGCCTCGCGCACGGCACGCGGACCAAATCGGGCGCCGGGCCGCCACTGGGTACCGAAATCAAAAGGGGCGCCCAGGATTGCAACATCCGCCTTGATAGCATCCCAGTCGGCGACATACTCCGACTTGCCAAAGGTGGAGATCCCAACAAAAGGCAGGTTTAGCCGACCAGATTCATACCCATGTTCTGACATCTGTGTTGTTTCTCCTGGTGTACCGATACTCTACGGGCCTGATTCTTTTCACCCGTCCCGCAGGGGTCTTGCCTATCTTGGCAAGAATGCTGTCTGGACCCAAGACTAAAGGCGTGGTGCCACACTTTTCCCGGATGGTGAGGGTGGCAATTCACCTTAAGGGTGTGATGCGGGATGTTCTTTAGAAGGGATCCCCTAAAATTTAAGTGTTGATAGGGTGTTAAGTGTTTGTGGTATAAGCATGTTTCTGCGCCGCATTGGGCCGGAATTCAGGATCCGCGAGACGGGCTTCAAAGACAAGGTTATGTAGTTTTCATAGGTGATTTTTAACGATGACAATGACGAAGCGGCAAATTGTGGAACGCTGGTTTTCTGAGATCTGGGAGAACCGTAACATCGCTGTCTTGGATGAACTTCTATCACCCGATTTGGGAGAAAAAGACCCCTTTGTCGACAATCTGGCTCTGCGCAATGAAATCCCAGTGCTAGTCGAGGTTTTCCACAATCTTTGCGGGCAGGTGGAGCTGGAAATTTTGGTTTTCCTCGAAGACAATGAATGGGCTGCTGTCAAATACCAGTTGACGGCTCCAGGAAGTGACAAGGCTACACCTATCAAGGTGGACGGTCTGATGATGTTCCGCTTTGAAGGTGAACTGATCGCTGAATTCACAGCCAAGATTGACAGCCTGGCAATGTTTGAGCAACTGGGGCAGATGCCGCCTGATGTCTTGCTTGGCTGTTTCTCAGGCCAAAGCCTGACCTGGAAGTGACTAGCTGGCCGGGCGGGCCATGGGACGTTTTCCTGCCAAATAGCGGCTTTTGAGGCTATGTGGAGGCGGCGTATTTAGCAGCAGGGGGTGGTAGGCCCGGAGGGATTTGAACCCCCAACCAAAGCGTTATGAGCGCTCTGCTCTAACCGTTGAGCTACAGGCCCACTGAGGACGTGGTTAGAAAATGCCCGCCCAAAGGTCAAGCCGTGATTGCGGTGGGGGGCTGGCGGCGGGCAAGAGAGGCCACACGCATTGCTTCCATCCGGTCCAGTAGAGCTTTGACTATCACCTCGTGACGTTTGTCGTAGCAGTGGCGGGAGGGATAGACTGCATAAATATCCTTTGCTGGAGGCTGATAGGCCGGCAGCACTTCTTCGAAATGGCCCGCCAGCAGGGGCTCATCCAGAAACAGCCGCGGGGCACGAGCATAGCCGGTGTGATTGGAGACAGCACGAATGATCAGATCCGGGTCATCCGCGGTAAATCCCACATGCACTGGCGCCTGAAATTCCACGCCGTCCCGGTTTAATTGAAAGAAGCCGCCTGTCTGGTCTTCGTGGTGTTGGATGAATTTGAGTCGCTTCAGGTCTTCGGGCCGCTGCGGACGTCCGGCCTGGTCAAGATAGCTGGGGGTGGCAAAGAGCACGGTTTCCATCTGCGCAATCTTGCGCGCTGCCCCGTCGCCGTCGCCCAGGGTGCCAGAGCGGATCGCCAGATCGATATTCTCGCGCACTACATCCACCAGCCTGTCTTCCAGCTTCATCACGATGTCCAGATCGCTATAGGCCTGATTAATTTCCAGCAGGACGGGGCCAAGGATGATCCGGCCAAAAAACGTGCTGGTGCTGATGCGAAAGGTGCCAGAGACGCTGTCCTCCAGTGCGCTCAGCTCCGCCCGCATCAACTCATAGCCCGACAATAGCCCCTGGGCCTGGGCATAGACCAGTTGGCCGGGGCGGGTCGGCGTCACCCCGGTAGAGGAGCGATGCAGCAGGGCATGGCCCAAAAGCTCTTCCAGCTGTTTGATCTGCAGGCTCATCGCGGGTTGGCTGATGCCACGCCGCTGGGCGCCACGATTGAGGCTGCCTTCGTCCAGGGCAATGACAAAACTCTCCAATAGTCCCAGTCGATCCATCTTTGTTATAATTCCTGCTTATATGAGCAATAGGGGTTGCCTGCCTACAGAAGCCAATAATCTTGGCTTAGCTCAGGGTTGTGACCGGATATTGGTCCAAACCATATTGGAGTTCGTTATGACGATCAATCGAAGATCCCTTCTGACAGGCCTGGCCGCCGCGCCTGCCGCCACTTTGATTTCTGGTCAGGCAGGGGCCAGCACGGCCACCGCGCCTACCGGTTTGCCCCCAGCGTTGCATCAATTTTCCCTGGGCCAGGCCAAAGTGACGGTGCTGCTGGATGGGCATCTGCCCCTGGGCATGCAGCTCTTTGCGGATTTTGATGCCGACAAGGCTGCCGCCGCCTTGGCGACAGGGCTGCATCAGCTGACTGCCGAGGGCGTGAATATCCCGGTGAACGGCTATTTGGTTGAACAGGGCGCAAGCAAGATCCTGATCGATGCAGGCACTGCGGATCTCTTGGGGCCAAACCTTGGCGCATTCGGGGCCGGGTTGGCGGCCACCGGTGTAAAACCAGAAGAGATCTCGACAGTGCTGCTCACCCATATGCATCCGGATCATTCTGGCGGGCTGGTTGCTGCGGATGGTTCCGCCGTCTTCCCCAATGCGGAGCTGGTTGTGTCGAAGGTGGAATGGGACTTCTGGCATGATGACGCCATCATGGCTTCTGTTCCTGAAAACAGCCGCGGATTTTTTCAGATGGCGCGGGGCACGGTGGCGCCCTATGCCAACCGGTTGAAGCTGTTTGAGGGTGAGGCCCCGGTTGCCGCCGGGTTCACCGCGCTGCCGCTGCCTGGGCATACGCCAGGTCATTCCGGATTCATGCTGGATGGCGGCGATCAGCAGCTGCTGTTCTGGGGCGACGTCATCCACAGCACGGCACTTCAGTTTGCCTATCCCGACTGGACCATTGCCTTTGACACCGATGCGCCCCTGACGGTGGAGACCCGCTACAAGATGCTGGACCGCGCGGTGGCAGACAACCTCTTGCTGACCGGCAGTCATATTGATTTTCCGGGTCTTGGTCGGGTGCAACGCCAGGGCGATGCCTACGGTTACCAACCGGCACCCTGGCAATTTGGTCTCTCCTCAGGGGGCTGATCTGGCCGCTTCACCGCGCGACAAGTTGCGCGCGGTGGATTCCCTTGTTTCTTTCTGGTGAGCCTTGCGCTAAAGGCTGCGCAACCCATGTGAAGGAGCCAAGAGATGACCAGCGGCAAGAACGGTTTGACCTATGCAGATGCAGGTGTAGACATTGACGCGGGCAATGCCCTGGTGGACCGCATCAAGCCGGCCGCCAAGCGGACCAACCGGTCCGGCGTGATGAGCGGCCTGGGCGGCTTTGGCGCGCTGTTTGATCTCAAAGACGCAGGTTACAGCGATCCGATCTTGGTGGGCGCCACCGACGGCGTCGGCACCAAACTGCGTATTGCAATTGATACCGGAGTTGTTGACGGTGTTGGCATTGATCTTGTTGCCATGTGTGTCAACGATCTGGTCTGCCAGGGTGCTGAACCTCTGTTCTTCCTCGACTATTTTGCCACTGGCAAGCTAGAAACAGAAACGGCTGCGCGGATCATCGAAGGCATCGCCGAGGGCTGCGTGCGCTCTGGTTCTGCCCTGATCGGTGGTGAGACCGCCGAGATGCCCGGCATGTATCCCGAAGGCGATTTTGATCTGGCAGGCTTCGCCGTTGGTGCCATGGAGCGCGGCACGGCCCTGCCAGCTGGCGTTGCCGAAGGCGATGTGCTCTTGGGGATGGCCTCAGATGGGGTTCATTCCAATGGCTATTCTCTGGTGCGCAAGATTGTTGAGCTCTCCGGTCTGGGCTGGGATGCAGACTCGCCTTTCAGTGAGGGCACTCTGGGTGAAGCGCTGCTGACGCCAACACGGCTCTATGTAAAACAAAGTCTCGCGGCGGTACGGGCAGGGGGCGTGCATGCGCTGGCCCATATCACCGGCGGCGGCCTGACTGAAAACCTGCCACGGGTTCTGCCCGAGGACCTGGGCGCCGATATCGACCTGGATGTCTGGGAGCTGCCCGGCGTCTTCAAATGGATGGCAGAGGTCGGCGGCATCGCCGAGGCGGAAATGCTCAAGACCTTCAACTGTGGCATTGGCATGATCCTGTCGGTTTCCGCCGAGCGTGCCGATGAGCTGGTCGAAATCCTGCAGGACGAAGGTGAGACCGTCAGCCGCTTGGGCACTGTCACTGCAGGGGCAGGCATGCGCTACACAGGCAAGCTGCTGTGAGTGAGAAGAAAAAGGTAGCCATTCTGGTCTCGGGCGGCGGCTCTAATATGGTGGCGCTGATTGAGAGCATGACCGGCGACCATCCGGCCCGTCCCTGTCTGGTGATGTCAAACGACGCGGAGGCAGGCGGGCTGAAAAAAGCGGTGGCAGCTGGCATTCCGACAGCTGCGGTTGATCACCGCCCGTTCAAGGGCGACCGAGCGGCCTTTGAGGCGGAGCTGGTCAAACCCATTCTGCAAGCAGGCGCCGATATCGTCTGCCTCGCAGGGTTCATGCGGGTGCTGACCGAGGGTTTTGTGGCGCCCTTTCAGGGCCGCATGCTGAATATCCATCCCTCATTGTTACCCAAATACAAAGGGTTGCACACACATGCGCGCGCATTGGAGGCAGGCGACTGCGAACATGGCTGCACCGTGCATGAGGTGACACCAGCGCTGGATGATGGGCCGATTTTGGGCCAGGCACGAGTGCCGGTTTTGCCCGGAGACACCGCCGGAGATCTGGCGGCGCGGGTGCTGGTGCAGGAACATCGGCTTTATCCAGCTGTGCTGCGGCGCTTTGCGGCAGGGGATCGCAGCCCGGTGCTGCTGGAGGGCTGATCTGGCGGTTTGCATTGCGGGGCTCAAAGGCGTATCACCATGCCCAGCCTATTAGTGTAGAACACCAGAAAAGTCGTGATATATGAAAACTCTGACCACCACCGACGAGCTGCAGTCTTTTTGTGAAGAGGCGGCAAACTACCCCTACGTGACGGTCGATACCGAGTTTCTGCGCGAACGCACTTATTATTCCAAACTCTGCCTGATCCAGATCGCCTTTTCTGGCGACGGAGAGAATGACGCGGTGCTGGTGGATCCCCTAGCTGAGGGGCTGTCGCTGGAACCACTCTATACCCTGTTTCGCGACGAGTCGGTGGTAAAGGTCTTTCACGCCGCCCGGCAGGATCTGGAAATTTTCTGGGTCGATGCCAATGTCTTTCCAAAGCCGCTGTTTGATACCCAGGTTGCGGCCATGGTCTGTGGCTTTGGCGATCAGGTTGGCTATGAAACTCTGGTGCGCAAGATCGTCAAGGAAGGCGTCGACAAGAGCTCGCGTTTTACCGATTGGTCGCGCCGCCCCTTGAGCGATGCGCAGCAAGCCTATGCTTTGGCGGATGTCACCCATCTACGCCGGGTCTATGAATTCCTTGAGGCCGATCTGGAGCGCAGCGGCCGATCGCACTGGGTTGCCGAGGAGCTGCAGGTTCTTACCGATCCGGCCACCTATGATATTCAGCCCCAAGAAGCCTGGCGCCGGGTGAAGACCCGCACCTCCTCTGGTAAATTCCTCGCCGTGGTGCGCGAACTGGCAGCTTTCCGTGAGGACTACGCCCAGACCAACAATGTGCCGCGCAACCGGGTGTTCAAGGATGACGCCCTGGTAGAGCTGGCCTCGACCAAGCCGCGCACTGGTTCCGATCTTGGCGGCTCGCGCCTGCTGCTGCGCGAAGCCCGCAAAGGCGCCATTTCCGAAGGTATCCTGAAGGCTGTGGCCAAGGGCATCAATTGCCCAGCTGATAAAATGCCAAAACCAGACCGCAGTCGTGAAAAAATGCAGGTCAATCCTGCACTTGCCGATCTGTTGCGGGTGCTGCTAAAGGCCAAAACCGAGTCTGCTGGTGTAGCCGCCAAACTGATTGCCCCCAGCGCTGATCTGGATGCCATTGCCGCCGGAGAGCGCGAGGTCGCTGCCCTGACCGGCTGGCGTCGCGAAGTCTTTGGCGAGGACGCCCTGCGTCTGTGCAATGGCGAAATTGCGCTTGCGGCAAAGGGACAGTCCGTCAAGGTGGTTGCGCTTTAACATCCGGTCAGGCCGTTTGCCGGGCTGTGTTTGCCAGCGAAAATTTGCGCCGCATGTACACGGCGACAGACTGCAAAGAAAAAGGCCCAGTGGCAATCTGCCCTGGGCCTTTTCGATTTGATGGGGCGGTAGCGTTTAGCGGCGTCGTGTTTCCCGCTGGTTTTCTGCCCCGATTACCCGAATGATCCGCACCTCTCGCAGGAATTGTTTTGACACCGTGACTGCGGCCTGAACTGTGCGGCTGTGCTCGCTTCCGGATGGCGTGGCGGCAACTGGGTAGACCACGCGAAAGGTATATTCCAGAACGTCCGGATCTGTGTCAGGAACCCGACGAAGTTCCAGATCATGGGCGCCCTGGCGTGCAGCGATTGCAGTTGCGTAGATAATCGCACCATTGGGCGTAGGCTCTACCCGTAATTCGCTGATCTGGCGTGCCGGAATACTAAGGTCCTCTGGATCGGGGCGGGCAAAAATGCTTTTCCCGCCGTTTTCCGGTATCAGAGGGTTCACATCCTCTCCTGAGGCTTCTGCAACCGGAGCTGATTTTGACTTGCCGAACCAATTGCCCGGGTTCACGCGTGAATCTCGCCAGCCGCCACAGCCTGCGACTATTAGCGTGCCCGCCAAGATGAGTGCCAAGGATTTGCGCATGTCGTCCCGCCCGTCTTTTAACTCTGGTTGATTGTGGTTACCCGATTGCGCGGCGCTTGAAAAGCTGTTGAAAAACATGGGCAGTCGGCATAGGTGCAAGGCTGCTGATTTCGCCACCAATAAGAAGGACGCCGGACCATGGCCTGCGCCGCATTTGAAGAGATCGTTGAAGACTTCGAATTCCTGGAGGACTGGGAAGATCGCTATCGCCATGTCATCGAACAGGGCAAGGCGATGGAACCTTTGCCTGAGGCGTTGAAAGTGCCTGCCACCAAGGTCGACGGCTGTGCCAGCCAGGTCTGGATACACCCGGTGATCGAAGACGGGGTGTTTCGTTTTGATGGCGAAAGCGATGCGCTCATTGTGCGCGGGCTGATTTCGGTGCTACGCAGCCTTTATAATGGGCTCACCCTGGGTGAGGTTCTGGCAGTGGATGCCCATACCGAGCTGGGACGCCTGGGATTGAACGAACATCTGTCAGCACAGCGCTCCAACGGGGTGCGGGCGATGATTGAACGCATTCGCGAAACGGCTGCCGCCCAGATCTGATTTTGGCCGGGCGTTGTCACCCGACCTGCCAGTCAGGCCTGTAGCTTTAAGCCTGTGGCTTTCTTGTTTGTCGCCCTCTTATCCCTGTCTCCGGCCTCTAGTTTGGCGATATACTCCCTGAGCAGGGCCACTCGACGTGGACGAAAGCTTTGCTCTGTCTGGCTGTAGCCTTCGATGCGGGTGACATGGAAGCTGCGAAAATCCTGCCGTTTACAACACCAGGCCAGTAGCATCACCGCCCGGTCGTGATAGGAAATCGCTAGCGGGAGAACGCGCCGCTTGGTCTGCGCCTCCTTCAGGTCCCGGTAGGAAATCTCAAGCGCTTCTTCGGCCCAGATGGCTTCGCGCAGCAGGGTCATGTCGATTGTTGGCACCAAGGGCGTCGAAAACCTGTGCACCAGATTGACCGCATGCATCGCCTGGCGCTGCTGCCGCTCGGGCAGGGTGGCGAGGATTTTGACCAAGGCGTCATTGGCCGCCTGCGCCAGATCCCTATCGCCGCGCTGATTGACATCCGCCAGCCCCAGGGTCAGCGCTTCGATCTCTATCTGGCTGAAGGTTTGCGGCGGCAGGGCCGGGTCTTCTGTCATGGTATAGCCAAGACCAGCCTCGCCCTCGATTCTGGCACCAGCCGCGCGCAGGCTGTCGATATCGCGGTAGATCGTCCGTTCAGACACTTCCATCGCAGCCGCCAGCCGCGCGGCGGTCACCGGCGGGTGCAACCCGCGGATCAGGTGCAGCAAACGAAAAAGGCGATCTGTTTTGGCCATGGGCAAAGGTTAGTGCGGACTTACTGACAGAATTTGGCAGGAGGGTAGCGCCATAGAGGGGGTATCTTCAATACCCAAATCTGAAAGGTCTTTAGATATGCCAACCCTTTATCACGCCCCCAATAGTCGCTCTTCGCGGGTCATTGCCCAGCTGATGCTGATGGGCAAGCTCGACGCGGTTGATGTGGTGATAGTCGAGATTGTCAAACATGACGGCTCTGGGCGACGGGATCCAAATAATGCCCATCCGGAGGGCAAGGTTCCCTATTTGGTGACCGATGAAGGCGAGCATATCCGTGAAAGCGCCGCGATCATGATGTATCTGGATGAGCTGTTTGGCCAGCCGCTGAGTCCGCGTCCGGGACAGCCTGGGCGGGGAAGCTACCTGACCTGGATGGCCTATTCCGGTGGGGTGATGGAACCGGCGTTGGTGGCGCATTTCTCCGGGATTGACCATCCGGCCCTGGTTGGCACCTTCCGCACCATGGTGGAGGTCGGGGCGCAGCTGGAGGTAGGGCTCGAGGGCAAGGGTTTCCTACTGGGAGACAGCCTGTCGGTTGCCGATCTGCTGATGGCCTCGGCCTTTCAATGGGCACCGCATCTGATGCCTGAGATCCCCACGGTCAAAGCCTGGGTCCAACGGGTGAGCGATGCCCTGGACAATGACGGGCTGCAAAGCTTTGAGTCAGAAGCTCTGTCCGGGCTGGAAGCGGCCTAAAGTAAGGTCAGAGGTCCTGCTTGCCCCAGTGCAGCAGGGCCTCTTGCAGTTCGCCATATCCGGTGTGGCGGTGTTCAAACGCCAGCCCCATGCGGGTGGCGCAGTCGCGGGCCTTGTCCAGTAGGGCTGGGTCGCTGAGCTGGGATTGATAGACCAGTTTGGTATAGTTGCCAAAGATCATCTGGCGCAGCTCTGGATGCTTGTCCAACCCCATGGGCCGCCAGATGAAGGCATCGAATTGTTTGACCAGAAAATCAGTGAGGTAGAAGGCGGTAATCTCGCCTGCCTCCGCATGGGAGGCAAAGGTGTCGTTGCCTTCAAAGAAGGAATAACAATGGGGGCCGGGTACCATCTGCACGCCCAGCTCGGCACATTTCTGTTTAAGCGCGCCGCCAGTGCCGCAATCGGCATAGACCACGCAGATCTGATCGTAGCTGTGCCTGTGCTTCAGCACGGCTCCCTCAACAGAGGCGGTGATCTGGTCGGGGTAGAGGTGCAGTTTTGCAGGCAGGCAAGTCAGGTCGATGTGATCCAGCCCATTGATCTCTTTGATCGCCAGGATCTCACGTGCGAGGGCGCCACAGGCAATCAACAGGATGCGGCCGGTCTTTTTGTCAGGCGGGGCAAGCCCCTGTTCGGTGAGGGAGCTTTCCTCAAGGCTGCGCCCGGTTGGGGGTCGAAATGCAGCCCGCTCAGTCAAGCGGGCTGCACGTCCTTTGCGTGCCATGTTAGGCGCTCATCTGGTTGTGCCGACGAGCAACAAAATCCTTGGCCATTTCCACTGCAACCGCTGCGTCACGGCAATAGCCGTCGGCGCCAATTGCCTTGCCAAACTCTTCGTTCAGCGGCGCACCACCAACCAGCACAACATAGTCGTCCCGTTTGCCTTGCTCCACCATCGTGTCGATGACGACCTTCATATAGGGCATGGTTGTGGTCAGCAGGGCGGACATGCCGAGGATGTCAGGCTTGTGCTCTTCAAGCGCCTCCAGGTAGTTTTCAACTGGGTTGTTGATGCCAAGATCGACCACTTCAAAACCGGCGCCTTCCATCATCATGGAGACCAGGTTTTTGCCGATGTCGTGAATGTCGCCTTTGACGGTGCCAATCACCATCGAGCCCATGCGCGGCGCCCCAGTGGCGGCCAGCAGAGGCTTCAGGATGGCCATGCCGCCCTTCATGGCGTTTGCCGCCAGCAGCACTTCGGGCACAAACAGAATACCATCGCGGAAGTCGGCCCCAACGATGGTCATGCCGCCGACGAGCGCTTCGGTCAGAACCTTATAGGGCTCCCAGTCGCGCGATAGAAGGATATTGACCCCTTCTTCGATCTCTTCCTTCATCCCGTCATACAGGTCATCAAACATCTGTTGGACAAGTTCTTCATCGTCCAGTTCCGCCAGGATGATATCTTCTTCTTCTGACATGCGCCTATTCCTTGAGTGGGCGGGGTGTCCCCTGCGTGGCATCGTTGTGCCGTCTATTGGGCCAATTTGCCGCGTCGAGACTGCAATATTTGCGACATCGCCTTTGTCTGGACCGACCTATAGGGGCAAATTGTGCAGATTGATAATGAAGAATTCGCAAGGAAATCTTCGATTTCTCGGGTTTGTTCTTCATTTGTTCCAAAATGCCTGTCACACTGGCAAAATGGAACATGTGATTCACTCCCCAGGCCCGCGTCGCAAAGCCCGCGCTAGCCTTAGCAATGCGTCAGGTCGCTTTGATCTGACCCGCGAGCCTGTCGATGACGGCTGGACGCAAGAGGTGCCACCGGAGGTGATTCCCGCCGAAATCCGGCTGGAGCAGGCGCGCAGCGTGATCTCTTACAATCGCTCGCCGGATCTGCCCTTTGATCGCTCGGTCAATCCCTACCGCGGCTGCGAACATGGCTGCATCTATTGTTTTGCCCGCCCCAGCCATGCCTATCTTGGTCTGTCGCCGGGGCTGGATTTTGAAACCCGGCTGATAGCGCGGCCCAATGTGGCCGAGGTGCTGCGTCAAGAGCTGTCAAAACCACGCTACAGGGTGGCAACCCTGGCCATGGGCACCAATACCGACCCCTACCAGCCCTGCGAGCGGGACTATGGTCTGGCCCGCGCCTGTCTTGAGGTGCTGCGCGATTTCAACCACCCGGTGGCCATTGTCACCAAGGGTAGCCTGATCGAGCGGGACATTGATATCCTCGCGGAAATGGCGGCCAAAGGTCTGGCGCGGGTTGGAATTTCCGTGACCACGCTGGATCCTGATCTGTCCCGGCGGATGGAGCCGCGGGCGCCTACGCCTGCGCGCAGACTGGCGGTGATCAACCGCTTGTCCCAGGCCGGGATCCCGGTGCGGCTGATGACTTCGCCGATTGTGCCGGGGTTGACGGATCACGAGCTTGAGGCGCTGCTGGCCGCTGGCGCAGAGGCAGGTGCGGATGCCGCCAGCTGGATCATGCTGCGTCTGCCGCGCGAGGTCTCCGTGCTGTGGCAGGACTGGCTGGCAGAACATGAACCCCACCGCGCAGCCAAGGTCATGGCGCGTCTGCGCGAGATGCACGGCGGCCGTGACTACGATCCGCGCTGGGGCCAGCGGATGCGCGGCGAAGGCGAATATGCTGGGATGATCGGACGGAGGTTTGATGCCGCTTGCAAGCGATTGGGCCTGGATCGGTCTTCCAGCGCGTTGCGCAGTGATTTGTTTCGACGTCCCATCCAGCCGGGGGATCAAATGGCCCTGTTCTGAGACCCTATGCCCGTTAGGCGCGCGCTGAACCGCCATGAGGCGTGCGTCAAAGACAACGGGGCAGCGCCGCCTGGCACTGCCCCGTTGTTTGTATTCTGTAAGATAAGCGGTTTAACCGCGGCGGCGACCCCCACGGCGGGAGCGGCGCTCGGTGGCGGCCTGGTCTTCTTCGCTGGTGCCATCGCTGGCGGAGGAGAAGGGGCCAAGCACCTCGACAATCTGTTCTAGGCTGGGGCGCTCACCACGAGGGCGGGTGTCAAGTGCCTCGCGCATGGCGCGCAGGTGGTCCGGCATGGTGCCACAGCAGCCGCCAATGATCTTGGCACCTGAATTGCGGGCCATCACAGCATATTCGCCCATCAGCTCTGGGGTGCCATCATAGTGAATATGGCCGTCGACATATTTTGGAATGCCAGCATTGCCTTTGGAAATCATCGGACGCGTGGTTCCCTGGGCGGCGAAGCCCAGAACTGTGCGCAGAATATCCGAGGAGCCGGTGCCGCAGTTGGCGCCAAAGGCCAGTGGCGGGTTGGGCAGGTCCTCGACCAGCTGCGCCAGATCGGCAGAGGTCACGCCCATCATTGTGCGCCCGGCAGTGTCAAAGCTCATGGTGCCGCACCAGGGCATGTCCGCCAGTTTGAAGGCCTCAGCAGCGGCGCGAAATTCTTCCGGGGCCGAAATGGTCTCAACCCAGAGCACATCAACGCCGCCCTCTTTCAGGGCTTCGGCCTGTTCGTGGAACATTTCAACCGCTAGCTCGTGGCTCAACTCACCTACGGGCAGCATGATTTCGCCGGTAGGCCCAACAGAGCCAACAACGGCAATCTTGCGGTCAGATTTATCAGCCACTTCACGGCCCAGCTCGGCAGCGGCCCGGTTCAGCTCGCGGACCCGGCCCTGGGCTTCGTGCAGTTTTAGCCGCGCGGCAGTACCTCCAAAGCTGTTGGTCAGAAACAGATCACTGCCCGCATCCACCGAACCTTGATACAACGCCATGATCTTCTTGGGCTCATCCGTGTTCCACAGTTCGGGCGCATCCCCCGATTGCAACCCCATGTTGAAGAGGTTGGTACCGGTGGCACCATCGGCCAAAAGCACGTCTTTTTCCGCAAGGAAGTCAGCAAACAAAGTGGTCATGGGGTATGTCCTGTCAAAAGAGAGGTGTCGTCGCGCGAAGTCAGTTGTCGCCTGCAGTGTCATGAGAGAGGGGCTAGAGCAATCGCATAATCCTCAACTTGATTATGAGGCGCGCACCCTTTGCATTGATGCAACGGCGGTCCAGGCCTGATCCTCTGCCTCTTCGTTGCGAGGGGGCGGGGAGGCGAGGTCAGTGTTTTGGCCATCGCTGAGCAAGGCCGGCCGGACCTGTCCTGGGTGATGGATGAGCCGGAACAGTTCAAAACCGGCCAGAGCCATGGCGCTCCAGCTGGGGCAGGCCATGTAGAGAGGCTCCCAATGGGGGGCAAAACAGGCCTTGAAACGACGCAGCCCCTGATCCATGCGTGCCGCATGGCGGTGATCAGGCACGGCAGCCAGCGACAGGCGCGGGATTGCCTCTTCTTTGGCGGTGGCTATCGCAGTGCGCAGCAGGGCGTGACCGGTGCCATCATGCGCATCAGGGCAGATCCGGATCAGATCGAGGCACCATTCGGTTTCGGCAATATGAAAGCTGACAAAACCGATGATACGCTCCTCTTGCCAGGCCAGAAACACCCGCTGGCCGGCCAGGTAATTGGGTTCAAACCGGCCCATTGTGGTACCGCGGGCGCCGCCATGGCGGTCTTGCCAGGCCAGATCCAGTTCGCCCATCTGTGAAATCGGCAAACTCAGCGGGGCGGGGCGCACTGTGATACCGGCCTTTTCGGCATGCCGCAGCTTGCGGCGCAGTTGACGGTGGCTTGAGCCCGCCTCGCTAAAGCTCTGGGGGGTGATCACGGCCTCGGCGGCGATACGCATCACCGCCCAGCCTGCCTGACGCGCCGCCAGGGCGCTGCGGGCTGAGCATTTGTAAAAGCAAGGTGTTACATTGCGCTGTTGCGCGTATTTTTGCAGCGGGGCAAGGGTTTCTTTGACGGTACCCAGGATTGGATCGAACAGCGCAACCGAGATTTGCGGGCTGTCCAGCAGGGCGAGCTGGTTGAAGCCAAAGGCCTGAAGGTGACCGCCATTCTGTCGAATAACGGCTGACTCAGCCCGCTGCCTTTGCTGCGGCAGGCTGGCTGCACAGGCCTGCCGGGCCCCCAGAAGATCCGGATCCGTAAGGGGCGCGCGGATGGTCCGAAACCGGTCCGGCCAGGCCATAAGAGCGCAGGCCAATGCGGCGGGCAGGGCGTAGTAAACTAGGCGAAACGCCAGCAAAGCTGCCAATAACCCGGTGCTGTCCTGCATCGGCAAAAGCGAAAAGATCATCAGTTCCAGCGGGCCAGTGCCGCCAGGGGCTGATGAGAGGATCGCCGCCCCCAGAGCAATAGCATAGACTGCAAACAGCGATCCCCAGCTGATATCAAGGGTGCCGGGCAGCAGGAACCATAGGGCCGTGGCGGCGGCCATTACGTCGACCAGCGCCCAAACAGAAAGAGCTGCCATGGCAGTGATAGACGGCCAGCGCAGACAGATTTTGCCGAGGGTCAGCTCGGGCACGGCAAAGCTCAAGATACAGATGGCGAAGGCTGCGAGGACAAGAAGCGCGCCCACCGGCGTGAACCAGGCAAAGACCGGAAACAGTAGCATGGCAGCGCCGCAGATCACCGCCAATGCGCCCATAAAGGTCAGCCCCACCAGCCCGGTCAGCTGTGCGGCCTGCATCGCAGTCAGGCCGGGAACCAGCCGCCACCGGGCATAGGCGCCGGTAAACAGGCCAAACCCAACCAGTTGCGAAAAAGCAATGGCTGCCATGCCGGAAGTACGGGCATCCGTCCCGTCCAGCCCGGTTTGCAAATGCCGATGGGCCACGGAATCATAGCGCCCCAAGGCCCAGAAACTGATAGCGGTGGCACCACAGGCCGCCAGCCATTGCCATAAGTGCAGCGCTCCCAGCAGCGCGCCAATATCTGAAAACGATGGCAGCTCCACCCGGACAGAGAGGGCCCAAAGGCACAGCGCTGCCATGGCAAAAGGCGCCGAAAAGCGAAGATAGTAAAGAGTGCGTCCCGCCAGGGGGAATTTTAGGCTCTGCATTTTATTCTTTCTGCTGGCCCGGAAAAGGCAGGCAGTCAGACTAGCAATCGCAGGTTTGTGTCGCGTTAACTCCGCCCTGGACCGCTAAAAATGTAGGCACCTTTTTGCCCTTATTTCAGGCTCTGCCCCAGGTAAACCCCATAAGTGGAGTACACCCGACTTGGGCACGCCTTTGGCGAGTGGGAGGTGGGTTTTGGTGGGGTTATACCTCTTCCAGCAGATCTTCCTGAGCCTGCACCAGGAAATCAGCCATTTTGCTCCGGATGGCCTCCATCGTCAGATCTGATCCTTGGGGCGCATTCGCGGCAGAGCTGAGATCTGCTGCAATTTTGCGCAGCACCTCTTCGTGGCCGGGACCTTGCAGATCCGCCGAGACCACCGTGGCGGCATAGCCTACCGCATCGGAGCCTTTTAGTCCCTGAAGCTGTGCGGCCCAAAGCCCCAATAAATTATTGCAACGGGCGCGGGCCTTGAAACGCAATTCTTCATCATGGGCAAACTTGGCCTCGAAAGCCTGCTCTCGGTCATCAAATGTCGTCATCTCATTCCCTCCTTGAAACAGTTGCGTCCTTATGAGTATGGGGCTGAACCCAGGTCCGGGCAAGGAAAGAGGGCGGTTTTGCCGCGTCTGAGGGAACTTCCTGCCGGGGCAACTGCACTTAGCAGGATATACGCCGCCGCGCTGCGCGGCCCGATTAGAAGGGGAGGCATTGGGGAGGCTGTGCCAAAGAGGCGCATTTGAGGGATTAAACCTGCGGAAAAAGCACCAAACTGCGTTCTATTGGGCCCAAGCCTTCCACTATACTTGCAGCACTTCCCCCCTTGCCCTATGAGAGCGGCAAGAAACCGGGCCGGGATTCCTGGCCTTTACCTCGAAAGGCTCCTCATGGCACGTCGCAAAAAGATCTACGAAGGCAAAGCCAAGACACTTTATGAAGGTCCCGAACCGGGTACCATCGTGCAGTATTTCAAAGATGATGCCACCGCGTTCAACGCCGAAAAGAAGGACGTGATCGAGGGCAAAGGTGTGCTCAACAATATCCTGAGCGAGTATTTCATGCAGGGGCTTGGCCAGATCGGCGTGCCAACGCATTTCCTGAAACGCCTGAACATGCGCGAACAACTGGTGCGCTCCTGCGAGATCATTCCGCTGGAAGTGATCGTGCGCAACTATGCGGCTGGCTCCATGTCGAAACGGCTTGGCATTGACGAAGGCACCCAGCTGCCACGCCCAATCGTGGAATACTGCTACAAAGATGACAGCCTTGGTGACCCGCTGGTGAGCGAAGAGCATATTGCCGCCTTTGGCTGGGCCAGCCAGCAGGATATGGATGACATACTCAGCCTGGCGCTGCGGGTGAATGACTTCATGTCGGGCGTCATGTTTGGCGTTGGTATCCGCTTGGTGGACTTTAAGATCGAAATCGGCCGCGTCTACGATGGCGATTTTCAGCGTCTGGTGGTGGCCGATGAGATTAGCCCCGACAGCTGCCGCCTGTGGGATATCGAGAGCGGCCAGAAGCTCGACAAGGATGTATTTCGCCGCGATCTGGGCAGCCTGACCGATGCCTATAGCGAAGTGGCGCGGCGTCTTGGCGTGATGCCAAACAACCCGCCGGCCCCCAGCAAGCCAACGCTGGTGAACTGATCTGGCATAGCTGTTTCTCCCGGGCTTGGTCGTGATAACCGGGGCCGGGGACAATTTTCTGCAAAGGGCGCCGCCCAGGGCTGGCTCCCATCGAACCTGAGGAAAGACACGATGAAGGCACGGGTGCATGTAATGCTGAAGAACGGGGTTCTGGATCCACAGGGTGAGGCCGTGCGCCACGCATTGGGGGCCATGGGCTTTGACAAGGTCGAAGGCGTGCGTCAGGGCAAGGTGGTCGATCTTGATCTGGCAGCCGGAGCCACCGAGGCTGATGTGACCGAGATGTGCGAAAAGCTGCTCGCCAATACTGTGATCGAATCCTACAGCATCGAGATGAAGTGATGAAAGCAGCCGTCGTAGTCTTTCCCGGATCCAATTGTGACCGCGATCTCGCGGTTGCTTTTGAACAGGCCGGCTTTGATGTTTCCATGGTCTGGCACAAGGATAGCGTCCTGCCAGAAGGTATTGATATCGTAGGGGTTCCCGGTGGCTTCTCCTATGGAGACTACCTGCGCTGTGGAGCCATTGCGGCGCAGTCTCCGATTTGCCAGGCGGTTGTCGAGCATGCCAATCGTGGCGGCTATGCCATGGGCGTGTGCAATGGCTTCCAGATCCTCACCGAAACCGGCGTTCTGCCGGGGGCGTTGCTGCGCAATGCCGGGTTGAAATACATCTGCCGCACGGTTGATCTGCAGATCGCCACCGAGGACAGCGTCTTTACCCAGGACTATGCCAAGGGCGATACCATTGGTATTCCAATCGCGCATCACGACGGCAACTACTATGCCGATGCAGCGACAGTTGCCGCCCTGAAGGATCAGGACCGCATTGCCTTTACCTATGTCGATAATCCCAATGGGTCGGTGGATGATATCGCCGGGATCCTGTCGGAAAACCGCCGCGTGCTGGGCATGATGCCGCATCCCGAGCGGGCTGCCGACGAAGGCCATGGCGGCACCGATGGAACGGCAGTGTTTCGCGCATTGGCCGGTATTGTCGCAGCAGCGTGACTTGAGCTCCTGCGGCGGCAGGAATAGGATTCCCCTATGAACGCCCCGCAGAGTTTTCGCCAAAGCACCTCCAAAGAGACCGGCTCGCGCACCATTCCCTGGCGCGCGCGGCTTGCTTTGCTGTTGTTCATGGGGGTTGCGGCTGTCACCGTCTGGGTGACCAACCAGCAATTGACCGATCGGTTTACCGACAGTACCCGCAACCGCGGCGAACTGCGGTTGGCGCTTTATTCTGGTAACCTTGTCAGTGAGTTGCGCCGTCACGCTATTGTGCCGCAGCTGCTGGCCCGCGACCAGGCACTGATTGCTGCCCTGCAAAGTCAGGATTTCTCTTTGTCGACCCAGCGGCTGCTCTCCTTCATCGAAGAGATCGGCGCCAACTCGATCATGCTGATGGCCAGTGACGGGCGCACAGTGGCGGCGACCAACCGCAACCGATTGGGAGAAAACCACCGCAACGAGGCCTATTTTGTTGATGCGGCGCGGGCGAGGTCAACGGTGTTTTCGGTGATCAAACGCGAGGTCGGCGGCTATCGCTTTACCTATTCGCGCCGCATCGTAGATACCTCAGGTCTGCTGGGCGTCATTGTCATCGAGGTGGACCTGCGCAAATTTGAACGCGCCTGGGCCGGGGTTTCGGATGCGGTTCTAGTCACGGACAGCAAGGGCAATATCGTGCTTGCCACCGAGGCCCGCTGGCGGGGCTTGAAGGAAGATGAGGCGGTCGTCCTGCAATCGCCTGAAAGTGCCATTGAACGGGCGATCCGGGCCACAGCCGATTGGAACACCCTGCCGCCGGATGCCTATCTGCAGGGTGAGGCGGTGATGCGGCTGGAAACCCGAGTGCCTTTTCAGGGCTGGCGGATGACCTCCTTCACCACTTTTGCTTCGATCCGCGAGAAGGTGAACGCGGTTCTGGCGCTGGAAATCATGGGTTTTGCGATTCTGCTGGCGCTGGCCTTCTATGCGCTCAGCCGCAAGACAGCGCTGAGGATGGCGCTGTTTCAGCGTGAGTCGGCGGAGCTTCGCGTATTGAATGCCCGGCTCCAGCGGGAAATTGCCGAACGTGAACGCATGCAAAAGACCCTCGCGGTGGCCGAACAAAGCCTGGCGCAGAGCTCCAAACTGGCGGCTTTGGGAGAGATGTCAGCGGCGGTAAGCCACGAGCTGAACCAGCCTTTGGCGGCGATGAAAACCTACCTGGCCGGGGCGCGGCTTTTGCTCAATCGCAACCGCCCCGAAGAGGCCCTGGCCTCCTTTGGCCGCATTGACGATTTGATTGAACGCATGGGGGCCATCACCCGGCAGCTGAAATCCTATGCCCGCAAGGGCGGCGATGCCTTCAGCCCTGTAAACCTTGGCGATGCGCTGGCGTCCTCCCTGTCGATGATGGAGCCGCAACTGCGCCAACGCCATGTCAAAATCACCCGCATTCTGCCCGAGGATCCGGTCTTTGTGATGGCTGATCGCATGCGTTTGGAACAGGTTATGGTCAACCTCTTGCGCAATGCGCTGGACGCCACCAAATCTGTGGAAGAGCCCGAGGTGGAAATCCTGCTGGCGGCCGGCGAAACCGCTACCATGTCGGTGCGCGACAATGGCATTGGGATTGAAGATTTTGGCAGTCTGTTTGACCCGTTCTACACCACCAAACAGGCCGGTGACGGGGTTGGGCTGGGGCTTGCCATCTCCTCTGGGATCGTGAACGACCTAGGGGGACGGCTTTCGGCCCGTAACGGACAAAAAAGCGGCGCCGTGTTTGAAATGCAATTGCCGATCCTGGTCGACGGGGTCGAGGCTGCGGAATAGCAGCTTGAAAGATTTGAAGAAGAGAAGGGGTGTCCTATGGCACAGGCCATGAAAATCGCGATCGTTGACGATGAGCAGGATATGCGCCAATCGATCAGCCAATGGTTGGCGCTTTCGGGCTACGATACCGAGACCTTTGCCAGCGCCGAAGAGGCGCTGAAGGAACTTGGCGCCGATTACCCCGGCATTGTGATTTCCGACATCAAGATGCCCGGCATGGATGGCATGCAGTTTTTGAAAAAACTGATGGGCAGCGACAGCGGCCTGCCGGTGATCATGATCACCGGCCATGGGGACGTGCCCATGGCGGTCGAGGCCATGCGGGTGGGCGCCTTTGACTTCCTAGAAAAACCCTTCAACCCGGATCGCATGTCAGAGCTGGCCAAACGCGCCACCACAGCGCGGCGCCTGACGCTGGATAACCGGGCGCTGCGCCGGGAGCTTTCTGGCGGTGGTCAGATCATGAGAAAACTCATCGGTATGAGCCCGGTGATGGAACGGTTGCGCGAGGATATTCTTGATCTGGGGCAGGCGGATGGCCATGTGCTGATCGATGGCGAGACCGGCACCGGAAAAACCCTGGTAGCCCATGCGCTGCACGCGGTTGGCAGCCGGGCGGGCAAGAAATTCGTGCTGGTCTCCTGTGCTGCCCTCGAGGAGGAGGCGCTGTCCAAACGTCTGTTTGGGCCTATGCAACCCGAAGACAGCTTGCTGCCCGCCCTGGAAGAAGCGCGTGGAGGTACCCTGGTGCTGGAGGGTATCGAAGCCTTGAGCGAACCGCTGCAGGCCAAACTGCTGAGCGCCATCAACGAGCAGGGCATGCCGGGCGAGACACGCATTATCGCGATCTCCAACCTGCAAGAGGCTGGCAAGACCTGCGAAGACGTGCTGCGCTCGGATCTGTTTTACCGCCTGGCGGCGCTGCGCATCATCGTACCGCCGCTGCGCCAACGCGGCGAAGACATCCTGACGCTGTTCACCCGGCTGTGCGAGCAATTTGCCGAGGAATACGGCTGTGATGCGCCGCAGGTCTCCGCCCAAGAAGCGGCGCAGCTGTTGCAAGCGCCCTGGCCGGGAAATGTGCGCCAGTTGATCAATGTGGCGGAACGCGCAGTGCTGCAGGCCCGGCGTGGCTCTGGCACCATTGCCTCGCTTCTGATGTCCGACCACGAGGAGATGCAGCCGGTGATGACTACCGAGGGTAAGCCGCTGAAGGAATATGTCGAAGCCTTTGAACGCATGTTGATCGACAATACCATGCGCCGTCACAAGGGCTCGATCGCCAGCGTGATGGAAGAGCTTTGCCTTCCACGTCGCACCCTGAACGAGAAGATGGCAAAATACGCGCTGCAGCGCTCTGACTACCTCGGCTAGCACCTATCGTTGATGCGGGGAGGCTGTGCCTCCCCGGCCTAGATGCTTTTTCGGCGGGGCGGGCTTTACCTGTGGGTAAATTCCATTTCTGTCGTAAAGCCAATGATTTGGCTTGGGGATTGCTCGGAAAGCTCAGCTATGGGTACCTTTTCATTAACCTTCTCTACATCAATTTGCCTTTTACCGGTTTTGTTACCCTTTTGGCCGCGCGCGGATGACGAATGCCCATTGTCATTGCCGCTGCGCTGGTCTTATGGTGAAGGCGTGGAGAGAGCCCTGACGATTGGCCCTCCATATGAATGAGATTCGCTGCCTCGCAATTTGCACGGCATGACCTGACGTCGGCACGATCCGACAGCGGCATGATCCGAAAAGGCGAGACAGACCGATTGGCTCCGAAACCATACGGAGCAGCTAAGCGCCTCTTTGATCAATCAAGGAGGGATAACAAGGCAGGCAACGGGAGCTCCCGACCTGTCGGAGACGTAACGCGATGACGCGCGCGCGAGCGAAGAGCATACAGGCACGAGGACCGGACATCAGTTCCAGGGCCGTCTCCTGTAGTGCGCCGTCCCAGATCGCCCTGACAAGACACCCCCCAATACATGCGCGGCCCCTTGATAAGGGGAGGCTTGCGTCTGCGCAGGGCAGGTGCACTAAGGAAACATGGCAAAGAAGATGCTTATCGATGCCACCCACGCGGAAGAAACCCGCGTTGTGGTGGTCGACGGAAACAAGGTTGAGGAGTTCGACTTTGAATCCGAGAACAAACGCCAGCTAGCTGGCAATATTTATCTGGCAAAAGTCACACGGGTAGAGCCTTCACTGCAGGCCGCCTTTGTGGAATATGGCGGCAACCGCCATGGCTTTTTGGCGTTTTCGGAAATTCACCCCGATTACTACCAGATCCCGGTTGCTGACCGCGAAGCCCTGATGGAAGAAGAGCGCGCCTATGCCGAAGCGCAGCGCGCCCGTGATGAGGAAGAAGACGCCAAGCCGTCCAGATCCCGCTCGCGGGGCCGTAAAGGCTCGCGTTCTAAGGCGGCCAAAGTCAGTTCAGGTGATGCGGTAGAAACCAAAGAGGTCGCTGCAGCGGATCAAAAGCCCGCCGCCACTGAAGCTGCGTCCGAAACCCCTGCGGTATCGGAAATTGCCGGCATGGAAACCATCGATCTTGTTGATGAGGTCGAAGCTGATGAGGCGAAACTGGCAGAGGTTCCCGAAGGGTCTTCGCCGATGGAACTGGTGGCTGACACCCCAGTAGAAGAGCCGAGCTCTGCCGAGGGCAGCGATGCCGAAGCTGCTGAAGAACAGCCTGCAGCAGAGGCCGTTGAACCTGCTACTGAGGCCGAAGCCGAAGCGGCGCCTTCTGAAGCCGTTGAAGCTGGTTCTGACGACGCGGCCAGTGAAGACAAGCCCGGCGAAGACAAATCCGACGAAGATACATCTGCCGCAGACAAACCTGCCGCGGCAGATTGGGCCGCT